>URVJ01000003.1 GCA_900551295.1 uncultured Eubacteriales bacterium | reverse complement strand
GAAAAGCCGGCTGAAACTCCCGTTCAGAAACCTGCAGAGTCAAAGCCTGCCGAAACAAAACCTGCGGAGAGCAAACCGTCACAAAGCAAGCCTGCCGAAAAGCCGGCTGAAACTCCCGTTCAGAAACCTGCAGAGTCAAAGCCTGCCGAAACAAAACCTGCGGAGAGCAAACCGTCACAAAGCAAGCCTGCCGAAAAGCCGGCTGAAACTCCCGTTCAGAAACCTGCAGAGTCAAAGCCTGCCGAAAGCAAACCCGAAACAAAGCCAGATGAAAACACAAAGACTGATGAAAATAAGCTTTCGTCCATGAAGCTCGACGAGATCATTACAAAGATATATGAAAAAGTTCCGCTTGATCTTTCGCTTGTCAGCGATTATATTGACATTTCCGATGAAAATGCGCTCAAATACAATACGGGACTTACCGACAGCAGTAAAATTTCCGAAGTATGCGTTTCCGAACCTATGATAGGCTCAATTCCGTATTCTCTTGTACTCGTAAAGGTAAAGAACGCGTCGGACGCATCGGATATTGCCTCTCAGATGAAAAGCGGAATCAATCAGCGAAAATGGGTATGCGTTGAGGCTGACGACCTTGCGGTAACATATTCGGGCGACGTTGTGCTGCTGTTCATGGTAGGCTCGGAGTATAACGACGACGTAAAATCGTCCGATATAACCGCGGCTTTTGAAGCGCTTGCATAATAAGAACAATCGCGCTTAAAATAAATGCTGTGATATAGAAATACATTGTGCGGCGGGACTTTAAAGAGTCCCGTTTTGCATGAAAATAAGAATTTAAACCCAAAATGACGGAGGTATACTAATGCTGTTTTCAAGCATACCTTTCCTGTACTATTTTCTGCCGTCGGTGTTTGTATGCTATTTTGCCGTGCCGAAAAAATTCAAAAATGCGGTTCTGCTGTTATTCAGCTTTGTTTTTTACGGCTGCGGCGAACCCAGATATCTGATTTTAATGGCGGCGTCAATACTCGTCGGATATATCGGCGGACTTTTGATACAGCGCGCAAAGAGTATGAGTCTGAAAAAGATTGCAATGTTCTTGTCGGGCGCGGTGCTTGTGGGATTTCTGGCATATTTTAAATACGCCGACTTTTTCGTAAGCTCTTTCGGCTCTCTTACGGGAATTTCCGTGCCTGTCCTGTCCGTTGCGCTGCCGATAGGCATAAGCTTTTATACGTTTCAGATATTAAGCTATGTTGTTGATGTGTACCGCGGAACGCCCGCACAGAAAAACATAATAAACTTTGCGGCATATGTCAGTATGTTTCCGCAGCTTATCGCAGGGCCTATCGTGCGTTATACAGACGTTGAGCGCGAACTTCAGAACAGAACTCACAGCCTTGAAAAGGTGTATTGCGGAATAAGACGTTTTTCGGTCGGACTTTCAAAAAAGGTGCTGCTTGCAAATCAGCTTGCCGAGCTTTGCGACGTGTTCAGAGCGTCGGAGGAAAAAAGCGTGTTGTTTTACTGGATGTACGCGGTATGCTTTACGCTGTTTATATACTTTGATTTTTCGGGTTACAGCGATATGGCGATAGGACTCGGAAAGATAATGGGCTTTGAATTTCCCGAAAATTTCAACTACCCGTATATTTCCGGAAGCGTTACGGAATTCTGGAGACGCTGGCATATGACGCTCGGAACGTGGTTCCGCGACTACGTGTATATTCCTCTCGGCGGAAACAGAGTGAGGTTTGCGCGGTGGATATTCAACATAGCCGCCGTCTGGGCGCTTACGGGACTGTGGCACGGTGCGGCATGGAACTTTGTAATATGGGGTGTGCTGTATGCGGTGCTTTTGGTGATGGAAAAGCTGTTTCTGTCGGACTTTCTTAAAAAGATGCCGCGGTTTGTATCTCACATATACGCGCTTTTTGCGGTAATTATGGGATTTGTCATCTTCAATGCCGACAGCATGGGCATGGCGCTCGGCGATATACGCTGTATGCTCGGTTTCGGAGGACTTCCTGCGGTGAACGCGGATACGCTGTACAATTTAAAGAGCTTTGCGCTTGTCATTATTTTCGGAACGGTACTCAGCACGCCTGTATTAATGTCAGCGCTGAAATCCGCAAGGAAAAATGCCGTTATGAATAAAATTCTGATATTTGCAGAGCCGATCGCCGTAATTTCGGGAATTGTTCTGAGTACGGCATATCTTGTTGACGGTTCGTTCAATCCGTTTTTGTATTTCAGATTCTGAGAGAGGAGTGAAGACAGCTATGGAAAATAAAGTGCGTAAAATATCAGCCTGCGTAATTCTTGCGCTGTGGCTGTGCGTTTCGCTTGTGTGCGTATTCAAGCCGCAGAACGATGTGTCTGTTTCGGAACGCCGCAAGCTTGCAAAAATACCTGAGCTTTCGGCTGAAAATCTGCTTGACGGCAAATATATGACGGACTTTGAAAGCTTTGCTCTCGATCAGTTCCCGGCGCGCGATAATCTGAGAACGCTCAAAGCTCTCAGTACCTTTTATGTGTTCCGCAAGAGCGATAATAACGGGATATATATTTCGGACGGATATGCCTCAAAGCTTGAATATCCGCTGAACAAAGCGTCGGTGAATAAGTCTGCCGATAAGCTTACAAAAATATATGAGGATTATCTTAAAGGTAAAGCGAATAAAGTATATCTTTGCGTTGTACCTGACAAGAACTATTTTCTTGCCGGAAAGAACGGCTATCCGTCAATGGATTACGGTGAGATGACGGATATTATGAAGGACAAACTTGACTTTGCCGAATATATCGACATTTTCCCCGAACTTGACATAACCGATTACTATAAGACCGACACTCACTGGAGGCAGGAATATATAATCGGCGCTGCGGATAAAATATCGGAGGCACTCGGAAACGAGGCGCTGAAAAATTATACCGTCAAAGACGCAGGCGTGCCGTTTTACGGCGTGTATTACGGTCAGTCGGCACTTCCGCTTGACGCGGAACGCATAAATTACGTTTCAAATGACGTCATTGATAACGTCAAGGTCACAAATGTCGAAAATTCAAAGACGTATACGGGCTGTATCGATGAGGAAAAGCTTTCTTCAAACGATCCGTATGAGATATTTTTGTCGGGCGCTGCGGCGGTGATAAATATAGAAAATCCGTCGGGAGATCCCGATAAAAAGCTCGTCGTGTTCAGAGATTCTTTCGGCAGCAGCATGACTCCGCTTATCATAGGCAATTACGGAAGCACTGTTCTTGTCGATACAAGATATATTTCGAGCACACTGCTTGACAGATTCGTGGATTTTGAAAACGCGGACGTCCTCTTTCTTTACAGTACGCTCATACTCAATCAGAGCGAATCCATGAAATAGATAAAAAACTAAGCCGTCCCGAAAAGGACGGCTTTAAATATTGTTTTTCAGACTTCGATGTTGAAAAGGGTTTTTTGTTTTGTTTTTTACGAAAGATTCAGTCTCATAATATCACAGCTTACATCTTTTCCGTTTACCTTCATATAACCGTCGAACGTGCCGATTTTTTCAAATCCGAATCGTCTGTACAGCGAGATTGCTCTTTCGTTGTCGCTGCGTACTTCCAAAGAAATGATTTCTGTGTGAGCCGTGTTTTTTGCAAAGTCAATAATCCATTCCATAAAGCGTGTGCCGATGTGATTGCCCCACATTGCTTTTTTAACGGATATGCTTATTTCTGCTCTGTGCGAAAGTCTGGCTTTGGAAAGTCCCGAAAAGACCGCCGTACCGACGATCTCGTTGTTTTCTTCCGCCACAAGGTACAACTGTTTGTCGGAATCGGTGAAACTTTTCAGATATTCGCGCTCTTTTTCCACCGTTAAAGAGATACCCTCTGCTCCGAATGTCAGATTGTCGGTCTCAGCACCGACAGCTTTGCAGTATTCCAATATATTTTCTGCGTCCGATACGGCTGCTTTTCTTATTACTGCCATATTACCCCCTCCGAAGATTCGGGTTCGGCGTATTATTCATACCTCGCTATTAAATTTTTGTACGCAATTATATAAAATGCGCGAATACCGACGCGCCGACAACGGTAAGCAACCCCGAAACCGCGATTGAAAGGCTGCTCATTGCGCCCTCGATCTCGCCCATTTCCAAAGCTCTCGACGTGCCCATTGCGTGAGACGCCGAACCTATGGCGACGCCTTTTGCGATAGGTTCCGTAATTCCGAAAATACGGCAGGCAAACGGCGCGAAAATATTTCCGATTATACCCGTTATTATAATTACCGCAACGGTAAGCGTCACATATCCTCCAAGTTCTTCCGATATGCCCATGCCTATCGCAGTGGTTATGGACTTAGGCAGAAAAGTGATGTATTCCTCGTGCGAAAAGCCGAATATGACGCTCATTGCAAGAACACAGAGCAGCGTTGTAAGCACACCCGAAAAGATACCTGCGAATATTGCCTTTGCATTGTTTTTCAAAAGTTCTGTTTTCTCGTACAGCGGCAATGCAAGACAGACGGTCGCGGGAGTCAGCAAGTAGCTTAAATATTTCGCGCCCGAATAGTATGCGTCGTAACTTATGCCGGAAAAGGCGAGTATTGCAACGGTTGCGGCAATAGAAATAAGCAGCGGATTGAATATTGCAAGCTTTGTCTTGTTCTGCAAAAACATACCGAGCGCGTATGACACAATGCTGACGGCAACTCCGAAAAAGACCGAGTTTTCAAACAGTTCCATTGTCTTTTCCTCCTTTTTTGCCGCACTTTATTACAAACTGCGTTACTCTGCCCGAAACAAACATTACAAGAAATGTGGAAAATACCGTTATCACGGCATATGCCAAAAGATTGGGCTTTATAATTCCCCATGTTTCGATAAGTCCTGCGGCTGCCGGTATAAACATAAGCGGCATTATCTCGATAAGAAAATATGAGGTTTCTTTTACGGATTCCGGCTTCAGCGCGCCCGAAAGCAGCAGTATGTACATGAGTACAAGTCCGTATATGCTTGCAGGTATGGGCAGCGGTATAAAATATTTCAATACTTCGCCTATAAACGAAACCGCGATTATTATTCCGAATTGCTTGATGTATTTCATTTGCTCCACTTTCTTTTGGTATACTGCGGACGGTAAAAAACGTGCCGTGATACGAGTTATTTTGCGTATATTCTACCATAAACGCCCGTATGTGTCAATCGGCAAAGTGCAGCAAATGCAGAGTGCTCAAAGGTCATGTTTTGTTCATTTAAAGTGCTTGACAAAAACGGCTTAAAGTGTAATAATATAATTTGTAATTTTTTGCTTTTACGAGGTGTATAATGCAAAAGGATCTATTTGAAAAGATAAGCGAAAGACTGCCGGAAATGTCCAAAAGCCATAAGCTTATCGCGGCGTATGTTCTTCAGCACAGCGAGGTTGCGGCATATCTTACCGCCACCAAACTCGGAGCAAATATAGGAGTTTCAGAGTCTACCGTAGTAAGATTTGCGATAGAACTCGGCTTTTCGGGCTATCCGGAATTTCACGAGGTTCTCAAGCAAAGCCTTCGTTCAAAACTGACGGCGGTGCAGAGAATCGGCGTTGCCGACAACATAATAGGCAACGGAAACATACTTGACGCAGTGCTTACGTCGGATATGAACAATATCAAGATGACGCTTGCAAATATCGACGAGGAGTCTTTTAACAGCGCCGTAGATACGATATGCGGAGCAAAGTCGATTTTCATTATAGGCATACGTTCTTCAAGTATGCTTGCCGACTTTTTAAATCACTATCTTTCGTATATGTTCGGAAATGTAAAACTGCTGTTTTCCAACAGCACAAACGAGCTTTTTGAGCAGATATTCAGAATAGACAAGTCCGACGTGCTTGTTGCAATATCCTTTCCGAGATATTCCAGCCGCACAAAGCTTGCCGCGGAATTTGCAAAGAAAAAGGGTGCAAAGGTCGTAGCCATTACCGACAGCGACAATTCGCCGATTTCGGCGTATGCCGATTCAAAGCTGTATGCGAGAAGCGATATGGCGTCGTTTGTCGATTCGCTTGTGGCGCCGCTCAGCATAATCAACGCGCTCATCATGGCAATAAGCCGCAAGAAAAAGGACACCATTACCGCAACGCTTAACGACCTTGAAAAGATATGGGACGAATACGACGTATATGAAAACTCAAGAACATAATAAAAAACGCGTCTGCGTAATAGGCGCGGGAGCTGCGGGCATGATGTGCGCGGTTTTTGCCGCGAAAAGCGGTGCGGACGTCACATTGTTTGAGAAAAACACGTCGCAGAAGCATTTTTTGAGCGAAGAATATTTTGACAACGCCTATATGGGCAAAAAACTGCTCATAACCGGCAAAGGCAGGTGCAATGTCACAAACAACTGCGACGAAGATACATTTTTGAAAAATGTTCCTGTAAATCCGAAATTTTTGTATGCGGCGCTGCACGAGTTTTCAACTGCGGACACCATAGAATTTTTTGAGAGTGGCGGCTGCGAGCTTAAAACCGAGAGGGGAAACCGCGTTTTCCCGAAATCCGATAAGGCGCTCGATATTCTGCGAGTGCTGAAAGACAGGATAAGACAGTACGGCGTAAAGGTTATAAACCGTGCGGTTGCGGAGATCGGAACGGCAGACGGCGAGTTTAAAAGCGTAACGGATTCTTCGGGAAATGTGTATGAATTTGACGCCGCGTGTATCTGTACCGGAGGAATATCGTATCCCGTGACGGGTTCTACGGGTGACGGATACAGATTTGCCGAAAATACGGGGCATAATATAAAGACACCAAAAGCGTCGCTTGTTCCGCTTACGTCGGACGACGCACTGTGCGCGGACTGTCAGGGACTGTCGCTCAAAAACGTGACGGTCAGCGCGGTTGATAGTAAAAAGAAGAAAAAAGTGTATTCGGCTCTCGGAGAAATGCTTTTTACGCATTACGGACTTTCGGGACCGCTGATACTGAGCGCGTCGGCTCATATGCGTGACATTGAAAATGACAGATATAAGATTTGTATCGACTTAAAGCCGTCGCTTGACGAAAAAACTCTCGATAACAGATTGCTGTCGGATTTTTCAAAGTATATCAATAAGGATATGAAAAACGCGCTGTGCGATCTGCTGCCGTCAAAGTTTATTCTGCCGTTTCTTTCTTATTGCGGTATAAAACCCGATGAAAAGCCTAACGGTATTACCAAGGAACAAAGGCATACCATGGTTCGCGCGCTCAAAGATCTCGAAATAGGCATATCCGGCACGCGCCCCGCAGCCGAGGCGATAATCACCTCCGGCGGTGTCTCCGTTAAGGACGTCAATTCCTCTACAATGGAGTCTAAAAAGATTAAAAATCTCTATTTCGCAGGCGAAGTTCTTGATGTTGACGCCTATACCGGTGGTTTTAACCTCCAGATTGCTTTTTCTACCGGCTGTCTTGCCGGCAAAAACATGGGCACAAAGGGGTACGAGTAATACGCGCTTTCTTGAAAGAAAGCTGAGCGCTCTAAAGAGTGTAAACAAAGAACTTTCGTAGCCCTTAAATAAGAAAAAGGCTGTGGGATACTCTGTGCCGCCGGCTTGTGCCGTCAGCCACCAAAAGGCAGGCGGCTGACTCAAATCTGAACAGGTGCCTAAGCAAGCTATGGAAATTTAGTACAAAGGATAACTTTGGAAAGTGAAATTGCTCTGCAACAGCAAAACAAAGCTAAAATTTTACTTCGCACCCGCCAAACAAAAACTAACATTTGTAAAAGTCATCTCGCGACAGCGAGCTGGGCAGAAAAACGAGCCCTGTTGACTGTATGACTATATAAAAAATAACACTTGTGCCGATAAAACAGTAATTTTGTACAGAACCCCATATCGAGCAGTGCGGAGCATCTGCGAGCGAAGAAAAAGAATTTCGGAGGTGCTGGGAAGTTTTGCCGACGATAGTTTGATGTGTGGAGAAGAAGCCACGCTTTCGCGGCGGCGTTTGAGCGGCGAACGGCTTTTCGACCGCTTTTCTCCGTAGAAAAGCGTCAGTATAGGGTTGCACATGGAAGAGGATAATCCGTTTCCACCCAAAATAGGCAAAAGCCAGTCAAACACAATAGAAGCAAAAAAGTAGAAAAGAGGGAAAAAACCTGTGTATAGTATCGCAATAGACGGCCCGTCGGGCGCAGGAAAGAGTACGCTCGCAAAAGCGCTTGCAAAGAAACTCGGATTTTTGTATGTAGATACCGGCGCAATATACAGAACCGTCGGACTTTACGCAAAAATCAATTCAATAGATCCTAAAGATGAACAGAAACTTTCGGAAAATTTCGATAAAATCAATATAGAACTTAAATGGGTTGACGGAACTCAGCACGTTTTTCTCGATGATGAGGACGTTTCCGAAGCCATAAGAACCCCCGAAATGTCAATGTATGCGTCGGCGGTTTCGACACTTCCGAAAGTAAGAAATTTTCTTCTTGAAAAACAGCGGAACTTTTCCGTTACAAATAACGTCATAATGGACGGCAGAGATATAGGCACCGTCGTGCTGCCGAATGCCGACGTAAAGATTTTTCTTGTCGCAAACGCGGACAGCCGCGCAAAAAGACGCTGTGAAGAACTTAAAGCAAAGGGACAGAACGTCAATCTCGAAGAAATAAAGAACGATATGTCGGCGCGCGATAAACAGGATTCCGAACGTAAAACAGCACCCTGTGTTCCGGCACATGACGCCGTAACTCTCGACGATTCCGATCTTACTTTGGAACAAACAACGGAAAAAGCATTGGAGATAATACATGAAAAAATCAATGAAATTCTATGATTTTGCGACCAGCGCTCTTTCCGGACTTTTAAAAGTGCTGTTTCGGGTTAAAATAATCGGGAACAGAGATCAGAGAGAGCTTTCGTCGGGCATAATCTGCGCAAACCATATGTCTAACTGGGATCCGGTAATCCTTGCCTGTTCGCTGAAATGCTCGGTGAGCTTTATGGCAAAGGACGAACTTTTTAAAATACCCGTTCTCCGCGGACTTCTGAAAGCACTCGGAGTTTTCCCGATAAAACGCGGAACAAGCGATATTGCAGCAATAAAAATGACTCTCGGGCTTATAAAGGACGGAAATAATATCTGCCTTTATCCGCAGGGTACAAGGTGTCCCGGCGTGGATCCGGCGACGACAGAGGTCAAGACAGGCGTTGCAATGCTGCTTAACCATTCGGGAGGAAAAATTCTCCCCGTGGCTATGTATACAAAGAATTATAAGATAAAGCTTTTCAGCCGCGTGTTCGTAATAATCGGCGAACCAAAGGCGCGCGAGTATTATAACTTTGCGGATAACAGCAGAGAGGAGTATCAGCGCGTAAGCGAGGAGATCTTTGCAGATATATGCTCAATGCTCAAACGCGCCGAAAACGGTGAATATGGCAGATAAGAAGTTTGAAATAATCTGCGCCGAAAATTCGGGATTCTGTTTCGGAGTAAGACGCGCCGTCAATATGTTGACGGAACTCAGAAAAACTACCGATAAAAAGATATATACCATAGGCGAGCTTATACATAACGGAATCTTTGTAAAGCGGCTCGAAAAAGATAATATTTTCGTGATTGAGGAAAGCGATCTTGAAAGCCTTGCCGGACAGAAAGACGACGTTGTGCTTGTCGTGCGTACGCACGGAATAAAAAAGAGCGTTAAGGAATTTCTCGATAAGAACGGTTTTTGCTATATCGACGCAACCTGTCCGTTCGTTGACAGAATACACGGTATTGTCGATGAAAATTCAAAGGACGCGAAAGCCGTCGTGATAATGGGCGATAAAAATCACCCCGAAGTCGCAGGTATCATGAGCTATTCGCATACCGACGCGTATGTTTGCAGCGGAATTGAAGAACTGACCGAACTTGTTAATAATAAATTAACTAATCGTGAAGATTGTATTCTTTTAACGTCGCAAACCACATACAATAATGAAAAAAATGTAAATTGTCAAAATTTTATAAGAAAACTATATACAAAGGCAAAAATTTTTGATACAATATGTAATGTTACGGAAAAACGCCAGAATGAAGTCGTCAGTCTGTCGGAAAAATGCGACCTTATGCTTGTGGTCGGCGGAAAGCACAGCTCCAATACAAAAAAGCTGTATGAAATAGCGTCGTCAAAGTGTAAGCATACGTATCTTGCGGAACAGGCGGACGAACTCCCGTCAAAGGAGATAAGGGCTTTGTTTGAAACGTTCAAGCCGGGCAAAAACGCGGTATTCACCGTAGGGATAACAGCGGGTGCATCAACACCCGATGATATATTAGAGGAGGTAAAAGTCAGAATGAGTGAAATAATCAATTCTGATGAAACAACAAAAATGCAGAACACAGAACTTAACGACAACATGAGCTTTGAGGAGATGCTCGACGCGTCCTTTACAATGTACAGACCGGGCGAAAGAGTAAAGGGTATCGTAACGAGAGTTACTTCAAACGAAGTACATGTTGACCTTGGAATAAAGTACACAGGTATCGTACCCTTTTCCGAAATGACCGACGATCCGAGCGCAAAAATGGAAGATCTCGTAAAGGTCGGAGATGAAATCGAAGTTATCGTTGAAAAGTTCAACGACGCAGAAGGCACGGTTCTTCTTTCAAAGAAGAGAATCGACGCAGACAAGAACTGGATCGCATTTGAAGAGGCAGAGGCAAGCGGCGAAGTTATCGACGGTAAGATAATCGAAGTAACCCGCGGCGGACTTGTTGCCGTATGTCAGTACGGCAGAGTATTTATCCCCACTTCTCAGACAACTCTTCCGAGAAGCGAAACTCCTTACGAGGAGAAGGATCTTCAGCCTTTCATGGGACAGAACGTAAGATTCAAGATAATCAGCACCAATAAGCAGAGAAAGCGTGCGGTTGCCTCCATGAGAGCGGTTGTACGCGAGGAAAAGGCAGCAGGCGAGGCTAAGTTCTGGGAGACTGCCGAAGTAGGACAGAAGTTCACCGGTAAGGTTAAGTCCATAACCAACTACGGCGCATTCGTAGATCTCGGTCCCGTTGACGGTATGGTTCACGTATCGGAACTCAGCTGGAAGAGAATCAAGAATCCGAGCGAAGTTGTAAACGTAGGCGATGAGATAGACGTATTCATCAAGGCACTCGATCCCGAGAAGAAGAGAATTTCTCTCGGATATAAGGTAGAGGCTGAAAACCCGTGGACAATACTTGCAAATAACTACCATGAAGGCGATGTAGTTGACGTAAAGATCGTCAGCCTCACTCCTTTCGGTGCATTTGCCGAAGTAATTCCGGGTATCGACGGTCTTATCCATCTTTCCCAGATTTCCAATCAGAGAATTGCAAAGCCCGCAGACGTTCTCGCAGTAGGCGACGTTGTAAAGGTAATGATTACGGCTATCGACTTTGACGCAAAGCGCGTAAGCCTTTCAATGAGAGCACTTCTCGAGCCGGCAGATGAAGCTGATTACGGCACAGAAACCGAAGAAACAGCTGAAAACACCGACGCAGAATAATTTTAATTAAGTAATACCGGTCCGGAGAGTGTCGATTTTAAACGTCGCATTCTTCGGATTTGTTTTTAAGGAGGCGTTAACAATGTCAAAAGCGCTTTTCGGTCCGGGCGGAAACTCGCTCAGTTTTTTTGCCGACGGTAAAAAGAGTACGGCGGAGGCTCCCGAATGGGTAAAACAGTTCGGACTTGACGCATATGAATACGAAGCCGGCAGAGGTGTTTCCGGAAAACCCGAGACTTTCGCTCTTATCGGAGAAAATGCAAAAAATGCAGGTATAAAGCTGTCGATACACGCACCGTATTTTATATCGCTTTCGTCCGTCGAGGAAGAAAAGAGAAAGAACAGCTCGAAGTATATTCTTGACAGCGCTGCAGCTCTTAAAGCCATGGGCGGAGAAACGATAGTCATACACGCAGGTTCCTGCGCAAAGATCGGGAGAGACGAGGCGGCAAGACTTGCAAAACCTGCGCTTGCATATGCGATAGAAAGACTTGCGGAAAATAATCTCTACGGCTTTAAGCTCGGAATAGAGACCATGGGTAAAATTAATCAGTTCGGAACGCTCGACGAGGTAATAGATATGTGCTCGGTCGATAAGACCGTCGTTCCGGTCGTCGATTTCGGACATATGAACGCAAGAGAGCTTGGCGGAGTGTTTGTAACGGCGGACGATTATAAGAGAGTTTTCGATAAGATTGCGGAAGGCGTAAGTCCGGACGCCGCGCAGAATCTTCACTGCCATTTTTCCAAAATAGAGTATACAAAGGGCGGCGAAAAAAAGCATCTTACATTTGAAGATACGCAGTTCGGACCCGAATTTGAACCGCTTATGCAGGCGATATTCTCGCTCGGCGTAACTCCGACGATAATTTGTGAGTCCGACGGCACGATGGCAGAGGACGCGCTGCAAATGAAGAATTATTATACCGGTCTTTTCGGAGGAAACCAAAATGCGTGAAAATATAAAAGAACTTGTAAGGCAGACTGGCGAAAAGGCGGACGCATTTCTCATCTGTTCTCCCGTCAACAGAAGATACGTGACAAATTTTGAGACTTCAGACGGATTTGTTGTCATAAATGACGGCAAAATTACGTTTATCACGGATTTCCGTTATATCGAGGCAGCTCAGACTGCGCAGAAAAACGGAATAATCGACCAAAGCATATGCATAACCGAACAGCAGAGAAGTCCGCTCGAACAGATCTCCGAAATTATCGGCAAGGATAAAAAAGTGCTGTTTGAGGACGCGTACGTCAGCGTAAAAGAGCTTACGACGTTCAGAAAATTCATGCCGACGGCAAATTTTTATTCCGGTTCGCAGATAATAAGCACGCTCAGGGCGAGAAAAGACGAGTATGAGCTTGAAAATATTAAAAAGGCGCAGAGTATTACCGACAAAGCCTTTACGCATATACTCACAGTGCTTTCGGATAATGCGGGCAAACCCGGTTTTACCGAAAAGGACGTTTCGCTTGAGCTTGAATTTTTTATGCGCAAAAACGGCTCGGAGGGCGTCGCGTTTGATACAATAAGCGTGTCGGGACATAAAAGCTCGCTGCCGCACGGAGTGCCGGAAAATATTCCGCTGCAAAAGGGATTTCTTACAATGGATTTCGGCGCAAGATACGGCGGATATTGCTCGGATATGACAAGAACCGTCTGCATAGGCAAAGCGGACGAAGAAATGAAACGCGTCTACGATACCGTGCTTAAAGCGCAGAAATGTGCGCTTGAACAAATAAGCGGCGGAATAGCCGGAAACGTTGCGGACGGATTTGCAAGAAGCGTCATCGACGGCGCAGGATATAAAGGTACGTTCGGTCACAGTCTCGGACACAGCCTCGGACTTGAAATACATGAAAGGCCATGCTTTTCTCCGTCGGATAAGACAGCCGTGCCGTCGGGTGCGGTGGTAAGCGTTGAACCCGGAATTTATATTCCCGGAAAATATGGCGTGAGAATCGAAGATATCGTTTATCTCACTGACGACGGCTGCACGGATCTTACGCACAGTCATAAAACTTTTACCGAGATTTGAGCAAAAGACGCACTTTTTTGTAAAAACCACTTGAAATGTGCGCGGTACTGTGGTATAATAACTTAGAAATAATTTGCACAGACAGGTGCAATGTTGTATTTGGAGGATTTATCAAATGGTAACAGCAGGCGATTTCAGAAACGGCGTTACGTTCGATATGGACGGCAGCGTTATGCAGATAATCGAGTTCCAGCACGTAAAACCCGGAAAAGGCGCGGCTTTCGTAAGAACAAAGCTCCGCAATGTCATTACCGGTGCTGTTGTTGAAAAGACTTTCAACCCTACGGACAAATATCCGACGGCTCACGTTGAAAGAAAGGATATGCAGTATCTTTACAACGACGGAGATCTTTACTACTTCATGGACATGGAGACTTACGAACAGCTTCCCATCAACAAGGATAAGCTCGGCGACAACTTCAAGTTTGTCAAAGAGGAAATGATGTGCAAGATAGTTTCCTATAAGGATAACGTAATTGCGGTTGAACCTCCCATGTTCGTAGAACTCGAGGTAACCGAAACAGAGCCCGGCTTCAAGGGCGATACCGCTACCGGTGCATCCAAGCCCGCAACGCTTGAGACCGGCGCACAGATCAAGGTTCCGCTCTTTATCAATATCGGCGACAAGCTCAAGATTGATACAAGAACCGGTGAATATCTCGAAAGAGCGTAAGTTTTTTCCGTATGCCGTGTATTTTCGCGGCTGTTGGGATTTGACTTAAAAACCGATTAAACAAATTGCCGCTCTTTATATGCGGCGCAGAGATTTGTGAGGTGTAATTTATGGAAATCAAGGAAAAAGTAGCTCGACTCCAGGGACTTATGGAAGGCATGAAGTTTGACACCGAGACTAACGAGGGAAAGCTCATTTCGGGCATCATTGACGTTCTCGGCGACATAAGCGCAGAGCTTGATACTCTTTACGACGATGTAGATTCGCTGTATGAGTATGCAGACGAGCTTGACAGCGATCTCGGCGACGTTGAATCCGAGGTTTACGATCTCGATTATGACGACGAAGACGATGACGAGTACGACGAGTGCTACGGCTGTGAAGCAGACGACTGCGAGGGCTGCGAAAACGCTCCCGAAGGCGACGAATAATTGCCTTTTGACAGCTGAATAAGAGTTAAAACGAGGCGCATGGACAAAACCGTGCGCTTTTTGTTTTTGCAAAATACCGGTACAGATTTTTTTGTAAACTTATCGTGAATAATATTGACTTTACAATAGTTGTAAGGTTTATAATGTGTGAGTAAAAGCAAAGAGGAGACGGTTCAAAGTGGAAAAGAACCTTACAACAGGCAGTGTTTTTAAGAATATAGTGTATTTTTCGCTGCCGTATCTGCTTTCGTATTTTTTGCAGACGCTGTACGGAATGGCAGATCTGTATATAATCGGGCGGTATGAGGGCGTTGCAAGCACAACGGCGGTTTCGATAGGCTCACAGGTTATGCATATGCTGACGGTAATGATAGTCGGTCTTGCAATGGGAACTACGGTCGGCGTAGGACAGGCAGTCGGCGCACAGGATAAAAAGAAGATTTCCGCGTGCGTGGGGAATACCGTCACGCTGTTTATGTCGCTTTCTGTTGTTCTGGCGGCTGTGCTTCTGCTGTGTGTAAAGCCGATTGTTGAACTTGTATCAACACCGTCGGACGCGGTTATGGGAACAGAGGCTTATTTAAAGGTCTGCTTTGCGGGAATACCGTTCATAACGGCGTATAATATAATAAGTTCGATTTTCCGCGGTCTTGGCGACTCGAAAAGTCCTATGTATTTCATAGCTGCGGCGTGCATTGCAAATATCGCGCTGGACTATCTGTTTATGGGCGCGCTGCATATGGGTCCTGTCGGCGCGGCGCTCGGAACGACGCTTTCTCAGACGTTGAGTGTTGTAATTGCGCTTGCCGCGATAAAGGTCAAAAAGCTCGGCGTTTCGGTGCGTAAAGGCGATCTGAAACCGCAAAAAGGTGTAATGGGCGCGCTTTTAAGGACGGGAGTTCCGATTGCGATGCAGGACGGACTTATTCAGATAGCATTTCTTATAATAACGGTAATAGCGAACAAGCGCGGACTTGATGACGCGGCGGCTGTCGGCATCGTCGAGAAGATAATCAGCTTTGTGTTCCTTGTTCCGTCGTCTATGCTGTCTGCCGTTTCGGCACTTTGCTCGCAGAATATAGGGGCCGGCAAAAAGGACAGGGCAGTGCTTACTCTGAGATATGCCGTACTTATCGCGACCGGATTCGGACTTATAGTAAGTACCGTTGTTCAGTTCTGTGCTGCGGATATAGTGTCGCTGTTTACCGACGCGTCGACCGCAGACGGTGCGAATGTTGTAAGGCTCGGAAGTCAGTATTTTAAGGGGTATATTTTTGACTGCATTTTTGCAGGTATTCACTTTTCGTTTTCCGGATATTTCTGCGCGTGCGGCAAGGCAGAAATCTCGTTTTTACATAATGTCATCGCAGTGTTTCTTGTCCGTGTTCCGGTTGTTTACCTAATGTCAAAAATGTTCGCCGATACTCTCTTCCCGATGGGACTTGCTACCGCAACCGGCTCCATCCTCTCCGTAATAATCTGTATTATCGCATTTCTGATAATTTCCCGAAAGAGTGCGAGAGAGAACGCGCTTTAAAGGGTACGAGGAATACGCGAGGGAGAACGCGCTTTCTTTTTGAAAAGAAAGCTGCAAAGAAAACGGTAGACCTTAATTTAGAAAAAAGTTATGGGATACTCTCTGTCGTCAGCTTATACCGTCAGCCACCAAAAGGCAGGCGGCTGACTCAAATCTGAGCAGGTGCGTGAGCAAGCTATGGAAATTAAGAAATAAAGGGTAACTGAATAAAATATAACTCTGTGCGTTAGGTTTAACTTTACACAGAGTTTTTCTATATATAAATGATAGTTTGACGTGCGGAAAATAAAGCCGCGCTTTCGCTGCGGCGTTTGAGCGGCAAACGGTTTATCCTCGCAGGGAACTTTTTCCTCGCAGGAGGACTTTTCTCCGTAGAAAAGCGTCAGTATATGGCTGCAAGTGGAAGTGAATTTCCCGTTTCCGACCAAACCAAGCAACACTCAGCCAAACATAAAGTAACTTGTAAAAATCAATCATTTTTATTCCGCATAACTCACAATTCACCGCGTCTGAGTCACTGCTTTCTTGTGTAAAAAGTTGAACTTTCAAAAAATGCAAATAAATTTATATAAATATCTTGACAAATTATATAATACGTGCTACAATGTATATGTAAAAAGAAAAAGAAGTTTTTCATAGGAGGTAAGAGCCTTGAAAAAAACATTGTATAGTCTCATGTTGTCCGAGGACGTAATGAGAGAAATAGATTTGCTTGCGCATAAAATGGGAACAAACAGATCTAACCTTGTAAATATGATACTTGCCGAACGAGTGGAGATGAGAACGCCGGAACAGCAGATAAACGATATATTCAGCGGAATAGAACAGCTGCTGAGCGCGTCAAGAGAGCTTGTGCCGCTTTTTGCACCGAATACGCAGAGAGTAGCGGTGCGTTCAAGCCTTGAATATAAATATCACCCTACGGTGAAATATGAAGTCGAGCTTGCAAAGAGTTTTGCGCCGGGACAGCCGATAGGAACGCTCAGCGCAAACTTCAGAACGCAGTCGCAGGGACTTCTCGAACTTCTTGCAAGATTTTTCAGATGTCTTGAAAGAATAGAGAACAGAGTTCTTCCGGTAAACGTGGCATATTCGCTTGACGACGGAAGATTTGAAAGAACGCTCGCATATCCCGCAAAACGTTTCGGAACAGCCGGCGACAGAACGCTTGATCCCGAAGAGATATCAAAGGCTATTACGGATTACGTAAGCCTTGTGGATAAAATGATGAAAGCCTGTATAGGCGGTGCGGATTCGCAGACGCTGGCGGATATGTACGCGGCGGATCTCGATAAACGCCCCGTAATAATATGACTTGCACATTAAACTTTGAATTATTTTCCGAAAGGAGAAATATATATGAACGCAGAAAAATTTACTCAAAAAACGGTTGAAACCATAAATAACGCACAGAACCTTGCACGTGATAAACAAAATCAAACGCTTACACCCGAACATCTCATGTATGCGCTGCTGTCTGCCGACGGCGGACTTGTCAGAACACTTGTCTACCGTATCGGACAGAAAAACGGAAATACCGATATTGTCGGAGCTGTTCTCGGAGAACTTAACGCCGAAATCGAAAGACTGCCTAAGGTTACGGGTTCGGGAAATTCCGAACTTTATCCGTCGGGAGAAGTTTCCGCAGTACTCAGATTTGCCGAAAAGGTGGCGTCGGAGCTTAAAGACGAGTATATCTCGGTCGAACATATTATGCTCGGACTGCTTGCCGAGGGCGGAAGCACCGTAAAGAGAATATGCGAGAAGTACGGCATAACCAAAAAGAGCTTTACCGATGAGCTTGCAAAAGTCAAGACCTCGCCCGTAACAAGCGATAATCCCGAAGATACTTACGACGTGCTTGCAAAATACGGCACAGACCTTGTCGAACGCGCAAGAGAACAGAAACTTGATCCGGTTATCGGCAGAGATTCCGAAATAAGAAGCGTAATAAGAATACTTTCGCGTAAGAGTAAGAATAACCCCGTTCTTATCGGCGAACCCGGCGTAGGTAAAACCGCAATAGCCGAAGGTCTTGCTCAGAGAATCGTCAGAGGCGACGTACCGGACGGACTCAAAGATAAAACCATCTTTTCGCTGGATATGGGTTCTCTCGTTGCAGGCGCTAAGTACAGAGGCGAATTTGAGGAAAGACTCAAAGCCGTGCTTAACGAGGTTAAAAAGGCTGAGGGTAAAATAATACTCTTTATAGATGAACTTCATACCATAGTCGGAGCCGGAAAGACCGAGGGATCAATGGACGCAGGCAACCTCTTGAAACCTATGCTTGCAAGAGGAGAACTTCACTGTATCGGCGCGACAACTCTTGACGAATACAGAAAGTATATCGAAAAGGACGCGGCTCTCGAACGCCGTTTCCAACCCGTAATGGTAGACGAACCGTCGGTTGAAGATACAATTTCGATACTGCGCGGACTTAAAGAGAGATACGAAATATTCCACGGCGTAAGAATTCACGATAACGCGCTTGTCGCAGCCGCAACGCTTTCACACAGATATATCACCGACAGATTTCTTCCCGATAAGGCAATAGACCTTGTCGATGAGGCGTGCGCCATGATAAGAACCGAGATCGACTCCATGCCGAGCGAGCTTGACGACCTCAGACGCGATATTATGCAGCTTGAGATTGAGGAAATGTCGCTAAAGAAAGAGGAGGATAAACTCTCTAAGGACAGACTTGCAAAGCTTACCGAAGAACTTGCCGAAAAGAAAGAAAAGTTCAACGAGATGAAAGCGCGCTGGGAGTCCGAAAAGCAGGCGACCGAAAATGTCAAGAAGATAAAAGCGCAGATCGAAAAAATGACCGGCGATATAGAGAATGCAAAGCTGCGCGGAGAGTATGAAAAAGCCGCAAAGCTCCAGTATTCCGATCTTCCCGAACTTCAGAAAAAGCTTGCCGATGCCGAAAAGACAACCGAAGAGCAGAATCAGAATATGCTTGTTCGCTCAACCGTAACCGAGGAAGAAATAGCCGACGTTGTTGCGCGTTGGACAGGTATACCCGTTTCAAAGCTTGTTGAGGGCGAAAGAGAAAAACTGCTGCACCTTGAGGATATTCTCCATAAGAGAGTTATCGGACAGGACGAAGCCGTAAGGCTCGTAAGCGAGGCAATACAGCGTTCGAGAGCAGGAATTTCCGATCCCAACAGACCGATAGGCAGCTTTATGTTCTTAGGCCCTACGGGCGTAGGTAAGACAGAGCTTGCAAAGACGCTTGCCGAGTGCCTGTTTGATGATGAGCATAACCTCGTAAGAATAGATATGACGGAGTATATGGAGAAATTCAGTGTTTCCCGTCTTATCGGAGCGCCTCCCGGATATGTCGGATATGATGAAGGCGGTCAGCTTACCGAGGCTGTAAGACGTCATCCGTACAGCGTAGTATTGTTTGATGAAGTCGAAAAGGCACATCCGGATGTGTTCAATATTCTTCTTCAGATACTTGATGACGGACGTATTACTGACAGTCAGGGACGTACCGTTGACTTTAAGAATACAATAATAATTCTTACCTCAAACCTCGGCAGCTCATATCTGCTTGACGGCATAACGCCCGAAGGCGAGATAAGCGAAGAAGCCCGCGGTAAGGTAATGGCAGATCTGCGTGCGTCGTTCAGACCGGAATTTCTCAACAGACTTGATGAGATAATCATGTTCAAGCCGCTTACAAAGGATAATCTCGGCGGAATAATCGAAAATCTGCTTTCGGGACTCAGAAAACGCCTTGCCGACAGAAGTGCCGGAGGACTTAAGCTTGAAGTTACCGACGCTGCAAAACAGCTTATTATTGATAACGGCTATGACCCCGTATACGGTGCGCGTCCGCTTAAACGTTATCTCCAAAGTTCCGCAGAAACCCTTATTGCAAAGGAAATTCTTGCAGGCAACTTTGATACGGGTACTACGCTTGTGCTTGACGCAAAGGACGGAAAGCTTGTCTGCACCCCCGAATTTGAGGGCAAAGTCGTAGGCTGAAACCAAAACTTAATAAATTACGGTTGATTAATGCCGTTGTTTTCCGCCGCAGGTTTGCCTGCGGCGGTTTTTGTATGTTATTAACTTAATACATGATATTTATATCTTTTTGTGTATTGAAAAAACTCTTGTATTAATGTATAATAATGTGTACAAAGAGAGTGTACAAAAGGAGAGAGAAAAATGTATATTTACCGTGAAGAAACATATGAAAAAATGAGCCGCAGAGCCGCGAATATAATTTCCGCACAGGTGATCCAGAAGCCCGACGCGGTACTCGGACTTGCAACCGGTTCGTCTCCGCTCGGAGTCTATAAACAGCTTATAGAGTGGTATAATAAGGGCGATCTCGATTTTAAGGACGTAAAGAGCGTAAATCTTGACGAATACTGCGGACTTTCACCCGAACATGATCAGAGCTACCGTTATTTTATGAACTCAAATTTCTTTAATCATATAAATATTGATAAGAAAAATACATATGTTCCGAACGGAATGTGCGAAAACTGGCAGACCGAGTGCGAAAACTATGATAAACTCATACGTTCGCTCGGCGGAATCGACCTTCAGCTTCTCGGAATAGGCTTTAACGGTCATATCGGCTTCAACGAACCGTCAGATCATTTTGAGCTTGGCACAAGGCGCGTAACGCTTACCGAATCGACGCTAAAAGCAAATTCGCGCTTTTTCCCGAACGGCGGTATGCCGACTCACGCGCTTACCATGGGTTTCAAGTCCATACTCAGCGCAAAAAAAATACTGCTTATTGCAGGACCGGAGAAGTATGATATTGTAAAACGCGCGCTTAAAGGACCGGTAACGCCCGAAGTTCCTGCGTCGATACTTCAGCTGCATGACGACGTTTCGGTAGTGTATACTGCGGATAAAGATATCTGAGCTTTTAATTTCCCCGTATATTTCAAGTACGGGGTATTTTTGACGAAAAATCGCTTGACATTGCCTTAATACTGTGTTAAAATTTTTTGCGTATTGTGCATTGTGAAAGGACGTGGCAGTTAAGATGTTATATCTTGTACTTGCGGTTATAGCCGGAACGGCAAAGGGGTTTTGCGGTAAAAAGCTGAGCGGACATGTGAACAGCATTTCCGAAAGCGCCGCGGCAAACATAATCAGAATGATAATCTGCTGTGTTATAGGCGCGGCAATGGCTTTTGTTAAACGCGAATCGTTTGCGCTTACCCCGGCGGAGCTTGCAATTTCTGTATTTTCCGGAATTTCCATGGCAGTTTTTCTCATTTCGTGGCTTATTTCTGCAAAAAGCGGAGCGTATATGATGATAAACGCCGTTACCACTGCGGCATTTATTGTAAATATGGTGTTCGGTTTTTTTGTTTTCGGCGAGTCTATAAGCATAAAGCAAATATTCAGCGTTATTTTTATAATTGCGGCAATAGCGTTTCTTCTAAGATACAGCAGCGATATGAAAGAAAAGCTGAAAGCTTCGGACTATGTGCTGCTTGCCGTCGTTTTCCTGTCGCAGGGATTTACAAATGTCGCGCAGAAGATGTTTACCGCGTGGGCGCCCGACGGAAGTAAGGTCATATTCAATTTCTATACTTTTCTTATAACTCTTGCCGTGCTCTGCATTGCAATGCCTTTTCTGGCAGGTAAAGAAAAGAAAGTGAAGCTTGATTTTAAAAAGTGTATTCCGTATATTGCGGTAATGGCGGCAATGCTTTTTGCAAATTCGTATTTTCTTACCGCCGCAACCGAAGTGCTGCCGTCCGTAATACTGTTTCCGCTGAGCAGTGTTCTGTCGCTTGCCGCGGCAACCGTAATGGCAGCGGTATTTTTCGGCGAAAAGATTACAAAAACAAGTGCAGCCGGAATTTTATGCACCGTTATTTCGGTCTTGCTTACATAATCAAAGGAGAAATTATAAAATATGCCTTCGACAAAGGAATACCTGGACTTTGTGCTGGGACAGCTTGACGGTATAGGAAGTCTTACTTTTCGCAAGATGATGGGAGAATATCTGCTTTACCTTGACGGAGTGTATTTCGGCAACATCTGCGATAACAGATTTTTAATAAAGAAAACGCCGTCCATGGGCAAGTACGAAACCTCAGAACAGATACCTTATCCCGGCGCAAAGCCTATGCTTATGCCGTCAGATCCCGACGACACCGATACTTTAAAAAGAATGGCGCTTGACGCTTGCGCCGACTTAAAAAAATAAGTGCGGAGAAAAACTTATGAGTGAATTTATAAATCTGACGCCCGAAAATCTTCCCGATCAGCACCTTTGCTGCATAATACGCACAAAAAAGCCGCATCCGGGAGTCGAGGCAAAGAGAGCATGGCTCGCACAACGGCTGAAAGAAGGTCATGTTTTCAGAAAGCTTGACGAAAAGGCGACGGTTTTTATCGAATACGCGCCTCTTGAAAAAGCGTGGGTTCCGATAGAGGGCGAGAACTTTCTGTATATCTACTGCCTTTGGGTAAACGGCGATCAAAAGTCGCACGGGTACGGAAAAGAGCTTATGGAATACTGCATAGCCGACGCAAAAGCCAAAGGTAAGTCGGGAATCTGTATGCTCGGCTCGCAGAAGCAGAAAGCGTGGCTTTCGGATAAGAACTTTGCGCAGAAATTCGGATTTGAAGCTGCCGATATTACGGATAACGGCTATGAACTGCTCTGCCTTTCGTTTGACGGCACAAAACCGCGCTTTTGCGAAAATGCAAAACACATGGCAATACCCGATAAAGACCTTACCGTGTACTATTCGGAGCAGTGCCCGTATACGTACCTTTTTCTTGAAAGCATCGAGAAATATTGCAGTCAAAACAGTGTTCCGCTTAATATTGTCAAGGTCGATACGCTGCAAAAGGCAAAATCCCTGCCGTGCGTGTTCAATAACTGGGCGGTCTTTTACGGCGGAGAATTCAAAACGGTAAATCTTATCGACGCAAAGGCTGCGGAAAAGCTTATCAAAAAGAAATAATCAAAATAAGGCTTTGTCGGCTTGGTTTCCGTCAGAGCTTTTTTTGTCTTTTGCGCATATGTCCCAGAAATCGCGCACCGTCTGCGGCATGGCGGCGTTTTTCTTTCGTATGAGCAGTATCTGCGTTTCAAGCTCATCATCACATATTTTCTGCACGCGCAGTCCCTCGCACTGATCCTTCATCGACATCGGGAATATCGCCGTTGCAAGCCCCTCTTTTACCCAGAGAAGCGCGTCTCTCGCGTCGTCGCATATGCAGAAAACGTCGGGTTCTATGTTTCTCTTTGTAAATGTGGAAAGTATAAGCTCTCTGTACCTGCGGTACAATATTAAAGGCACACCGCTGAGATTGCACAAACGTATTCCGCCCTCGTTTTCAACGCGCATTGAATAGGGCGATACCGCAATCATAGGCTCGGAGGCAAGTACCGCTGTTTCAACCTCGTCGGTTCTCATTGGAGTCCGCGCCGCGGATACGTCGATTATCCCGTCAAGCAGCTGTTCAAGAAGCTCATATGTCGCGCCGTCGCGCACCTCAAAGTTTACGTCAGGATATTTCTTTGAAAACTCGGTTATGTACGGCAGCATGACGGAAACGGTAGTAGAAGTGATACCCAATCGCAGCACTCTTTTTTTGCCTGCCTCGGCGACCTCCGCCTTTGTCGAGCGCGCATATTCAAGCAGACTCGAGGCACGTGCGTAGAGCAGCTTTCCTGCCTTTGTAAGCTCAACGCCGCGGCTGCTGCGTGTAAAAAGCTCAACGCCGAGTTCTCCCTCAAGCTGTTTAATCTGATAGCTTAAAGGCGGCTGCGACATATTTATCTTCCGCGCCGCCTCGTTTATGCTGCCGTAATCCGCAATTTTGCAGAATATTTCAAGCTGTTTGAGTTCCATTTTTATTGCCTCACAGATGTTATATAAAATTTATATTGAAAGTATATAAAAACAATATTTCATATATTGATTATAATGTATTATACTATATTCTGTCAACAGATAATAAGAAGAAAAGAGAGGAAAACATGAAAAAACTTGCGGTATACTTAAAAGATTACCGGAAAGAGAGTATTCTCGCGCCGCTGTTCAAGCTGCTTGAGGCATTGTTTGATCTGCTTGTGCCTATCGCGGTGGCGCAGATGATAGATTCCGGAAAGGCAGGCGTCGGAAAGAGCGTGTATCTCGGCTTCGGCGCGCTTATACTTATGGCGCTTGTGGGACTTGCGTGCAGCGTAACGGCGCAGTACTTTGCGGCTAAGGCAAGTATAGGTGTTGCCGGAGCGCTCAGACAGGCGCTTTTCGATCATATACAGTCGCTGTCGTTCTCGCAGATAGATAAACTCGGCAGTGCGACGCTTATCACAAGACTGTCGGGAGATGTAAACCAGGTTCAGAACGGACTGAATATGGGACTCAGGCTGCTGCTGCGCAGCCCTTTTATCGTGTTCGGCGCAATGATAATGGCGTTTACGATAGACTTTAAGAGTGCGCTTGTATTTGTGGTAACGATACCGGTGCTTTTCGCCGTCGTTTTTGCAATAATGCTTGTGAGTATACCGCTGTTTTCAAAGGCGCAGTCGGGACTTGACAGGGTAACGCTTGAAACAAGGGAAAATCTTACGGGCGTCAGAGTTATACGCGCGTTCTGCCGCGAAAAAGAGTCGGTGGACGAGTTTGACGCAAGCAATAAGGCGCTGACAAGGCTGAATTTGTTTGTCGGACGTATCTCGGCGCTCATGAATCCGCTTACTTATGTGCTTATAAATATAGCCGCCGTTTTTCTCATAAAGGTGTCGGCGGTACAGGTAAATTCGGGTATTATACCGCAGGGACAGGTCGTCGCGCTTTATAACTATATGCTCCAGATAATAGTTGAGCTTATAAAGCTTGCGTCCCTTATAATAACGCTCAATAAGGCGCTTGCCTGCGCAAAGAGAACAGCGGATATTCTCGGAACCGAACCGGATATGGTCTATCCGTCAGAGTCATCTCACAGTGAAAACAGCGTAAACGGCACGCCTGCCGTGGAATTTAAGGACGTTACGTTTACCTATTCGGGAGCGGGAGCGCCAAGCCTTTCGGATATAAACTTTAAAATCGCAAAAGGCGAAAATGTCGGCGTAATAGGCGGAACGGGCAGCGGTAAATCAACGCTCATAAGCCTTATACCGCGTTTTTACGACGCGACAAAGGGACAGGTGCTTGTTGACGGAGTGCCTGTGGAAAAGTATACCAAGGACGAACTTACAAAAAAGGTCGGCGTCGTTCAGCAGAAATCCGTTCTGTTTGAGGGAAGTATAAGAGATAATCTCAAATACGGAAACCCGGACGCGGCAGATGAGGAGCTTTGGAACGCACTTGAGACCGCACAGGGCAAAAAGGTGGTTGAGGATAAGCCGGGACAGCTTGATTTCGTTCTCGAACAGTCGGGACGCAATCTTTCCGGCGGTCAGAAACAAAGACTGTCCATAGCGAGAACGCTTGTCAAAAAGCCCGAAATTCTTATTCTCGACGACAGCTCAAGCGCACTCGACTATGCAACGGACGCGGCACTCAGAAGTGGGGTAAAAAAGCTGCCCGATAACGTCACAACCTTTATAGTGTCGCAGAGAATAGCGTGCGTGCGCGATTCGGACGTGATACTTGTGCTTGATAACGGAGAGCTGAGCGCAGTCGGCTCGCATGATGATCTGCTTAAAACAAGCGAGGTATACCGCGGAATTTACTATTCGCAGTTTCCCGAAGAAAATCCCGAAAATAAGGTAAAGGAGGCGCGGTAAGATGAAAAATAAGGATAATAAAGCTATGATTAAAAATTCCGGCGCACTCAAACGTCTTATGCCGCTTATAAAAAAGCACAGCGCCGCGCTTATCTTCAGTATATTGCTTGCTGCGGCTGCCGTCGTGCTTCAGCTTTATGTTCCTGTGCTGTTCGGCGACGCTATCGACTTTGTACAGGAAACCGGCAGGGTGGATTTCACTGCAATGGCAAAGGTACTTTCAAAAATTGCATTTCTCGCCGTGCTTTCGGGCGTTTTTACCTGGATAATGAACCTTGTAAACAATAAAATGACATACCGAATAGTCGAGGAACTGCGTTCAAAGGCTATAAGACATATACAGAAACTGCCGCTGTCGTATCTCGACTCGCACAGTTCGGGCGATATAGTAAGCCGCGTTATTTCTGACGCCGACGTGCTTTCGGACGGACTTCTGCTCGGATTTACACAGCTGTTTTCCGGCGTTGTTACGGTCGTGGTTACGCTTATATTCATGTTCTCCAAAAATGTCCTCGTGTCGCTTATGGTAATACTGCTCACACCTTTGAGCTTCCTTGTTGCAAAGTTCATTTCGGGACGTTCCTATAAGCTTTTCAGAAAGCAGAGCGAAATACGCGGAAGACAGACCGCGCTAATAGACGAAATGGTGGGCAGCGAAAAAGTCGTAAAGGCTTTCGGGTATGAAAAAAAAGCGTCGGAACGCTTTGAGGTCATAAATAAAGAACTTATGGAGTGCAGTAAGTTTGCAACCTTTTACAGCAGTCTTACAAATCCGTCAACGCGCTTTGTAAATAATATAATATATGCGTTTGTCGCGCTTGTCGGCGTAATACTGATACCCGGCGGAAGCCTTACGGTCGGCGGACTCTCGGTGCTTTTGTCGTATGCAAACCAGTATATGAAACCCTTTAACGATATAAGCTCCGTCGTTACCGAACTTCAGAATGCGCTTGCTTGCTCGGCAAGAATATTCGACCTTTTGGACGAACCCTGCGAGAGCAAAGACAGCGACGGCAAGTTTGAAAACGTAAAGGGAAATGTAAACATTAAAGATGTTTCTTTCAGCTACGACAAAACAAGACCGCTTATACGCGATTTCAATCTCGACGTAAAGCCGGGTATGCGCATAGCCATAGTCGGACCGACAGGCTGCGGAAAGACAACGCTTATAAATCTGCTTATGCGTTTCTATGACGTTGACGGCGGCGTTATAAGCATAGATTCAAAGCCCATAAAGGACGTTTCAAGGCATGAGCTGAGGAAAAATTTCGGCATGGTTCTTCAGGAAACCTGGCTTAAAAGCGGAACGGTGCGCGATAATATAGCTTTCGGAAAGCCCGACGCAACCGAAGAAGAAATAATAAACGCCGCAAAGCTCTCTCACTGTTACAGCTTTATACAAAGGCTTCCCGACGGGCTTGACACACTTCTAACGCCCGACGCGCTCAGCGAAGGTCAGAAACAGCTCTTGTGCATAGCGCGCGTAATGCTTTGCCTGCCGCCGATGCTTATACTTGACGAGGCGACTTCAAGCATAGATACCCGAACCGAACTCCGTATACAGAAAGCGTTCGACACGCTTATGGAGGGAAGAACAAGCTTTGTCGTTGCACACAGACTGTCAACTGTCCGTGACGCCTCTCTTATACTTGTAATGAAGGACGGCAGCGTGATAGAACAGGGCAGACACGACGAGCTTCTTGAAAAGGGCGGATTTTACAGCACGCTCTATAACAGCCAGTTTAAACAGGCATAGAATAAAAATAACAGCATTTTTGCCGTACCGTGAGGATAAAAACCTGCGGTGCGGCTTTTTTGCATAAAGAAAAACGGCGGAAATAATTGTTTTTGGTTCCGCCGTAAATTTATTATTTTGATTGCGTATAGTCGCTTGAGTACGCTTGTGTTATTTATGTACGCTTTGCACGCTTGCTGCTGTACATAAGATTATCTGCACGGTGAAAAGCATTTTCAACCGTTTCGCAAGCCGGATCGTAGACTGTACAGCCGATGGATATGTGCGGAAGTCTCGGATTTGATTTGCGAAGAATATCAAGTTTTGCTTTGTAAGCCGATACAAGATTTTCGGCACTGTCTGTGTTCTTCGTTAAAAGCACGCAAGCCTCATCGCCGCCGAATCTGAAACAATAGCCGTTTTTAAATGTCTTTTTAAGCTCTTTTGAAATAGTAAGCAGACATTCGCCGCCGCAAGCATTCGGCAATGTTTGTTGCAATTATCAGCGCAAAGATTACCCGAAACACAGCCCACGGAGTATTCCGAACATCCGAAACTAAGCTCTATTCTGTATTCAAGACCGCGCGATCTGCACTTTTTGTATACCTGATTTTTAAGCTCGTCAAGCATAGGCAGAACGCTCTCATTTATGTTCATGACCTTGATAATTACAAATTCGTCACCGCCGTAACGTCCGCAAAAACAATCGTTTCTGCGGCAGAAATCCTTTAATGCGGAAGAAACTATCAGCAGCGCGTTGTCCCCCTCATTGTGTTCGTAGAAATCGTTTATGTTCTTGAACGAGTCTATGTCGGTAATATTGCTATGCAGAAAACGTTGATTTCGGAATAGAGCAGAAAGTCCATGCCGTATCCTCCCAAAGTATGAAAAAACTATTATAATTACACTCTGCTGTTTGGCATAAATCAACATTTTTCGCAAACATTTATTGTGAGTTTATGAGAAATTTATGGTTTTGCAAAAAAACGGAGCAGTATGAAACTGCTCCGAAAAATGCAAATTTACAAATTGATCAGAACTCTGCGTTGCCGACTGTTCTGGGATAGGGAATTACGTCGCGTATGTTGGAAACGCCCGTAAGGTACATTATGATTCTTTCAAAGCCGAGGCCGTAGCCCGCGTGCTTTGTTCCGCCGTATTTGCGGAGATTTACGTACCACCAGTAATCCTTTTCGTCAAGATGACACTCAGCCATGCGGGAAAGCAGAACGTCGAGTCTTTCCTCTCTCTGGCTGCCGCCTATAATCTCGCCGACGCCGGGAACAAGCAGATCCATTGCCGCAACGGTCTTGCCGTCATCGTTCATTCTCATGTAGAAAGACTTGATCTCTTTGGGATAGTCAACAACGAATATAGGCTTTTTGAATACCTGTTCGGTAAGGTATCTTTCGTGCTCGGTCTGAAGATCGCAGCCCCATTCAACCGGGTATTTGAACTCGGCACCGGAGGCTTTGAGAAGTTCGATTGCCTTTGTGTAGGTAACTTTTTCGTAATCGCTGTTTGCAAGCGCCGTAAGACGTTCAAGCAGAGTCTTGTCAACAAAGCTGTTGAAAAATTCAAGCTCTGCCGCACAGTTTTTCATAACGTGGTTTACAATGTGCTTTATCATGTCCCATGCAAGCGTCATGTTGTCGTCGAGATCCGCAAAAGCAATTTCGGGTTCGATCATCCAGAACTCAGCCGCATGGCGCGCAGTGTTGGAGTTTTCGGCTCTGAACGTAGGGCCGAAAGTGTAGATGTTGCCGAAAGCCATGGCATATGTTTCGCCCTCAAGCTGACCTGAAACCGTAAGGTTTGTGCTTTTTCCGAAGAAATCCTGCGACCAGTCAACGCTGCCGTCGTCTTTTCGGGGAGGATTGTTGACGTCAAGCGTGGTTACTCTGAACATTTCGCCTGCGCCCTCGCAGTCCGAACCCGTGATAAGCGGCGTATGAACGTATACGAATCCTCTGTCGTGGAAGAAAGAGTGAATTGCGTATGCAACTTCGCTTCTAACTCTGAAAACTGCCGAAAAGAGGTTTGTACGCGGTCTTAAATAAGCCTGCTCGCGCAGATATTCAACAGTGTGACGCTTTTTCTGAAGCGGATAGTCGGGAGTAGACGTTCCCTCAACCTGCACGTCGGACGCCTTGATTTCAAACGGCTGCTTGTTTTCCGGAGTGAGAACCACAGTACCCGTAACGACAAGCGCTGCGCCGACGTTCTGCTTTGCTACCTCGTCGTAGTTTGAAATAATTTCTCTTTCAAATACAACCTGAACGCCCTTGAAAAAGCTTCCGTCGTTGAGGTCTATAAAACCGAAAGCCTTGCTGTCGCGTATACTTCTTGCCCAGCCGCCGACGGTAACTGTTTTTCCGCCGAAACTCTCGGTGTTTTCGTAAAGTTCGCGGATAAGTTGTCTTTTCATTGCTTTACCCTCTTTAAAATACTCTTTTACACATAAATTTCCGTAAGGTTATTTTGTCTTGCTTTTGCCGAGATATGCTTCCTTGATTCTTTCGTCCTGAATAAGCTCCGAACCCTTGCCGGACATTGTTATCTTTCCGGTTTCGAGAACGTATGCCGTGTGAGCGGCTTGGAGAGCCATGTTTGCGTTCTGTTCGATAAGAAGCACGGTAATGCCGTTTCTGTTGATTTCCTTTATGATGTCGAAAATGCTCTTTACGACAAGCGGAGCAAGTCCGAGCGACGGTTCGTCCATCATGATAAGCGACGGTCTTGCCATAAGCGCGCGTCCGACAGCCAGCATCTGCTGTTCGCCTCCGGATAATGTTCCGGAAAGCTGCCATTCACGCTCTTTAAGTCTCGGAAACAGGCTGTAAACGTATTCAAAATCCTTCTCAAGACTGTCTTTTCTTAAATACGCGCCGATTCTGAGGTTTTCCTTTACCGTAAGGTTAGGAAATACGCGTCTGCCCTCGGGAACCAGTGTTATACCGGTTTTAACTATGTTGTCGGGTGAAAGACCGGTTATATTCTGACCGTTAAAGAGAATTTCGGCACGCTGCGGCTTGACTATTCCGGCGATGGTTTTAAGCGTTGTGCTTTTGCCTGCGCCGTTTGCGCCTATAAGCGTAACTATCTCGCCTTTGGGTACGTCCATTGTTATTCCCTTAACGGCTTCGATACCGCCGTATGAAACCACAAGGTCTTTAATTTCAAGAATGTTGTTACTCATTTTCAGCCACCCCCAGATAAGCGTCGATAACCTTTTTATCCGACTGAACGGTGTCGGGCGTTCCCGATGAGATAAGCTTACCGAAGTCTATAACGTATATTCTGTCCGAGATGTCCATGACAAGGTTCATGTGATGCTCGATAAGAAGAATGGAGAGGTCGAATTTTGAGCGTATGTCGTGAATGAACGCTGTAAGCTCGTCGGTCTCCTGAGGATTCATGCCGGCAGCCGGCTCGTCGAGAAGGAGAAGTTTGGGTTCTGTCGCAAGCGCACGCGCAATTTCAAGTCTGCGCTGCTTTCCGTAAGGGAGGCTTGTCGCAAGCTCGTCTTTAAGATCGTAAAGATCTACGATCTTGAGCAGTTCTTCCGCTTTGCGGCGCATTTCGTTTTCTTCTTTCAGGTTAAGCTTGAAAGTTGCCGTAAAAATGTTTGACTTGCGGCGCAGATGCATTGCTACAAGTACGTTTTCAAAGACCGTCATAGACTTGAAGAGTCTGATGTTCTGGAAAGTTCTTGCAATGCCGAGTTTTGTGATCTTGTCGGGAGTTTTTGATACTTTCTTTGTGTATTTGCCCTTGTTTTCGCCGATGTAGAGCTTTTTCATCTTTCCGCGCGGCTTGTTCTCGATAAGAGTTTTGCCGTTAAAGGAAACCATGCCGTTTGTAGGCTCGTAAACGCCGGTGATGACGTTGAAAACCGTGGTTTTTCCGGCACCGTTGGGACCTATAAGAGAAACTATTTCGTTTTTGTTTACTTCCAAGGAGAGATTGTTTACCGCGACAACGCCGCCGAACTGCATGGTGATGTCGTTAAGTTTCAGCACGTTTTCACTCATTTTGCATTGCCCTCCTTTTTAGCTTTACCCGAAAAGAGCTTTTTAAATCTCGTACATATGCGTTCAACGGAAAATTCGTTTGTACCCATGATACCGCGTCTGAAGAACAGAACCACGATCATGATTACTACCGAGAACACAACCATTCTGAATCCCGAACGCAGAAGCGGAACTTTGAAAGAGCCGATATATGTTTCTAGATCGAGAAATCTTAACCACCATTCCGAGCACGCGACAAAGAGGAATGCCGCAAGTACGCTGCCGGTGATAGAACCTATACCGCCTATAACGACGATAAGGAGAATTTCGTATGTCATTGCGCTGCTGAAAGCGTTAGCCTGCACGGTGTTCTGGAACATTGCGAGCAGTGCGCCGCCGATGCCTGCGAAGAATGAGCTTATTACAAATGCCATTCTCTTGTGTGACGCAAGGTTTATACCCATTGCCTCGGCTGCGATCTCGTCGTCGCGTATAGCCTTAAAGGCTCTGCCGTAGGTTGAATGTATGAGAAGAACCACAATGGCTATGCATACAGCCGAAATGACGAAATATGGGGTTATCGAGAGATAATACGGGAATTTTTTGAGCAGGTTTGAACCGTTGGTTATTGGGCCTAAGCCTTTCCACTGAAGTATTGCGCGCATAATTTCGGCAAAACCGAGAGTTGCTATTGCGAGATAGTCGCTTTTGAGTTTAAGTACGGGAAGTCCGATAAGAAAAGCGAAGAATGCGGCAACCACACCGCCGAGGATTATTCCGACAAGCTGCGGAAGCGCAAAGTGGATTATACCGCCGTCAAAGTAGAGGTATACGCTCTGTCTGAATTCGACGGGAATTGTGAGGATACCGTATGTATAAGCGCCGAGCAGCATAAATCCTGCCTGTCCGAGTGAGAAAAGCCCGGTAAAGCCGTTGAGCAGGTTCATCGAAACCGCAACAAGCGCGTAGATGGAGCCTTTTTTGAGAACCGTTCTTAACATTACGTTGTCCGTGAATTTATCCGCACAGAACACAGCCGCGAACAGTATTACAAGAAGAGCGATGTTTATGATATTTTTCGTTGACTTTTTCATGTTTTCCCGCCTCCTTATACCTTTTCCGTAACTTTTTCGCCGAAAAGACCGGTAGGCTTTACGACAAGAATTACGATGAGCAGCGCGAAAGTAAACGCGTCGCTGAAGGTGGTGTATCCTGCCGCCTTGATAAAGGTTTCGCAGATACCTATTATAAACGCACCGACAACAGCGCCGGGAATAGATCCGATACCGCCGAATACCGCAGCGACGAACGCTTTAAGTCCGGGCATTGCGCCTATTGTGGGAGTTACCGTCGTATAGCTTGTGAAGAACAGCATGGAACCGACAGCGGCAAGGAACGAACCTATAATGAACGTAAAGCTGATAACGGTGTTTATCTTTATGCCCATGAGCTGGCTTGTTTCAAAGTCGCGCGAAACGGCACGCATTGCAATACCTATCTTGGTATACTTGATGAATGCTGCGAGAATCGCAACCAACGCAACCGTGAGAAAAGGAGTTATGATAGTAACGCGGTTTGTAGAACAGCCGAAAACTGTTATTCTGTCGCTTATCCAGGGAATGGCGGGGTAGATTTTGGGCAGACCGCTTGTTATATAGATCGCAAGGTTCTGCAAGAGGTACGAAACGCCGATTGCCGAGATCATGACTGACATACGCGGCGCCGTTCTGAGGGGCTTGTACGCGCATCTTTCAACGCTGAAACCGAGAAGAACGGTGAGAATTATTACAAGAGGAATGGAAATGTACATGGGAAAAGATGTGCTTGCGTAAACCATGATAAAGCCGGCGACCATAAAGATGTCGGCGTGTGCGAAGTTTATGAGTCTCAGAATACCGTAGACCATCGTATAGCCTATTGCTATAAGCGCATACTGACCGCCTATGGAAATGCCCGAAAGAAGATGGGGCAGATTCTGATTTAAAAATTCCTTAAATAGATCCATAGGTATGAAACCTCCAAAATACAGAGAAAAAGGCAGGAAGGAATCCCTGCCTTAAAGCAATGTTTGCTTTTAAATGATTACGAATAATTAGTCGGCAAGGTCTGCGACGGTCTGAGTCTTAACGAACTTGAACTCGCCTGCCTCAGTATCGACTGTCTTAATGAACGCCATGTCTTTCTTGGCGTCTCCGTTTTCGTCAAACGAAATGCCGCCTGTAACGCCGGTATATTCAACACCGGACATGGCCTCTGCTATTTTTTCGGAGTCTGCGCTGTCGGCAGCCTTGATAGCTTCGATAGCAGTCATGTATGCATCGTATCCGAGCGCGCTTACTGCAGCAACTATGTCGTTGCCACCGTTGTTTGCCTTCTTAGCGTCGTTAGCGTTGAGCCAAGCCTTGAATCCGGTTACGAATTCTGCTGCGGTTGCGCCTTCGTCGTGTTCATCAAAGAAAGTGGAAAGAGCGATTGTAAGATTTGTGCCCTTAGCAGCTTCGATGATTGCGGAATGTTCCCATGTATCGCCTGCCATGATCGGGAATTCAACATCGAGGTTGGAAGCCTGAGCAATGATAAGCGAAGCGCTCTGAATGGAAGAAGGAGCGAAGAATACGTCAACGTCCTCATTCTTTGCGGTGGTGAGGTATGTAGTGAAGTCGCTGGTGTCCTTCGGGAATTCGCCTGTTACAACGGTTCCGCCGAGGTCTTCAAATGCCTTCTGGAAGTAGGTTGCAAGACCTGTGGAGTAGTCGTCGCCGAGCTGCGAGAGAACGTATGCCTTTTCAGCGCCTACGCTCTTTGCGTAGTTTGCCATAACTGTTCCCTGGAAGGGATCGAGGAAACAAACTCTGTAATAGTAGTCGTTTCCGAGAGTAACTGCCGGGTTGGTGCAGGAGCATCCGATTGCGGGAATCTTAGCGGCTGCAAATGTGTCTGCTGCGGCAATAGAAACGCCGGAGCCGTAAGAGCCGAGTACAACGGATACGTTCTTTGAAACGAGTTCGCTTGCTGCGGAAACAGCCTTGTCTGTCGAGGACTGGTTGTCAGCGGTAACAAGTTTGATTGTATATTCTTCTCCGCCGAGAGTAACGGTCGGAACCAAGGAGTTTGCATATTCCATGCCGAGAACTTCCTGTTTTCCGCCTGCTCCGTTTTCACCGGAAGCGGGTTCGTAAGCTCCGATGTAGAGAATTTTCTCGCCTGAAGTCTGATTGTCGCCGTCAGTGTTGCCGGCAGGTTTGTTTGAGCAGCTTGTCATGGATACTGCAGCGTATGCGCACATAAGACAAGCTAACACGGTTGCAAGTAGCTTTTTCATGTTCTTTTCCTCCATAAATTGTCTGTCAAACGATACATTGCTGCATCTGTGTTGATAGTAAATTTTACCACAGAGAAGAAGATTTGTCAAGTAATTTTAACGATTTTTTCATATTGAATAAAATCCGCCGGTTTTGTCCGAAAAATGAACCCGTTTTGTACAAGTTCTTAATTTAGTTTAATTTAAGCGTTCTGTTCTTGACGAAAGGGCGTTTGCGTAGTATATTATATAATAAATATGATGATTTCTTCAGCTTGAGGGAGGATTAAATTGAATAAGCATAAGCTTTTTGCACTTTTGCTTGCGGCGCTGCTCTTGAGTCCGGGCTGCGTATCGGAAAAAATAAAGGATCATACGCATGACCCGGAAAACACAGAAGTTTCCCGAAGCGAATTTTATTTTAAAGACGGACTTCCGGATATAGGGGAGTATAAAACTCAAAAAAACGTGATACTTGACGGAGCATATGACCTTAATTTTGTCCCGTCGGACAGTTACGGAACCCTGCTGCCTTATGCCGGAAAGATGTACGATTATAAGACCGAAACCGGAAACGATTATTCGGCAATGATGTTCGGCGGACTTTCGTATGCAAAATACGGATTTTGCACGAGCGACGGCAAAATAGTTAAGATGCCGCTTTACGACCATATAACCGTGCAGAGCGCCGGGAATGACACGTATTATTCGGCGTCGCACGATACGGCTGACACGGATATCGGCGACGATTACTACGAAAGCACAAGCACGCAGTCTTATATAATACCGCATGACGGCAGATGGCAGATAGATTCTTTCCGCGACTTCAACGGAGAGGGAAGCTGGCTTGACCGCGTGTTTGACGACGGAGAATTTTCCGTTGCAGAGTATCATTACAGCAGCACCTCGGATTCCGCGCGGACGTCAATAACGTATTATAATAAAAACGGCGAAGAAACCGCGGCGGTAAAGAAGTATGATTTTGTCGGAGAGTTTGTAAACGGCATAGCCGTTGCCGCAAATTACGGTACGGACGGACCGTCGTATATGTACATAGATAAAAACGGTAATGAGCTTTTGGGACCTTATTCCGATGCCGCGCCGTTTAACGGAAATATGACTGCGGCGGTTTCGGTTGCCGACGGAAAGAGCGGAATTATAGATTCTGACGGAAACTTTATAGTTCAGCCGGAGTATGAGAATATTTCAAACGGCGACGGCTCGTACTGCGATTTTGAATATTTCCAGGGCACAAAGAGCGACGGCAAACGATATATATTCGACAGCAAGGGAAAACTCATAAAGACCGTTGATTACGATAACTATATAACGATTTACGGAAGTTCTGACAACGCGGTTTACAGCTACTATGACGTAACGGCGGAAAAACAGGTGTTCAAGCGTATGTCGGACGACAGCGATGTTGTCTGCCGCGAAAACGGACTTTCGCCAAATACCGTTTCAAACGTAAAGGGCTATCTTTTCTGTGTCGATACGGATAATACCGCGTATATGATAGACTATGACGGAAATACATACGCAAAGCTCGAAAACTTTGAAGATACTGTGTATACCGACGTCACTGGCGACAAAATGCTTTATCAGATGACGCTTGACGAGGAATCCGACGGAAATAACGAAGAATATTCTCTGTACGGTTCGTATAAACAGAAGTTTACCGTTTACGATATTAAGAACAAGAGCGTCATTGCGGATTTCGACGGTTATGCCTGGGCGGAATTCTGCGATGAAAACCAAAGATACGTAAAGTTTGAGCATATCGACGGCAGCGATTCTCTTTACGATACCGAAAAAAAAGAGTTTGTCTTTGAAAACTGCCGCCTTATATATTGTTATAATGCTTGCGGAAAGACCTATTTCAGCGTGCTTACCGATACAAAGACCTCGCTTTACGGCGAAGATATGAATCTTATTATGAGTATGCCCGTCGATAAGACGGTATAAAGTCAAGAAACCGATAACATGAAAGGAAAATTTATCATGAAAAAATTTTTTAAGAATGCGGCATTGGTTTTATCAGCTCTTATGATTTCGTCATGCCTGATTTCGGGCTGTTCGGACACAAAAACGGCGGACGAAAATAAAAATGGGGATACCGGCTTTGTGTTCACAAAAGAAAATTATCCGAAGATGGGCGGCAGTCTTGCAAATCTTCCTCTCGGAGAGGCAGTTACGGCAAGCGTGCTCGGAATAAGCCGCGACGAGGCTGACGGACTTATAAGCTTTACCGGATCTACCACCGATAATTACAAAGCGATAGTCGACGGAGATTTTGATATACTTCTCGCGTACGAACCGTCCGAAGAGGCAAAAAAATATATATCCGACAGCGGAAAAGAGCTTGAAATGACGCCTATCGGAGCAGACGCGCTTGTGTTTATATGCAGCAATGAAAACCCCGTTGAAAGCCTTACGGCAGAACAGATAAAAGGCATATATAAGGGTGAGATAACAAACTGGAAAGATGTCGGCGGAGAGGACGTTGCTATAACCGCATTCCAGAGAAATACCGACAGCGGAAGCCAGACGCTCTTTGATAAGCTTATAAACCTCGGCGATGAGCTTATGCCTGCACCCAAAGAATTGAAAATAGGTTCTATGATAGGACTTCTCGAGGCGGTTGCCGATTACGACGGCTCATCGGGCGCTCTTGGTTATACCGTGTACTACTATCTTACCAATATGGAGTCGGATAAGCTCGACAGGAGCAAAATTCTCGCCGTCAACGGCGTGCAGCCCTCAAACGAAACCATATCCGACGGCTCGTATCCGTTTATCAACGATTTTTACGTTGTCATCAGAAAGGACGCCGCAGCCGATTCCTCAGAGAGAATTCTCTATAACTGGATATGCTCCGAACAGGGCGAAGAGCTTGTAAGAAAGGAAAATTACCCCGTAAGAGGTTAATTTTATAAAACAAAAAGGAGAGTGTGAAAAAATGAAAGAGTTTAAAATAGTTTCTTTTAACATAAGATGCGAGTATGACAGAAGCGACGGAATAAACTGCTTTGTACACCGTGCCGGAATGATACTCGATAAGATTTCAATGGAAGATCCGGACGTAATATGCTTCCAGGAGGTAACCGAGAAGATTCGCAGATTTCTGAATAAGCATCTATCGGGCTATACACTGCTCGGACACGGCAGAGATAAAGACCTTGGCGGCGAGGGAGTAAGCATTGCGTATAAGACCGAAAAATTCGACCTTGTAAGCCTTGAGCATTTCTGGCTTTCGCCGACGCCGAATGTTCCCGCGTCAAGATTTGACGATCAGAGTCCTTGTCCGAGAACCTGCCCTCATGCAGTTCTTTTGCATAAGGAATATAAAAAACTCATAAATATCTACGGCGTTCATCTCGATTATGACAACGAACACGTAAGAACAGAGGGTATGCAGGTAATTCTTGACAGAATAGACTCCGACGGCAGCATCACGGATAAGGACGCGCCGATGTTTATTCTCGGAGACTTCAACGCTTTTCCCGACGAAGAGACGATAGCTCTTTGCAATAATCATAAAAACCCCGAACTTGCGGAGGTATCAAAGAACTCCGGAGAAACATTCCATTCTTTCGGCAGACTTGAAAAAAATCATAAGATCGACTATATCTTCACGCAGAAGAACGTCGCAAAGCACCTTACTTCCCTTGATCTTTGGACTGATGAGATGCACGGAATTTATCTTTCCGACCACTATCCCGTGAGCTGTACCTTTGATTTTGAAAACCTTTGAGAAACCGTATTAAGATAATGCACGCTGCTGTTGCCGAAACTGCTTCGGTAACGGTCGTTGCAAGAGCGACAAGATAAATGTTCCCGAAAACAAATGCAAGATACATAAGAATGACGTCGAGCGTGCCTTTTCTTAAAGCCGTGACGGCAAGAGAGGGTTTCGGTTTGCCGCAGCCTTGCAGAAAAGAGCATATGCAGAAACTTGCCGCGCACATCGGAAACGCCGGACTGAGCAGCTTCAGAAACTTCGCACCGAATTCCGCTGTTTTGTCGTTCCCGATAAATAATCCGACAATGTTTTTCGCATAGATCAAAGATACCGCCATATATAAAAGAGATAATACAAGAGCCGCAGAAAAATTCAACGCTGCGGCTTTTTTCATGCGCTCACGGTTCTTTGATGCAAAGCAGTATGATATAAGCGGCAGAATACTTTGGGAAAATGCCGTGTTTACGTTAAAGGCAAGTGATGAAAGACGTTTTGCCGCGCCTAGTCCCGCGACAGCCGCAGAACCGCAGCTTGATATGAAAAAATTCGATATTACGATTGAAAACGTCGCAAGTATAATTGCCGCAGCCGACGGAAAGCCTATGCGGAACGTCTCGGAAAATGCGCCTTTTTGTATATGTCTGCCCTCATTCTTTGTGCCGTCCTTTTTGACGGATTTGTTTTTTAATGCGTTTTTTGAAAACAGCATATAAATAATAAAAAACGCACAGCTTGCAGCGGCGCTTATCAAAAATGCGTCGCCGACGGCATATATCTCGCGTCCCTTGCCGTATATGAACAAGACAAATACCGCATCGAGCGCCGTGTTTAAGAGTGCCGGAAGCATTGTTCCGAATGACGATATACCCGGCTTTCCGAGAGCACGTATAAGCTGAGAAAGACAGCCGGTAAGCGAAACGGGAACCGCGCCCAGAACCACCGTGCGGAGAAGGTAGGACGACGCATATTCCGCCGTTTCTTTTTTTGCGCCTATAAGCGGCAGAATTTTGTCCGAAAATAGAAATACGCCCGCCGAAAATGCTGCGCTGAGAAAAGCTGTTCCGGCTGTGCAGAAAATAAATGCCGATCTTGCACGCCGGATATTGTTTTTTCCGAGACTTGCCGCAATTACGCCGGCGCCTCCCGTGCCGAAAAGAGCCGAAATGCCCGTTGCGGCTGCGCTTAAAGGAACGCAGACAGAGACTGCCGCAAGCATATCCGGATTTTTGCCGCGTCCGAGAAAATATGCGTCGGCAAAACCGTAAAGCGTCACCGCGAGAGCCGAAATTACGGCAGGAAGCGCAAGCGAGAATACGGCGCGAATTATCGGAGTGCTTTCAAACAGCGCATTTTCGGAACGCTTTTGATTTTGAGAATAGCTCATGTAAAAATTCTCCGTAAAACTGTTTTTACTTACAGTATTCCCGAATTTCGTGGGAACATTTGCGAATAATACCCCAAAATTATGCCGATAATACGTAAAGATAGACGCGCGGAGGTGTAAAAAACATTGCTTTACGGTAATTTGAGAGAGCTTTTGCGGCAAAGCTCGTCGTCGAGAAAGCTTTATTTTTCGCAGAGTGTCGAAATGCAGCTCAAACTTTCAAGTTATTCCGAATATATACATTCGCTTGAACAGCTCAGCCTTGCGATTGAAGCGATAAATGATTATGATTCGGCTGTAAAGATAAGCGAGAGCCTGTTCTGAAAATGAGCGGGTTTTTAATTTTATTGTGTGCGTTTATTCAGAATAGCACGAACAAAAATGTTGATTTTTTTAGGCCGACGTGTTATAATACAAATGCCACACAATTTAATCAACAGAATCCCGGGCGCCCTATATTTTTATATAGGGAAATTTCGTTTTACCCTTATACTTTTTTGCGCACTTGCCGTGTATGAATTTGGTAAAAATGCAAGTTCCGCATGGCAAGCGTGGAGAGTTCCCGACTTTGTTGAAAATTGTGTGGCAACAATAGGAGTTTGCATTTTTCGGTGCGTTCTTCTGTTGAGCGCACTTTTTTGTTTTTCAGAATAATAGTTGTTCCGTTGTTATTTTGCAAAGCTGAGTTTGAGTGCGCAAAAGTATATAAAAAACGGAGGAATTTTTATGGAACAGTACCTAATTAAAATTTTAAGGCAGTCATCAATCGGACCTTTGCGGATCTACACGGTTGAACTTGACGGATTTCAAGTCGGAAAACTCGGAAGCCGTTCGGAACTGAATATTTATACGCAGCCCGGAAATCATACGCTGTCATTTAAATTTTGCGGCAATGTAGAGAAAACAGTAATGGTGGATATTCCGGAAAATCAATACATAACTTTGATTAATGCCAAGTTAAATACATGGTCTGGGAAAATCGAGCTGGAAATGGGTAATTTTTCTCAGATCTCAAATAATTTTTCGCAGAATAACGGGACATACTCCTATAATTCTTTGAAAACTCAGGTGCCAAAAAACGGTCTCGGTCCGGCGGTAATCGTCCCGTTGGTTGTTGTTTCATTGTTTTTCTTATTCATATTTTTCATATTGCTTTCAAGTGATTCGGACAAAGAAAAAGTAATTGATACTGCAGACAAAACCGGAAATGTAAAGGAAAGCGTTTCGTCTGCCAGAGAAGAACTGACCGATGAGGAAAAGGCTGTTTCGGAACTTGAAAAGGCAACAGAAAAATTTTCTGACGGCAGATACAGAGACGCTTTGGAAATATGCAAAGGTATCGAAGAAAATTATCCCGATACCGAAACCGCTAAAAATATGAGCACTTATATTAATGAGCAATATGCTCAGTTTCCCAATTTTACTGCAACAGAAATTATGGCAGAATATGAGGAAAATATTGTAAATGCAGATGAGGAGTATACTGACAAAGTCGTTATAGTAACCGGAACTGTCAGTGAAATTGACAAACTTGACAGTTCACAACCATGTGTTCTGCTGCAAAGCGGCAAATATTTTGCGGCTGTGCAATTGAATTTCAGCACATCTCAGACGGAAGTTGTTTCAGCATTGCGAAAGGGCGACAGTATAAAGGTAATAGGCAAGTGTACCGGAAAAAGCGGAACATATATGTTAATCTTTGACGGCGACAATGTTATTCTTTCCGATTGTCTGCTTATTGAATGAAATGTTATAAAAAAACAAGCACCCGTAAAAGGGTGCTTTAATATTATCCGCATGCGTTTTTTTACATAACCGACTTGATTTTTTCCACTGCTTTTACCGTGTTTTCGTGCGTGTTGAACGCCGTAAGCCTGAAAAATCCTTCGCCGTTCTTGCCGAATCCTTCGCCGGGAGTTCCTACAACGCCCGCGTTCTTTAACAGAAAGTCGAAATATTCCCACGAACCCATGCCGTTCGGGCACTTGAGCCAGATGTACGGCGAGTTCTTGCCGCCCGTGTACCATATTCCCATTTTGTCAAAGGCGTCCGAGATTACGCGCGCGTTCTGAATGTAGTAGTCAAGATTTTCATGTACCTGTTTCTGACCTTCGTCGGTAAATACTGCGGCGGCGCCTTTCTGAATAATGTACGGAACGCCGTTGAACTTTGTCGTCTGGCGTCTGAGCCACATTTTGTTAAGGCTCATGCCGTCGAAAACAAGACCGTTCGGAACGACCGTATATCCGCAGCGCGTGCCTGTAAATCCCGCAGTCTTTGAGAAGGAGCAGAACTCTACCGCGCACTTTTTTGCACCCGGTATCTGATAGATGCTTGTCGGGAGCGAGCTGTCGCGGACAAACGCCTCGTATGCCGAGTCAAAGAGAATTACCGCGCCGTGTTCAAGCGCATAGTCCACCCATTTGGAAAGCTGCTCTTTGGTGTAGACGGCGCCCGTCGGATTGTTCGGAGAACAGATGTATATAATGTCCGCATTTACATTGCTGTCCGGCAAGGGTAAAAATCCGTTGCTTTCGTTTGCGTTGATATAGACTATCTTTCTGCCTGCCATAACGTTTGTGTCAACGTAGACGGGGTATACGGGATCGGGTACAAGAACGGTGTTGTCCGTGTCGAATAAATCGAGAATGTTTCCGAGATCGCTCTTTGCACCGTCCGAGATAAATATCTCGTCGTTTTCGAGTGACACACCTTTTTTCCCGTAGTACTGCGCAATGCTTGCTTTGAGAAAATCGTATCCTTGTTCGGGACCGTAACCGCGGAAAGTCTCCTTTTTGCCCATTTCGCGGCTTGCGTCCTCAAGCGCTTTTACAACGTCAGGGGCAAGCGGCAGCGTGACGTCGCCTATTCCGAGACGTATAATTTCGGCGGACGGATTTTCTGCCGTATATTCGTTTACCTTTTTTGCAATGGTTGAAAACAGATAGCTCTGCGCAAGGCGCGAATAGTTTTTGTTGAGTTTCATAATGTGTGTTCACTCCTGTCTTTGGCGTAATGATAATTTGTCAGATAGTAATTTCGCCGGTATAGCTTATGTCGGCGTTTCCGGTAAGATATACCGCGTCGTCGGTGTAGCGTATTATGAGATCGCCGCCCTTTAATTTTACGGTAATGTCCGTGTTTTTCTTGCAGTAACCGCACAGACAAGCCGCAACCGCAGCCGCGCACGCGCCTGTACCGCAAGCCCATGTTTCACCGCTTCCGCGTTCCCATACGCGCATTTTCAATGTGTGGTCGTTGATAACCTTTATAAATTCCGTGTTTACTCTTTCGGGGAACAGCTCGTTTCTCTCAAACATCGGGCCTATCGTTTCGAGATCAAGCTCGTCTACGCTTTCGTCGTTTCCGTAGAATACAACGCAGTGCGGATTTCCCATTGAAACGCAGGTAATGCGGTATTCCTTGTAGCCTATTGTAACGGGATAAGCAACGATCTTGTCGCCGTGGAGCTTTACGGGTATAAGTTCGGGTTTAAGCTCGGCTTTGCCCATGTCTACGCACGCCGAAACCACTTTGCCGTTCTTGACGTTGAGCTGCAATGTCTTTATGCCCGACAGCGTTTCTATGGTAGTTGTGGTCTTGTCTATCATCTTGTTGTCGTAGAGATATTTTCCTACACAGCGTATGGCGTTTCCGCACATCTTGCCTTCGCTTCCGTCAAGGTTGAACATTCTCATCTTGGCGTCGGCAACGTCTGACGGGCATATAAGCACAACGCCGTCTCCGCCTATGCCGAAGTGTCTGTCGGACAGGCTTACCGATAAGCCTTCGGGGTTGTTTATCTTCTGAGAGAAACAGTTGAAGTAGATGTAGTCGTTTCCGCAGCCCTGCATCTTTGTGAATTCAAGCTTTACTTTTTCTTTTCTCATGTTGTTAATGTCCACAAGCTCAGTCGAAACCGGTGTAAAGCGCGAGATAAGACTGTCCGCGACTGCATTTGCGGTGTCGAGAGAGGTAAGGCAGGGGATACTCCTTTCGATTGCTTTGCGTCTTAATATAACGCTGTTTCTCGTCGGCGTTCTGCCGTGCGCCGAGGTAGATATTACATAGTCGATCTTTCCGCTGTCAATAAGCGAAAGCTTGTTTTCGCTGCCGTTTACCGTTTCGCAGGGGATTTCGGCAGCACGCAGCGTTTTTCCCGTTCCTTCGGAGGCATATATCTTGAATCCGAGATTGTAGAACTTTTCGGCGACTTCGGGGATTTCCTCCTTGTCGCTGTCGCGGACGGTTATAAGTATTCCGCCCTTTCTCGTCATTTTGTAGCCTGCGGCTATAAGGCCTTTGCAGATAGCCTCTTTGAGAGAGCTTGCAATGCCGAGAACCTCGCCGGTCGATTTCATTTCGGGACCTAACATCGAGTCAACTCCGCCGAGCTTTTCAAACGAGAATACCGGCACCTTTACCGCAATGTACGGGCTGTCCGGATAAATTCCCGTGCCGTATCCGATCTCCTCCAAAGTTTCTGTCTTTTCGGGGCTTGATTCTTTGCCTATCATGGTGCGCGTTGCAATATCGACCATGGGTATTCCCGTAACCTTGCTGATATAGGGAATGGTTCGCGAGGAACGCGGGTTTACTTCTATAACGTACAGTCCGTCGTCGTGAATGAGGTACTGAATGTTGACAAGACCTCGGGTGTTGAGTGCAAGAGCAAGATTTTTCGTAGTTTCGAGAATTTCCTCTTTCATGCTGTCCGAAAGCTTTTGCGCCGGATATACCGCAATGGAGTCTCCCGAATGTACGCCGGTTCTTTCAACGTGTTCCATAATTCCGGGGATAAGAATATCCTTGCCGTCGCATATGGCGTCGACTTCTATTTCAAGTCCCATGAGATACTTGTCTATGAGTATAGGGTTCTTGTCGGTGTGGGTGAGTATAATTTTCATATACTCTTTTATATCGTCGTCGTTCTGAGCTATTATCATGTTCTGACCGCCGAGAACGTATGACGGACGCATGAGAACGGGATAGCCTATGCGCTTTGCAACGGCGAGAGCCTCGTCCTCGGTAAATACCGTATAACCGGCAGGACGCTTGATATTAAGTCTTTCGAGAAGTGCGTCGAACAGTTTTCTGTCCTCTGCCGCGTCAATGCTCTGCGCGCTTGTGCCGAGAATTTTCACGCCGATTTTGTCCAAGAACGATGTAAGCTTTATTGCTGTCTGACCGCCGAACGCGACTACCGCACCGTAAGGCTTTTCGGTTTTGAGAATGTTCATGACGTCCTCGTCGGTAAGCGGTTCAAAGTAAAGTCTGTCTGCAGTGTCAAAATCGGTCGAGACGGTTTCGGGGTTGTTGTTGACGATAACCACCTCATAGCCGAGCTGTTTGAGCGAGCGCACGCAGTGAACCGACGCATAGTCGAATTCTATGCCCTGACCTATTCTGATAGGACCGGAACCGAATACGATTATAGTCTTTTTTCTGTCTTTTATCTCGTCTAAAAATTCCGCAGCTTCGTTTTCTTCGTCGTATGACGAGTAGAAGTAAGGCGTTTCCGCGGAGAACTCGGCAGCGCACGTGTCAACCATCTTAAAGCCTGCATACAGCTTGTTCGTGACGGGTTTTCCGCTCAGTTCTTCGATGTGCTTGTCGGTAAATCCCATTTTTTTTGCTTTAAGATAGAGCTTGTCGGAAATTTCGCCTTTTTTAAGCACATTTTCCATATCAAGAATGTTTATGAGCTTTTCGAGGAAGAACATATCTATCTTTGTTTCTTCGTGGATAAATTCGGTACTCTTTCCGCGCTTTAAAAGCTCGTATATCACGAAAAGCCTCTCGTCTGTACATTCTCTCATCATGCTTATGAGTTCGTCGTCGGAAAGTGTGTAAAGAGAGGGCTGATTTAAACTTGTGTGCTTTATTTCCGCACCTCTTACGGCTTTCATGAGAGCCTCTTCAAAGCTCTGGCCGATAGCCATGACCTCGCCCGTCGCTTTCATCTGAGTTCCGAGCTTTCTTTTGGCGTAAACGAATTTGTCAAACGGCCACTTCGGGAATTTTACCACAACATAGTCGAGCGCCGGTTCAAAGCACGCGCTTGTCTTGCCCGTAACGGCGTTGGTTATTTCGTCAAGCGTGTAGCCTATTGCGATTTTTGTCGCAACCTTTGCGATAGGATAGCCCGTAGCCTTTGACGCGAGTGCCGAGGAACGCGAAACTCTCGGATTTACTTCAATTACCGCATAGTCAAAGCTGTCGGGATTGAGCGCAAACTGGCAGTTGCAGCCGCCTTCGACTTTCAGTGTGTTTATGATTTTCAGCGCCGCGGTACGCAGCATCTGATATTCCTTGTCGGAAAGCGTAAGACAGGGAGCCGCAACAATAGAGTCGCCGGTGTGAATGCCGACAGGGTCAAAGTTTTCCATGCTGCACACGGTTATGGCGTTGCCCTTGCTGTCGCGCATTACTTCAAATTCTATCTCTTTCCAGCCGGATATGCACTTTTCCACGAGTATCTGGGTAATGGGCGAGAGCCTGAGTCCGTTTGTCGCGGTCTCTGTGAGTTCTTCAACGTTCTGCGCAATACCTCCGCCCGTGCCGCCAAGTGTGAATGCGGGGCGGACGATAACCGGGTAGCCTATTTCCTCGGCAAATGCGAGAGCCGAATTCAAGTCCGTAACTACCTTCGACGGAATGGTGGGCTGACCGATAGATTCCATGGTGTCCTTGAACATCTGTCTGTCCTCGGCTTTGTCTATGGTTTCGGGCTTTGCTCCGAGAAGCTTTACGCCCATTTTGTCAAGGAAGCCTTCTTTTGCAAGCTGCATTGAAAGCGTAAGACCTGTCTGACCGCCGAGCGAGGACAGCAGACTGTCGGGACGTTCTTTTTCTATAATTCTCTTTACCGTTTCAAGATTTAACGGTTCGATATATATTTTGTCCGCCATTATGTTGTCGGTCATAATGGTTGCAGGATTTGAGTTTACGAGGATAACTTCAAGACCGGCTTCTTTGAGCGCGCGGCAAGCCTGTGCGCCGGCATAGTCGAATTCCGCAGCCTGACCTATAATTATAGGGCCTGAGCCGATTACCATTACGCGTTTTATATCCTTATTTAACGGCATTGAAATTTACCTCCTTTATAAGCTCCAAGAATTTGTCAAATAAAAACTTTGTGTCAAGCGGACCTGCGCTTGCCTCGGGGTGGAACTGTACCGTAAATGCCGGCATATCGGTGTATTCGATACCTTCGCAGGTCGAGTCGTTTGCGTTAATGAAAGATACGCGGCAGTTTGACGGAAGATTTTCCGTTGATACGGCGTAGCCGTGGTTTTGGCTTGTGATGAATACCTTGCCTGTGGCGGTTTCTACGACAGGCTGGTTTGCGCCTCTGTGACCGTACTTTAATTTGTGCGTGTCCGCGCCCTGAGAGAGAGCAAGGAGCTGATGCCCGAGACATATTCCGAATATCGGGATTTTTTTCTCTGCAAGTATTTTAAGCTGTTCAATGACAAATACGTTGTCCTTGGGGTCGCCCGGGCCATTGGAAAGCATTATGCCGTCGGGCTTTATGCTTAATATATCTTCGGCGCTTGAATCGGCACTGAATACATGAACCTCGCAGTCGCGTTCGATAAGCTCGTCAGCAATGCTCTTTTTTGCACCGAAATCATATAATGCAACCTTGTATTTTGCAAACGGAGAGGTCAAAACCGCAGTTTTAGCGCTTACAAGCTTTACCGGGTCTTTTACGGAGTAATTCTTTACGGTTTTCAGCTTTTCTTCGAGATTTTCGCAGTCAAAAACAATGCTGCCGTTCATGACGCCGTGTTCGCGGACTATTCTCGTGAGCGCTCTCGTGTCTATGCCGCAAATTCCCGTGATGCCGCTCTTTTCGAGAAAATCCGAGAGTTTTCCGCCGCATCTGAAGTTTGACGGTTTGTCGCAGACTTCTCTTACGACATAGCCTTTGAGATGAGGTTTTTCGCTTTCAAAATCTTCGGGTATCACACCGTAGTTTCCTATAAGCGGAAAGGTCTGAACTACGATCTGTCCAGAATAGCTCGGATCGGTGAGCGTTTCAAGGTACCCCGTCATTCCGGTCGTGAATACGACTTCGCCGGTTGTTTCGGCTTTTGCTCCGAAGGATTCACCCTCGAAAATCCTGCCGTTTTCCAAAATCAAATAAGCCTTTGACACAGTTTTTCCTCCGTATTTTTAAAGTTAAGGGTGCCGAAGTTAAAACCCCAACACCCTTGTTGTTATGCTTCTATATATGCCTCTCTGCTTGCGCCGACGGAAATATATTTGATATAACAGCCGACGGACTTTGAGATGAAATCAATGTACTCTCTTGCCTTTTCGGGAAGATCTTCAAGCTTTCTGCAAGCCGAAATGTCGCATTTCCAGCCGTCAAGGTACTTTATAACCGGCTTTGCGATGTCAAGACGCTTTCCGCAGGGAAAATCTGTTGTAATTTCGCCGTCAATATCGTATGCAACGCAGACGGGAATCTTGTCAAGATACGAAAGCACGTCAAGCTTTGTCAGCGCAACCTCGTCGGTGCCCTGAAGCATTACGCCGTACTTGGACGCAACCACGTCAAACGCGCCTACTTCTCTCGGTCTGCCGGTTGCCGCACCGTATTCGTTGCCGGCTTTTCTGAGTTCTTCGGCTTCATCTCCCGACATTCTTACGGTGAACGGACCTGCGCCTACGCAAGTCGAATACGCCTTCATAATGCCTATGCTCTTGTCAAGCTTCATTCCGGGAATACCGGCGCCTATGGGAGCGTAAGCCGAAATTGTGGAAGATGATGAAGTGTAAGGATAAATACCGAAATCAATATCGCGCAAAGCCCCGAGCTGAGCCTCGAAAATAATGCTCTTGCCGGATTTGTTTGCCTCGTAGAGAATTTTGCCGACGTCGGTAACGTAAGGCTTTAATTTTTCGCCGTAGGTGTGGAGCCAGTCCATTATGTCCTCGGGCTTAACTTCGTCCGCACCGTAGCCGTTGTGAATGAGAAGATTTTTCCATGTAACGATGTCTTTCACATTTTCGCGAAGATCGTCCTCAAAGAAAAGGTCGGACATTCTGATGGTCTTTTTCATGTATTTGTCGCCGTAGACGGGAGCTATTCCGCGTCTTGTAGAGCCGTAGGGCTTGCCGGTGACCTGTGTGAGGCGGGTTTCTTCAAGAATGTCAAGCTGAACATGGTAGGGAAGAACGATAGTCGCTTTGTCGCTTATTTTGAGATTTTCGGGAGAAACGGAAACGCCCTTTTCTCTGACTCTTTCAATTTCGCCTACAAGATGCGCAAGGTCTATAACCATTCCGTTTCCCATGATGTTGACGACGTTTTTGCGGCAAATACCCGACGGGAGAAGATTGAGCTTGAATTCTCCGTACTCGTTGATAACGGTGTGACCGGCGTTGTTTCCGCCCTGGTATCTTACGACGTAGTCGGCGTTTTCCGAAAGAAGATCGACCATACGTCCCTTTCCTTCGTCGCCCCAGTTAATTCCTGAAATTGCAGTTAGCATTTTGATTAGCTCACCTTTCAATTTATATTTTGTGTGTTCCTTTTCAGACGGAGAGTGCGCATCTGCGCACAGCCCCCGACAAACTATTATATAATAATACGCGGTGTTTGTCAATAAGCCGCACATCGGTGAAGTGTAGACTTTGACGCATATAAACGCGGCATTTTTGGACGTATCTACAAACATTTGCCGCACACAAAAATGTTACAATATATATATTGCGTTATTGATAATGCCTGTGGTAAAATAAATTCGTATTTTCTGATACGGAGATAGTTTGAATATGGGTATAATATCCGCGGTTTTCGGGAAATTTTCGTCCGGCGGCAAAAACGCGGCGCAGAGCAGAATGATATGCAAAAAGCTGCATGACACGCACGTAAAATATGCAAGCATAAAGAATCCCGACGGAGAAGATCTGATAATCGGACGCGACGGACATTTGAACATTGTTGACGACGGCATTATCGAGCTGACATTCGGCGTGTCGAGCGCGTTCAGGTTCAGAATTGACGAATTATCTGTCTGGGAATTTATGAGCCTTGACGGCGCGGTCTTTTCCGGCACGGAGCTTAATTCCTCCGAACAAAAAACTTTTACGGTTTACTATGATAAGCACCTTACTTGACGGGGTGCTTATTTTTTTCGCTTGGGTGAGTGTTGCTTGATTTAGGCGGAAACAGATTATTCACTGCCATGTGCGACTTTATACGCCCACTTTTTCCTCGTAGGAGGACTTTACTCCGCAGAAAAGCGTCAGTACAAAGCTGCACTTTGAAGAGAATTTCCCGTTTTAGCCCCAAATAATCAAAAGCCGCTCAAAAAACCGCGCTCAGCTCAGCGTCACTTCATCAGCGTTGCCATAACGGCTTTCTGAGCATGAAGCCTGTTTTCAGCCTCGTCAAATATCTCGTTCGCATGAGCCTCAAAGACCTCGGCTGTGATTTCTTCTCCGCGGTGAGCCGGCAGACAGTGCTGAACGATAGCACCCTTGTTTGCGGCAGCCATGACCTCGTCGTTTATCTGGAATCCGGCAAAATCTTTCTTTCTCTTTTCAATTTCGCCTTCCATGCCCATGCTTGACCATACGTCGGTAAATACGGCGTCGGAATCGCGTGCGGCGTCGGTAATACTTGTCGTAAGCGCAAACTTAGAGCCGTATTTTGCGGCAAAGTCAAGTACAGACTTGTCCGGACGGTAATCTTTCGGCGTTGCAACCGCAACGTCCATTCCGGCAAGCAGTCCGCCGACGATAAGAGAGTTTGCCATGTTGTTTCCGTCACCGATAAAGCACATTTTTTTGCCGTCAAATCCGCCTTTGTATTCTTTTATCGTAAGTAAGTCCGCAAGAACCTGACACGGGTGCGCATAGTCCGTAAGAGCGTTTATGACGGGGATTGACGCATATTCCGCAAGCTCTTCGACAATCTCCTGACCGAAAGTGCGTATCATAATTCCGTCAAGATAGCGTGAAAGTACGCGCGCAGTGTCCTTTATAGGCTCTCCTCTGCCGAGCTGCGTTTCCTTGGAGCTTAAAAATAAACCTGTTCCGCCGAGCTGATAAATGCCGGTTTCAAAGGATATACGGGTTCTCGTCGAGGATTTCTCAAAAATCATGCCGAGGGTTTTGCCCTTTAAAATTTCGTGCGGTATTCCGTGCTTTTTTTCGTATTTCAGCTTTTCCGCAAGCTCAAGCAAGTTCATAAGCTCGTCTTTGGAAAGATCCTGCATTTTAAGTAAGTCTTTTTTCATCTTTGTATCTTCCTTTTGAATTTTTCAGAATTGAGAGAAGGTTTTTTCAAGAATAGCGACGCCCTTGTCGATTTCCTCTTTGGTTATAACAAGCGGAGGCAGAATTCTTATAACGTCTTTGCCGGCTGTGAGTACAAATAAGCCGTTTTCGAGAGCCTTGTCGGCAAATTCCGACGTGGGAACGCTTGTTTTTATGCCGAGCATAAGCCCTTTGCCGCGGACGCCGAGATTTTTGCTGCCGCCTATTTTTGAAAGCGCGTTTCCGAGATATTCGCCGTTTTGTTTTACGTTTTCAAGAAAGCTTTTTTCGCTTATTTTTGAGATAACGTAGTTCGCTGCGGCGCATGAAACGGGATTTGCGCCGAAAGTAGAGCCGTGAGTTCCGCGAGTGAGAATGTCCGCGCACTTTTCACCGACTATCGCAGCGCCTATCGGAAGTCCGCCCGCAAGACCTTTTGCGCTTGTGAAAACGTCCGGTTTTATTCCGAAAGACTCAAACGAATACAGCGTTCCGGTTCTTCCGACGCCGGTCTGAACCTCGTCGCATACAAGCAGTATGTCGCGCTTTTCGCACTGTTCTTTCATAAATGCCGCAAAATCTCTGTCCATAACGTTTACGCCGCCTTCGCCCTGTATGCACTCGAACATGACAGCACAAACGTCGTCGGTAAGCGCCGCTTTAAGAGCGTCTTTGTTGTTGAATTCGCAGTATCTGAAACCTTCTGTAAACGGGAAAAAGTAGTTGTGAAAAACGTCCTGACCCGTTGCGGAAAGAGTGGTTACGGTTCTGCCGTGAAACGACTTGTCAAAGGTGATTATGGCGTTTCTGTTTTTGCCGTACTTGTCAAAACTGTATTTGCGTGCAATTTTTATCGCACATTCGTTGGCTTCGGCGCCTGAGTTGCAAAAAAAGACTTTGGAATATCCGGTAAGCGTCATGAGCTTTTCGGCAAGATGAGAGGCTGGAGCGCTTGCAAAGTAGTTTGAAACGTGCTGAGTTTTTTCAAGCTGCGCCGTGACAGCCGAAATGTAACCTTTGTCGCAGGAGCCGAGACTGAGCGTTCCTATGCCGCTGCCGAAATCGAGATACTCTTTTCCGTCCTCGCCGTACAGTACGCAGCCCTTTGCATGGTCAATAACCGGCTCGTGGCGCGAATATGTTGACATTATGTATTTCTGATCGAGTTCTTTTGTATTCATCTTTAATTTCTCTTTAAATAATGTAAGTTTGTTTTATTCGGTAAACATTGTTCCGATACCTTCATCGGAAAGCATTTCTATGAGTATTGAGTGAAGCAGCCTGCCGTCGATTATGTGGGCGCGCTTTACGCCGTTTTTTACGGTTTGAGCGCAGCAGTCAACTTTGGGAATCATGCCGCCCTTGATTATGCCTTCGGCTTTCAGCGTTTCTATTTCCGAGAGCTTTACGACGGATATAAGCGAGTCCTCGTCCTTTACGTCTCTCATAAGTCCCTTTATGTCGGTAAGCAGAATAAGCTTTTCCGCGCCGAGAGCTATTGCAATTTCGGCAGCCGCAGTGTCTGCGTTTATGTTGTATACGGGACTTTCTCCGTCGCAGCCCGTCGCAACCGTTGCGATTACGGGAATAAATCCGTTCTTTATGTTGTCGGTCACGATCTTTGTGTTGACTTCGACTATTTCTCCGACGTTTCCGAAATCGTTTATGCCGTCGGACAGCTTTTTAGCCTTTATAAGACCTCCGTCTATGCCCGAAAGACCGACGGCGCTGCCGCCGATTGCGTTTATCTTGTTTACAAGATCCTTGTTTGTCTTTCCGGCAAGCACCATCTGTACGACTTCAACCGCCTCGTCAGAGGTGTATCTCAGACCGTTTATAAACTTGGTTTCAACGCCGAGCCTGTCAAGCATTGACGATATTTCGGGCCCGCCGCCGTGTACAAGAACGACGTTTATTCCGACGAGCTTAAGCAGCACAAGGTCGGATATTACCGCCTGCTTTAAACCGTCGTTCGTCATTGCGTTTCCGCCGTACTTTACAACGACGGTCTTTCCGTAGTATTCCTGTATGTAAGGCAGAGCCTGGATAAGTACCTTTGCCTTGTCGATATTTGAGATAAACATAGAAGTGCTGCCTTTCGCAAAAAATAATTTATGAGCGGTAGTCGCCGTTTATGCGCACATATTCGTAGCTTAAATCGCAGCCGAATGCCGTTGCGGTGCTGTCGCCCTCGTGCATATCAACGTCGATTGTAACCGCGTCTGCGCTGAGAACGGTTTTTGCCTTGTCCTCGTCGAAGTTTACGTTTCCGCCGTTTTTGCAGACGTTTATTTCGCCGGAATTCGATATAAAGTTTACTTCAACCTTTTCGGGATCGAATTCAACTCCGGCATATCCGAGAGCGCAGAGCACTCGTCCCCAGTTTGCGTCGGAACCGAACATAGCCGTTTTTACAAGCGGAGAATTTATAACGGATTTTGCAAGCACGCGCGCTTTCTGATAATCCGAGCAGCCGCGTATCTTACATTCGAGCAGCTTTGTCGCACCCTCTCCGTCGGCAGCCATTTTGCGCGCAAGATATTTGCATACGTACTCAAGACCTGCCTTAAAGCTTTCGTAATCCTCTCCGTTCTGCTGTGTTATGCGTGCGTTCCCGGCTTTTCCGGACGCGAGGACGCAGAGTGTGTCGTTGGTGCTTGTGTCGCCGTCTACGCTTATCATGTTAAAGGTCTTGTCGGCAACCTCTTTGAGCAGAGGACGCAGCACCGTGTAATCAATGTCGGCGTCTGTCGTTATAAAGCAGAGCATTGTCGCCATGTTGGGACTTATCATGCCGGAACCTTTTGCCATTCCGCCTATTTTTACAGTCTTTCCCGAAAGCGTGATCTCGGCGGCGATCTGTTTAAGCCTTGTGTCGGTGGTCATTATTGCGGCTGCGGCGCAGTATCCTGCCTCCGGTGAGCTGTCAAGCTCCGAAATAAGCGTCGGTATGCCGTTTATTATGGGCTGTACGTCAAGCGTCTGACCTATTACGCCGGTGGAGGCTACAACGACGTCGTTTTCGTCGATTCCGAGCTTTTCTGAAAGAGCCTTGCACATGGTCTCTGCCTTTTCAACGCCGTCGGGATTGCAGGTGTTGGCGTTTCCGCTGTTGCATATGACGGCGCGCGCTTTTCCGTTTTCAAGGTGCAATCTTGTCACCTTTATGGGTGCGCCGTACACCTTGTTTGTTGTATAGATTGCGGCGGCGTCGCACTCGGTATCGGAAAGTATGAGAGCAAGATCTTTTTTGTTCTTGTTTTTGCGAAGTCCGCAGTGTATACCCGAAGCCTTAAAGCCCAGAGGATATGTAATACCGCCCTCGGCGCGTTTTATCTTTGTTTCGTTCATATTATTCACCCCGTTTGTCAGAAAGATGGCGCAAGCATGGTCAGAGCCTCGTCCTCGTCAAAGCCGAAGCGTATGTTCATGTTCTGTATTGCCTGTCCGGCAGCGCCTTTAACCATGTTGTCTATCGCGCTTGTGATTATAAGCGTAGATGTGTGCGCGTCAAAATGCAGAGATATGTCGCAGTAGTTTGACATTCTTACGTTTTTGATGTTTGCATATGAGTTCTGCGGCATTACGCGCACGAATTTTTCGTCTTTGTAAGCGTCCTTGTAGCAGTTGTATATTTCGTCAAAATTTCTGTTTGTCTTTATGTATATTGTCGAGAGAATGCCTCGGTTTACCGGCAGCAGATGAGGAACAAAGGTGACGTTTATTTCCTTGCCCGAAAGAATACTCAATGTCTGTTCGATTTCGGGAGTATGTCTGTGAAGACCTGCCTTATAAGCCGAGAAAGCCTCGTTTGTGTCGGGATAGTGCGTATTCTGGGTGAGAGAACGTCCTGCGCCCGTAACGCCGCTCTTTGAGTCTATTATAATGCCGTCCGTAAAGCAAAGATCGTTTTTGAGCGCCGGCATAAGTCCGAGAGCAATGCTTGTCGGATAGCAGCCGGGATTTGCGATTATATCTACGCTTTTGATTTTGTCCCTGTTAATTTCGGGCAGACAGTAGAGCGCTTTTTTGTGTAAGGACGGATATTTGAAATCAAGTCCGTACCACTTTTTGTAGTCGTCTTTGTCGTAAAGTCTGAAATCCGCGCCGAGATCTATAAGCACTTTGCCTGCCGATATGCATTTTTCGGCAAGAGGTTCCGAAAGCCCGTGCGGAAGAGCCGCAAAGATGACGTCGGATTTTTCTATAACCTCGTCCATGCCGCAGAGAACCATGTCGCCTTTGCCTGAGAGAGCCGGATATATTTCGGAAAGCTGTTTTCCCTCAAAGCTTGAAGAGGATACCGCGCTTATGTTTACGTTTTTGTGACAGGTAAGCAGTCTGAAAAGTTCGCAGCCCGCATATCCCGTTGCACCGATTATACCGGCGTTAATTTTCTTTGTGCCGCTCATAAAACCGTCCTCCTTAATCATTGAAAAAGCTTTCGAGTTCCGCTATCTGTGCCTTTACCGCGCTTTCCGCAGGTCCTCCGATAACGCTTCTGCCGTTTACGCAGGCGTCAAGGTCGACTGCCGCATATACTCCGCCGTCAAATACGTCGGATACTTTCCTGTATTCTTCGAGAGGCAGCTTTTCAAACGTCGTGTTCTTTTCGATGCATACCGCAACCAGCTCGCCGACGATCTTGTAAGCCTGTCTGAACGGCATACCCTTTTTGACAAGATAATCCGCACAGTCCGTCGCGTTTATAAATCCGAATCCTGCCGCGGCGCGGAGCTTTTCGGTGCGGAACGAGGCGGTGTCGAGCATTTTTGTGAATATTTCAAGACAGAGCTTTGTGTTGTCGAGAGCGTCGAATACAGCTTCCTTGTCCTCCTGCATATCCTTGTTGTAGGCAAGAGGAAGTCCCTTCATAACGGTGAGCAGAGTCATGAGAGATCCGTAAACGCGTCCGGTCTTGCCGCGTACAAGCTCGGCAATGTCCGGGTTTTTCTTCTGCGGCATTATTGACGAACCTGTTGCGAATGCGTCGTCAAGCTCCATAAATCCGAATTCGCTGCTGCACCAGAGTATTACTTCTTCGGAAAATCTTGAAAGGTGCATCATGACAGCCGACAGGCAGAATGCGAGTTCAAGCACGAAATCCCTGTCTGAAACTCCGTCTATGCTGTTCTGCGTAACGCCGGAAAATCCGAGTTCGTCCGCGACCGAAAGCCTGTCGATAGGGTAGGTGGTGCCTGCAAGAGCGCAGGAGCCGAGAGGCATTATATTTGTTCTTTCGCGGCAGTCGCAAAGGCGCTGCACGTCGCGCTTTAACATCTGTGCATACGCAAGAAGCTGGTGTGCGAGAGTGACCGGCTGAGCGCGCTGAAGATGAGTGTATCCGGGCATGACCGTCGAGATGTTTGATTTTGCCTTTTCGATTATGACGTGGGATAGATTTTTTATAAGCGCAGTTACCTCGTCTATCTGACCGAGAAGATACATTCTTGTGTCGAGAGCAACCTGATCGTTTCTGCTGCGCGAGGTGTGAAGCCGCTTTCCGGCGTCGCCTATGCGTTCCGTAAGCACTTGTTCGACGAACATATGAATGTCCTCCGCCTTGGGATCGAACTCAAGCTTTCCGCTCTCTATGTCCGAGAGAATACCTTTCAGACCGTCGATTATTTTTAAGCTTTCGTCCTTGTCGATAATACCCGTGTTTCCGAGCATTCTTGCGTGCGCTATGCTTCCCGTGATGTCCTCTTTGTACATACGGCTGTCAAAGGAGATGGAGGAGTTGAAGTCGTTTACGCTTTCGTCCTCTTCCTTTTTGAACCGTCCCTGCCACATTTTCATATTTTTCAGCTAACCTTTCATTTGTTATGCGGTGTCAAATTGAGCGATGTCAATAATTAAATTCAGGGCAAGTTTATGCTTGCCCTGAGCGTGCCGCAAACTTCGTTTACGGCACGAAACAGATTCGTGCGCTCGCGCCTCATGCCAAAAACTGACGTTTTCGACACTCGCGAATCTATCGGAGAAAAATCCGCGGCGCGTGTCCCCGGAGTTTTTCAATTTTTGCCAAAATCGGGCTTTGCCCGAAAAGTTTTATACACTTTTGAAACAGCATGAGGGCAAGTTTATGCTTGCCCCGATATGTATTTTTGTATCAGTTACTTTTTCCAGTTTTTCTGAGCGCGTGCGCGAACCGTTGTGGGAAGTCCGTAGAGGTTGATAAAGCCCGTAGCGTCTGCCTGGTTGTAAACGTGATCCTCGCCGAAAGTTGCGACTTCTTCGGAATACAGCGTGTAGTCGCTCCATGCGCCTGCTTTTATGATGTTGCCCTTGTAGAGCTTGAGCTTAACTTTACCCGTTACGGTTTCCTGAGTCTTGTCGACAAAGGCACTCAGAGCTTCGCGCAAAGGCGAGAACCACTGACCGTTGTATACGAGTTCCGCGAATGTAATTGCAAGCTCTTCTTTTTTGTGGGCGGTCATCTTGTCAAGCGTGAGCGTTTCGAGGTATTCGTGAGCCGCATACAGAATAGCTCCGCCGGGAGTTTCGTATACGCCGCGGCACTTCATGCCTACAAGACGGTTTTCAACTATGTCGAGAAGTCCGATTCCGTTTTCACCGCCGACCTTGTTGAGTGCGAGAACTATTTCCTTTGCGCTCATCTTCTTGTCGTTGAATGCAACGGGAACGCCTTTTTCAAAATCGAGAGTTATGTAGGTGGGCTTGTCGGGAGCGTCGATGGGAGATACGCCCATTTCAAGAAATCCCTTTTCTTCGTACTTGGGTTCGTTTCCCGTGTCCTCGAGATCAAGACCTTCGTGCGAGAGATGCCAGAGATTCTTGTCCTTTGAATAGTTGGTTTCACGATTTATTTTAAGGGGAACGTTGTGAGCCTCGGCATATTCGATTTCTTCCTCACGGCTCTTTATGTTCCACTCACGCCAGGGTGCGATGATCGGCATATCGGGTGCGAGAGCCTTTACCGCAAGCTCAAAACGAACCTGGTCGTTGCCTTTGCCCGTGCAGCCGTGGCAGATCGCGTCCGCGCCCTCTTTGAGAGCAATTTCAACAAGACGCTTTGCGATTACGGGACGTGCGAAACTTGTGCCGAGCATATATTTTTCGTACAGCGCTCCTGCCTTTACGGTAGGAACAATGAAATCGTCTACAAATTCATCGGTGAGATCTTCAACGTAGAGTTTCGACGCGCCGGTTTTTAGAGCCTTTTCTTCAAGACCTTCGAGCTCGTCCGCCTGACCTACGTTTCCGGAAACGGCGATTACTTCGCAGTTGTTGTAGTTTTCCTTGAGCCACGGAATAATGATCGATGTATCAAGTCCTCCGGAATATGCGAGAACTACCTTTTTGATTTTTGTCTTATCCATTTTCGTCACCTTTTTTGCAAGAATTTTTTTATTGTCTGAATTATACCACCGCTTTTTGCCGAAATCAATAGATTGCGGCTTGAATTTACATTTTTTATGCAATTAATCTTATGATTGTTATATTCTTTACAATATATGCGTCAAAAACAGGCACTTTTTAAGTGAATATTAAAGTGCATAAATGCGGTTTTATACAATGATTATGCAGCATAAAGGTAAAAATGGGCATAATAAAGCTCACGTAAAACGCAGACAATAAAAACGGCATCAAAAATGCGAGGAGATGTGAAAAAATGAAAAAAAAGATGCTTGCCGCGCTGTTTTTGCTGACGCTGTGTTTTTCGGTTCCGCACAGGGTAAGATCCGAAAGCATAGGCTGGTATTTCAAGCCTGCAAAGGATAACGTCCAGCCTCAATGCTGTCCCGAAGCAAGCGGATTTGCAAAGGAAAACGGCGCGATATATCTCGGAAATCCCGATGAAAAGAAAATATATCTTACTTTTGACGCAGGATACGAAAACGGAAACGTCGAAAAGATACTGAATGTATTGAAAGAGCAGAACGTTCCCGGAGCCTTTTTTATTCTGCCGCAGATAGCAAAGGAAAATACGGAACTTGTAAAGAGAATGAAGGACGAAGGACACCTTGTATGCAATCATACAAAGTCGCACAGGAACATGAGCGGAGTTACGGATTTTGAAACCTTTAAGGCGGAGCTTTGCGGACTGGAGGACGTCGTTCGCGAAAAGTGCGGCTTTGAAGTGGATAAGTATTACAGACCGCCGGAGGGTACTTTTTCAAAGCTGAATCTGGAAATGGCAAACAAACTCGGATATAAGACGGTTTTCTGGAGTCTTGCATATGCAGACTGGGACGAAAACAGACAAATGCCGCCCGACAAGGCTCTTTCTCTTGTGGAATCACGCGTGCATAACGGCTGCGTCGCACTGTTTCACCCGACGTCAAGCACAAACGCCGCAATTATCGAAAGCTTTATAAAGGACATGAAAGCCAAGGGCTACGAATTTTGTTCTCTTGAAGATTTCGGATAAGAAAGAAGCGTAGGATAATATGAAAAAGAGAATTTTTGTACTTTTATATGCTTGTTTTGCGACGCTTTTGCTTTCGTGCGCGGTCTGCGCCGCAGGAAAAAACGACGTGTTTGCCGCAAACCGTTCTGCGGGAAAATATGTGGCTCTTACCTTTGACGACGGCCCTCATACGGAATATACCGCGCAGATACTCGATATTCTTAAAAAATATGACGCAAAGGCTACGTTTTTTGTAATAGGGCAGAACGCCGAAAAAAATCCCGAACTTGTAAAGCGCGAGTTTGACGAGGGACACGAGATAGGAAACCACACCTATTCACACCCGAAAATGAAAGTAATAGGCGCGTCTGAACTTTTGGAGGAGATAGAAAAAACTCAGAAAATAGTTGAGGACATCACGGGCAAAGCGCCGCGGCTGTTCCGTTCTCCCGGAGGATATTTCGACGACGGGATTATCAAGACCATAGAAAGCTACGACTGCACTCCGGTGCTGTGGTCGTGGCGTCAGGACACGCGCGACTGGTCAAGACCTCCGGTCTCGTCCGTTGTAAATACGGTGTTGGGCAATCTTCAGAACGGAGATATAATTCTGTTTCACGACTATAACGTAAAAGGCAGCCCGACGCCCGACGCACTAAAGGTAATTCTTCCCGAACTCAAAGAAAGAGGATACAGCTTTGTAACCGTATCGAAGCTTATGGAACTTAACGACGGCACGGCTGAACTCGAATAATGCACCAACCGCGCTTTTTCGGCGCGGTTCTTTTGGGTGTGCGCCCAAAACCGTTTGACAATGAAGAAATCGAATGTTATATTAATATAAAAACGTATCGGACGGAATTTTTTATTATGATAATCAGGGATATAACCGTAAATTACGAATGCCGCAAGAGTTTTCGCTGTCTGCGCAAGAACGGACTTCCGGAAAAGAATCTTTTTGTGCTTTTCAAAACTCCGGCATATGTGTCGGTTGACGGGAAATTTGTTTATATCGAGGCAGGATCTTACTGCATATTTGAAAAGGGCGCGTATACCGAATATTACTCGGCGCAGGATTATTTCTGCCATGACTTTTTTCATTTTACGTATGAAGCTTATGAAAAAACGTGTTTGAAAATCTGAGTTTCGGAAAAGTCTGCGGACTTCGCGGCAGCGGCGAGATCTCCGATATAATTTCGCCTATGAAAAAGGAATCGCGGCTTGCAAAACCGTCCGAAAACTGCGTTTTAAGTGAGCTTGCACGATATTTCTTCGCAAAGCTTGCCGCAAGCACCGTCTTTGATGCAAAATGCGAATCGCTCGAAACACGATATGTCAATTTGAAAATCATGCGCGAAAAAATACTCGACAGTCCCGAAAAATCATATAATGCCACGGAGCTTGCGGCAAAAATGTATATGAGCACGTCGTATTTTCAGCACCTTTACAAAGAACTGTTCGCAACGACGTTTAACGCCGATATACTCATGCATGACATTGCAAACGAGCCTTATAACAATGTTTACGGAACCGACCGCGCATTCAAGAAGGTTTCGGAATTTCTCGAAGAAATGATACGCGTACTCAGAACCGTTGACGGCAGAAGAATAACCGTCGGCTCTCAGTGCTGCTATTTCAACGGTGAAAAGAAAATACGCGATGTTACAAGACTTGCGCCGTCCGTTGACGTAATAAGCCTGCACCCGTATAATCAGCATAATAAGCCAAAGGACGTGTTTGAAGCCGAGACTGTCGAACTTATGGATTATATAGAGACTTTCGGAAAGCCGTTTCTTATTACCGAATGCTGCTGGGGCGCGCCGACGGAGGATGAGAGACTGCCGTACCTTGAATCCGAGCTTGAGACTTTTTCAAAACTCGGCGTCGGATATATTGTGCAGGGACTTTTCACCTCTCCCGTTGCGGATCTTCACCCGATAGAAGAATCGCATATGACCGAAGGTCTTTACATGGCTTTTCTTGACAGAAACTTAAACGTCAGAAAGCACCATGACATTTTCAATAAGTTTTGAACCGCGTTCAAAGATTTTTGTGTAAAAATATTGATTTTAATTTGTTCCTGCCGTACAAATCCCGCAGCAGGAAATTTATTTGTCCCAAATGTATTGCAAAATATGCGCATTTGCGGTAAAATAATAAAAAGTTTTATTATTACTATCTGTAATGGGAGAAATTTATGAAAACAGTAATGCTTGTATTCGGAACACGTCCGGAGGCAATAAAGATGTGTCCGCTTGTAAATGAGCTGAAAACAAGAAAAAACATAAATACCGTTGTGTGCGTTACGGGACAGCACAGACAGATGCTCGACCAGGTGCTTGAGGCTTTCGGCGTAGTGCCGGATTATGACCTTTCGGTAATGAAAGATAAGCAGACGCTTTTCGATATAACGACAAATATACTGAACCGCATAAAGAGCGTGCTTGAAGAGGTAAAACCCGATGTCGTGCTTGTCCACGGCGACACTTCGACGACGTTTGTCACGGCGCTTGCCTGCTTTTATCTGCAAATACCCGTCGGACACGTCGAGGCAGGACTGCGCACGTATAATATCTATTCTCCGTATCCCGAAGAATTTAACCGTCAGGCGGTAAGCATAATATCAAAATACAATTTTGCACCGACAGAGCTTTCAAAGCAGAATCTGCTTAAAGAGGGAAAAGATCCGGACAGCATATACGTTACCGGAAACACCGCGATAGACGCGCTCAAAACGACGGTGCGCGCCGATTATACCCACCCCGAACTTGAATGGGCGTCGGGCAGCCGCCTTATAGTGATAACCGCGCACAGACGCGAAAATCTCGGAGAACCCATGCACCATATGTTCAGGGCGATACGCCGTATAATGGACGAGCACCCCGACGTAAAGGCGATATATCCGATACATATGAATCCCGTCGTAAGAAAAGCCGCCGATGAAGAACTCGGAGGCTGCGACAGAATACACATAATCGAACCGTTGGAAGTGCTTGACTTCCATAACTTCCTCTCGCGCAGCTATATGATACTCACCGACAGCGGCGGAATACAGGAGGAGGCTCCGTCGCTCGGAAAACCCGTGCTTGTAATGCGCGATACGACGGAACGTCCCGAGGGCATAAAAGCGGGAACCTTAAAGCTTGTCGGAACAAACGAGGACGTCATATATAAGAACTTCAAGCAGCTGCTTGAGGATAAAGACGCGTATAACGCAATGGCACACGCAAGCAATCCTTACGGCGACGGCTTTGCGTGCAAGAGAATTGCCGATATTCTTGAAGAAAGATAAAAAACGTGCGTGCCGGCAGTATCGCACGGAAAAGATGAATATTATAACGCAGGTCCGGAGCTTTTCCGGACTTGTTTTTTGTCCTTTGCAACTTGGAAAACAATAAAAAAGAACTGCGGCTCATATTAAAACCGCAGTTCTGTTATGGCGGAAAGACAGGGATTCGAACCCTGGTTCGGGTATTAGCCGAAACACGATTTCCAGTCGTGCGCCTTAGACCAGCTCAGCCATCTTTCCGTTTGATATAAAATGCCGCCGTGCTTTCGACAGCTTGATTATTATATCATGTAAAAAATATTTTGTCAAGACCTTTTTTGAAAAAAGAACATAAACTGCCTTAAAAGCGCAAGGTCATACTATCGTGCCGCCGCCGACAACGTACTCTCCGTCATAGAAAACGGCTGCCTGTCCCGATGTAACGGCTCTCTGAGGATCGTCGAATTCGAGAATTACCGAGTTTTCGCCGTCGGGAAACATGGTACACGGACTTTCCTTTTGCTTGTAGCGCAGTTTTGCGTTTATTTTCATAGGCGACGAAAGGCTTTCAAACGGCATGAAGTTTACGTCTTTTACCTTTACTCTTTTTGAAAACAGCTCGTTTTGCTTTCCGACCGTGACCACGTTGTTTTCAACGTCCTTGCTCACGACGTATAACGGCTCTGAGTACGCAATGCCGAGACCTTTTCGCTGTCCGGTGGTGTAGCCGATAATGCCCTTGTGAGTGCCGACTTTTGTGCCGTCGGCAAGACGGAAGTCGCCGCATTCAAAGTGCTTTCCCGTGCGGTTTTCGATAAACGAACGGTAGTCGCCGTCCTTGACAAAGCATATGTCCTGGCTGTCGTGCTTGCGCGCGTTTATAAGACCGCTTTGCTCGGCTATTTCGCGCACCTGCTTCTTTGTCATTCCTCCGAGAGGGAAAAGCGTATGCGAGAGCTGCTCCTGCGTCAGCATGTACAGAACATATGTCTGATCCTTGGTGTCGTCGAGAGCTTTCTTTAACATATACCGTCCCGTAGCGCTGTCGCGTTCCGTGCTGCAATAGTGACCCGTCGCAATATAATCAAAATCCATCTGCTTTGCGCGCTCAAGAAGAATTCTGAACTTTATATGCCTGTTGCATTCGATGCAGGGATTTGGCGTTTTTCCGCAGAGGTACGTTTCGGTAAAGTTGTCTATGACGTATTTTGCAAAATCGTCAGAAAAGTTGAATACGTAGTGCGGTATTCCGAGCTTTGCGCAGACTCTCTGCGCGTCGTTTATGTCATCTATGCTGCAGCAGGTCTTTTCGCGCGATATTCCGACGTCCTCGTTGTCGTAAAGCTTTAAGGTTATGCCGACGTTTTCGTATCCGCGCTCGTTTAATAACAGAGCCGCAACAGATGAGTCAACGCCTCCGCTCATTGCCGTGATTGTTTTTTTGCACATGGATTATCTTCCTTTATGAGTTGGTTTCCGTGTTTATTTTACCATAAAACCGCGCTTTGTTCAATACAAAAATGCTCTTTTGCGAAGAAAAGCGAAAATTTACATAAAAATAAAATTTTACAAAAATCGTGCCGTGTTTGCGTATAAATATTGACTTGAAGAATTAAATGTGATAAAATACAATCGAAATAATGCTGAAAGGACGGTGCGGATTTTTATGTCATATCCGGAAACCGCGGTAAAAAAAGCTGACGAGCTTATCGAGGCAAGAAGAAAACGCGCCGAACAGACGGCGGCTGAGCATACAGAGCTTGTCTACGAAAAATGTCCTATGATAAAAGAGATAGACCACGCTCTTTCTCTTACGGGACTTAACGTGTACCGTGCGGCTCTCATGGGCAAAGACGGGCTTGAAGAACGTATGGCAAAGCTGAAAAAAGAAAATCTCGATCTTCAGAATCACAGAAAAGAGTTGTTGAAACAAAACGGATTTGCCGAAGATTTTACGGAAGTTAAATATACCTGCCCTAAATGCCGCGACACGGGATATGTAGGCGTAGAAATGTGTTCCTGCAAGAGAAAAGCGCTGGCGCAGGCGGCTTTTGAAAGCGCGGGATTGGGGAGCACTCTCAAACATCAGGGCTTTGAAAACTTTGAACTTGACTTTTATTCTGATAAAGCTCCCGACGGCAAGCTCAGCCCGAGACAGGTCATGTCGAGTATTTTGGAAAAGTCGAAAAAGTACGTCAGCGATTTCGGAAACCCTGAAAATGCGTCAAACCTTTTGTTTATAGGAAAGACGGGACTTGGCAAAACCCATCTCACGACGGCTGTCGCACGCGGAATAATCGAAAAAGGCTATGACGTCGTATATGAAAGCGCGCAGAATATAATACGTGCGTTTGAGCTTTCGAGATTTGAGCGCGACGAGAACGCAGGAAACGAGACTGACAGATTTTTCTCGTGCGACCTGCTTATCATAGACGATCTCGGCACGGAATTTGTCAATTCCTTTACGCAGTCCGTGCTGTATAATCTCATAAACACGCGCATTAACGGCGCAAAGCCTATGATAATAAGCACAAACCTCGATAATACACAGCTTTTCAAGAAAACCTACGACGACAGAATAACGTCAAGGCTTATAGGCAGTTTCCGTTCGTTCAGATTTGAGGGAAGCGATATACGCATACAGAAAGCAAAGGCAAAATAAACAATTTATATATAATAAGGAGAAAACAAACATGAAAATGAGTTTTCGCTGGTACGGCGACAGTGATCCGGTAACGCTGGAATACATATCGCAGATACCTGCAATGAGAAGCGTCGTTTCGGCGGTTTATTCCGTTCCTCCGGGAGAGGTCTGGCCGACTGAGGCGATAGAGGACATAAAAAAGAAATGTTCAGATCACGGACTTGTGTTCGATATAGTCGAGAGCGTTCCGGTGCATGAGGACATCAAACTCGGCAAGCCTTCGAGAGATAAGTATATCGAGGTTTACTGCGAGAATATCAGACGTCTCGGAAAGGCGGGCGTTAAGGTAATATGCTATAACTTTATGCCGGTGTTCGACTGGCTGCGCTCAAGCCTTGATTATAAGAATGCCGACGGTTCGACGTCGCTTATCTACCGCGACGCAGAGGTTCTTGCAATGGATCCGAGAAAGGGCGACCTTTCGCTGCCCGGCTGGGACGCAAGCTATACAAAGGCGGGACTTGACGCGCTGCTCGACGAGTATAAGAGCATCGACGAAGAGGCGCTCTGGAAGAATACAGAGTATTTCTTAAAGGCAATTATACCCGTTTGCGAGGAATACGACGTCAAGATGGCAATACATCCGGACGATCCGCCATGGGGCATATTCGGACTTCCGAGAATAATCACAAACGAAAAGAACCTTGAAAGATTTTTAAAGCTTGTCGATTCGCCGTATAACGGACTTACGCTCTGCACAGGCTCTCTCGGCGTAAATCCCGATAACGATATTCCGCACCTTATCCGCAGATTCGGCGGCGAGGGAAAGATACACTTCCTTCATGCGAGAAATATCAAGCATATGGGCGGACGCGACTTCAACGAAACGGCGCATAAGACGGAATGCGGCTCTCTCGATATGTACGAGATAATGAAAGCTGCATACGACGTAAACTTCGACGGATACGTAAGACCCGACCACGGACGCATGATCTGGGGCGAACAGGGCAGACCGGGCTACGGACTTTACGACAGAGCGCTCGGCGCGGCTTATCTGAACGGACTCTGGGAATCCATCGTCAGAGAGAACGGCGGAAAGTAAAGCTTTTATGGAAACAAAGCGTTTTTCAAAAAACGACGAGGGTTTTGTCTGCGTAAACTGCGGATTTAAGGTCGAACCCTTGGGCCGCACAAGCAGAAATCACTGCCCGAAATGCCTGTGTTCGCTTCATGTGGATATACTTCCCGGTGACAGGGCGTGCGATTGCCGCGGCGTGCTTAGACCGGTGAGGACGTTCCCCGATCCCAAAAAGGGATTTGTGATACTGTATAAATGCGATAAATGCGGTTTCGAGGGCAGAAACAAGGCGGCTCTTAAAATGAGCGCAAAGGATACGCTGCCCGACGAGCAGTACGACGACGAATCGCTGCTTATCGCTCTTACCGCGGACAGATAAGACAAGGGCAAACAGCAATGTAAAACAGTCCGGTTCGGCTTTGCGCTGTTCCGGACTTTGATTTTTTCGCACTTGAACTATTAATTTATGCTGAATTAACATCAGGTTCATATTATAGTGTTATTCTGATAAATATTCATTGTGAAAGAAGGAACATTAAATGCAGAATATGTTTTATGCGCTCGACGCGGCTGCCGAAAACACCGGAACGCAGGGCGGGGCAAACTCGGCGATAGTTATGGTAATTTATATCGTTGCAATCGTGGCTTTTTTCTATTTCTTTATGATAAGACCTCAGAAAAAGCAGGAAAAAGAAGCAGCAGCTCTGAGAAATTCTCTTGAAGTCGGCGACGAGATCACCACTATCGGCGGAATTATCGGCAGAGTAACACACATCAAGGACGACGTTATTACCATAGAGACAGGCGCCGACAGAAACAAGATCCGCGTAAGACGTTCGGCAATCTCCACGGTTGACCTCAAAAACGGAGATACAAAGGCTCCCAAGGGCGGATACAAAGTAACGGGCGTTAAAAAGCAGGAAGAAAAACAGTAAATGCTGCCTGCTTTGTGCAATATTATGTTATGTCGCAAACCGTACGGTACGAGAATAAAAGCGTGCCGTACTTCTTTTTTGCACGGCGTTTTTGCAAAATAATTAAAATCGGGTTCTTTGTTCGTAAAACGGCGCATATATTGATACCGTAACGGAGGTGCTGAACTTGAAAAAGAAAAGAAAGACCGGAAAAGTCTTTAAAAATGCTCCGGGCGCTGCGGCGACAGGTACGGGCATGGCAAAATCGGCGTGTCTCGGAACGGCGGTGTCGGCACTGCTTTGGATTTTGCTGCTCATATTATGCGCGTGCGTGCTTAAAAGCAATGCGGATCCGGGAAAACTGTTTGCACCGGTCGGATTTGCCTGCGCTGCGGTTTCGTCGCTTGCGGGAGGATTTGCGTCGGGAAAACTCGGCAAAAATGCATCTCTCGGCACGGGTGCTCTTTGCGGCGCTGTGTTTCTTGCGGTGCTGTTTGCGGTGTCGCTTGTGTTTCCGTCGTCAGAACACGGCATTGTTTACAGGAGTGCACTCTGCCTTTGTGTAATTGCCGCGGCTGTTATCGGCGTAAGAATGTCTGCGGCAGGTTCAGGCTCAAAACGGTACAGAGGCAGATGAAAGGGCAAAGTAAATGTAAAAAAAATGTAAATAACGTCAAAGCAGACTTTAATTGATAAGCATATTGTGTTATAATATCAACCGTTGGGCTGTGCCCGACGGTATTTTTAATTTATTTTTATCACACACACGTGCGTATTTGCGGTAAGGTGTCCGGAAATACCCGGATTTGCCGTACTAAGGTCGTGCGTGGTGGAAAAAACCTAAAGGAGGACATGAAAAATGTCAGTAGTATCAATGAAGCAGCTGCTTGAAGCAGGCGTCCATTTCGGACATCACACAAGAAGATGGAACCCTAAAATGGCTGAGTACATCTTCACTGAAAGAAACGGTGTATATATCATCGACCTTCAGAAGACCGTAAAGAAGCTCGAAGAAGCTTATATGTTCATCAGAGAGATTTCTATGGACGGCGGCGACATTCTTTTCGTAGGTACAAAGAAGCAGGCTTCCGACGCAATCAAGGAAGAGGCTGAAAGAGCAGGCTGCTACTATGTAAACATGAGATGGCTCGGCGGTATGCTTACCAACTTCAAGACCATCAAGAAGAGCATAGCTCGTCTTAACGCACTCCACAGAATGGAAGACGACGGAACATTTGAACTTCTTCCCAAGAAAGAAGTAATTTCGCTCGTTAAGGAAATAAACGACCTCGAGAGAAACCTCGGCGGTATCAAGAACATGAAGGGACTTCCCTCCGCAATGTTCGTAGTAGACCCTAAGAAGGAAAAGAACGCAGTAGCTGAAGCAAAGAAACTCGGTATTCCGGTTGTTGCTATCGTAGATACCAACTGCGACCCCGATGAAGTAGATTATGTAATTCCCGGTAACGATGACGCAATCCGCGGCATCAAGCTCATACTCTCCGTAATGGCAGACGCCGTTCTCGAAGGCAAGCAGGGCGAACAGTTCACCGGCGCTGAAGATGAGAAGTCCGACGACGCCGCTGACGAAGCAGCAGAATAATTACAGAAAATCACGTTTAAACGGGAGGATTAAAAATGAACTTTACAGCTAAGGACGTATCCGAGCTGCGCGCGCAGACCGGTATAGGCATGATGGAGTGCAAAAAGGCACTCACCGAAGCAAACGGCGATAAGGAAGAAGCAGTTAAGATTCTTCGCGAAAAGGGACTTGCCGTTGCTGAGAAAAAGGCGAGCAGAATTGCTGCGGAAGGTATCGTAGATATACTTTCGGAAGGCAATCTCACCGCCATGATCGAAGTAAACTCCGAGACAGACTTCGTTGCAAAGAACGAAACTTTCAGAAACTTTGTAAAGGATCTTCTCAAGACCATACTTGCAGTAAAGCCTGCTGACGTAGACGCACTTCTCGCAGCAAAGTACGTAGGTACCGACGATACCGTTGAGGCTATACTCAAGGATAAGATATTCCAGATAGGCGAAAAGCTCTCTATCAGACGTTTCACCATCGTTGAAGGACTTGCAAATTCCTATGTACACGGCGGCGGCACTATCGGCGTAATCGTATACGGCGAAGCTACCACTTCCGAAGACGCAGCAAAGGAAATCTTCAAGAACCTTGCACTTCAGGCAGCAGCAATGAGCCCGAAGTACCTCGATAAGGACAACGTTCCCGCAGAGGCTGTCGACGCTGAAAAGGAAATCGTTCTCGCTCAGATCAAGAACGACGAAAAGAACGCAAATAAGCCCGAAAAGGTTCTCCAGATGATGGTTAACGGTAAGCTCGGCAAGTTCTATGAGACAAACTGCCTTATGGAACAGGAATACGTTAAAGGCGATAAGGAATCCGTTGCAAAGTATGTTGCAGACGCAGCAAAGGCAGCAGGCGGAAATGTTACCGTTAAGGGATTCGTTCGCTACGAAAAGGGCGAGGGTCTTGAAAAGCGCGAGGATAACTTTGCTGAAGAAATCGCAAAGCTCACCGGTAAACAGTAATAGTTTTCCGATAAGAGCTTAATTTCCCGATAATTTCACTTTTTACAGTGTAAATTTTTTATGAAAATTATAAGTCCGATGTGAATTTAAATTTCATACCGGACTTTCTTTTTTTGTTTAAAAATATAAAAAGGGCTGTATTTTCCCGAATACAGCCCCGCTTAATAGGAAAGACGATGCCGTGCTAAACGAAAAAACAGTATCTGAAGTGAAAAATATGGATATATAACAGCACCGCCGACATTATAATAACATAAATTATCCCTCTTATCAACTCTTTTGGGTTAAGTTTTAAACTCAAAAGGGAATATTATATGTATATAACTAAATTTTATGAGAGGGAATATGACGATTAAAGAAGCAGTAAAAAAACGTATTCTGGAATTGTGTACGCAAAGAGGAATAACGGTGAATAAGCTTGCGGTAATGAGCGGAATAACGCAGTCGACTCTCGGAAATATAGTCGGGGGGAGAAACAACAGCACCACGGTATCGACGGTGCAGAAAATTTGCGACGGGCTTGAAATAAGCATAATCGACTTTTTCAACTGCGAAACATTTTCGGATATAGAACAGGAGATAAAGTAAGATTTCCGCAAAAATAAGGCTAAGTACGTTTTTTGTCCGTGCTTAGCTCTTTTATTTATGTTTTTGTTACGGTAAGATTTGCGTTATTCGCCGCCGAAAGACTTGTCAAAATTGTAAAGCGTCTTGTTTTTGCGGTATTTCAGCGGAGTTGTGCCGTAAACCCTGCCGAAACGGTTGACAAAATAGCTTACGCTGGAAAAACCGCATTTTTCGGATATTTCCGAAAGGCTTTCGCTGCCGCAGAGCAGAATTGCCGCGTGTTCAAGACGTACCTTTGTTATGTAATCCGCGAGCGTCTCACCGGTTATGCGGCGAAAATCGTTCATAAGCTTTGCTCGGCTCACGTAAAATTTGTCGGCAAGCATTGACGCGCTCATCTTTTTTTCGTAGTTTTCCGAAATGTGCGATAAGACCTTTCCGATGTACGCATATCTGCTTGATTTTATCTCAAGTCCTCCGCACTCGTTTATGGCGTCCGAAACAATATTCAGTATGACCGACAGTATAAGGGCGCGGTTTTGGGCGTTGTTTTGAGAGTGTTTGTCTTTGCACAGACGATTGAACAGCGATACCGCAGGAAGCAGCGTTTCACAGGCGTTTTTGTTAAGCGCAAGGCTTATTACGTCCGAAGCACCTGTGACAAAACTGTAAGCGACAGGCGTCAGAAACGCCGAATTTACGAGGTTTGAACCGTAACGTATAAGATAACGCCTGTAACCGTTTTCAAGGCGGTTTATCTGCATATGCGGCAGATACGCCGGATAAAAGATGAGAAAGCAGCCTTCAAGATGAGATATGCTCGACGGAGAAATTATTTTTGAATCGCCTTGCGTTACAATGCACAGCTCGTTGTAGTTGTGGGTGTGCATGGCGCAGGACATAAATACCGGATTTGTATACTCGTTTTTTCCGGCGTCGGTTTCGTAGTAGCTGCAATCGGCTTGCTTTAAATCGTAATATATCTTTTCTTCAAGCATTCTGCGTCACCCCGTTTGCGCTTTTTTCTATTTTAACATAGAATTCCGGTTAAATCCATAAAAAGCGTACAGCTAAATATCAAAATCGTATAAATGTGCGTGTTTTACTTGATATTTATGTTTACGCCGTTTACCTCCACGCCTTCATGTGCGCGGATAAGTATGTATTCTACGCCGTTTATGACCTGAGTTGTTATAAGGTCGCTGCGTTCGGGATTTACGTTGATGGTGACGTCGGGCAATGTAAGCTCGAATTTTTTGGTATTGATGAGATTTTTCGGCGGCAGAGGCGTGTTTGCACCGAATTCTTCTTCAAACTTTTCGCCGAACTTTTCAACCTTTTCTTCTGAAACGCCGCCCGAAAGCAGAACGTCCTTCAAGGTTTCCTTTGTCATTACAAGAGGTTCGGAGTCCTTTGTGTTCTTGTGCTCCTCGATCATCTCGTTTATCTGGGAATGTACGGATTTGAGAACCTCAAAGTCACATTCTTCGGCAACGGTTTCGGCAAGGCATGAGCCGAATGTCTGCTTCTGCACTGCGGCAGGCATGGGCGGTTTTGACTTGAAAATTCTGCTTACGAACTCTGTGTTGTCGGCAGTGATGTCGCGTGTGTAGAAGAGAGCGTTGTAGATGTTTTCGCGCCTGTCGTCAAAGGCAGGAAAGAGAAAGCCGTTTTCGGGACGCGATACTACAGAGTTTGCCGCAAGGGTGTGAAAGGCGTTGTCGTAAGACTGGAACGAAAGCGCGGGCTTTGTAAGCTTTATCGGACAGATCGCGCAGACTATGTAGTTGTATGTGCTTGAGGATTCTTCCTCGCGCTGACCGTCGCCGGAATAATTGAATACGTCGTACTTATCGTTTGCAAGCAGTATTACGAAGTTGCCGTCAATATGTATGACCTCTGCGGCTCTGTGATAGAATTCGTCAAGTGCGTTTTCGTCGCAGAGTCCCGACGTTTTAAGCGCGGTAAGCAGTCCGTGCTCGTCTCCGTTTACGGTATCGTCCGTGTCAAAGGCAATGTCGATAAGGTTCGCGCCGAGACTGCCCGTAAGTACTTTTTTCATAACGGACAGAAGTTCCTCTGTTTCTTCCGCACCCGAAAGCGCAACGGACTGGGAAAATTTTGTGACTATCTCGCGTTTCTCGTTTACAAGACAGCCTTTTATCGCAGAAATGTTTGATTTATCCGGATTAAAGCGCCTTTTTATCTCGCGCAGTTCTCTTTCATTCATTATATAATGTTCCTCCTTGCAGCGGTTTGATTTTGTGCGTATAAAAGTATACCATGCAAGCGCGTCAAAAGCAATGTATTTTGTTTTGCATTTTAAAATAAAAAAACACGGTCGCTTGTTACAACCGTGAAAAATTAATTTTTATATTGCCGATCAGCCTACGTCATCGTAGAGGGTTGTTTCCTCCGCCGATGACTTTACATCGTCGGGAACCGTGATGGAGTCTATATCGTTGTAGCTGTTTACGGTCATTGATAAGAATACCTTTGATACGTCAATGCCCGCAAGCGATTCGTCGTCCGCCGACATATTCTCAAACAGCTTAGACATTATCTCGGACATATCCATTTCGTACTTTCTGACGGTAAGCGTGTCCTTGTCGATCCATACGCTGAGTGTGAGATCTCCGACGCCCTTGAAAAGCTCGGACGTGTTTACGTCGGTGCCATCGAGAGATGTTCCGAGATCTCCGAGAGTGTTGTTTATTGCGTTTTCAAGGCTTTCGCCTGTTATGGTACCGTCGTATCTTACGGTTTCGATGCCGCTTATTTCTTCCGTGCCGTTTTCTTTGAATGATTCGGCGTTTTCGAGGTACATTTCAATGTTTTCCATTGCGTTGTACTGTTCAAAAGAGTCGAGAGACGCATCATACTGCTTGCTCCAAAAGGTTTCTCCGCCGTAAACAATGCCGCTGTACAGAACCTGCTTGCCGTCCTCGTTTACAAGATAAGAGGTTGTTGTCATAGACCCTAACTCTTCGCCCATGTCCATGTCGAGAGTCATTTCGTATTCGACAGGATCTGTTGTCATTTTAACATTTCCCGTTGTGGTTATGTTGAAATCGGTCCCTTCGCTGGACATTGCCATGTCCATGCCTATCGAGTAGGACGCGCTCTTTATTGACGCGGTGTTTTTAATAGCTTTTTCAAATATTTCGCTTACGGAAAGCTCGGCGTTTTGCGGTGTTGTCTTGCCGTCGTCCGTTCCTGTTTCGGTATTTGTACCGCATGATGTGAGCGCAATGGCTGCTGCGAGTGCAATTGTGAGAGCCGAGGCTCTTTTGAGTATCTTAAACAAGTTTGTTACCTCCGGGTTTTCATCATTATTATATTATCGGAGCATATTGCATATGTTCAAAGCGCGGATCTCTCCTCCCGTGTGTTATTTGCACTATGTTCCGTAAAATTATTTTATCACCGTATTAAAAAAATGTCAATATTTTGACGCGCTTTTTGTAAAAAACGGAAAACAAACTGTATTTGTGTATTTTTTGGAAATGTTGCCGAATTTCTTACCGATTTGTACTATTTTGCTGTTTATATAACAGAATTGCGGACTGTCCAAACACTTATTTGTTTAAACTTAACAACAAAAAAGACGTAAATTATTCAAAATGCCAAAATTTTTCGGAGTTTGCAAAATGTATTTACACGGCGGTGCTTTTTTGATATAATTAGATAACCGAGAGACGGATATATTACTGTTATTTTGCTGTTTTCACAAAGGCGTCAGAAAGTGAAAAAACAAATTGCGGTTTAATTTTTTGCCGTTTGCAGGGAAAAATCAAAAAGGAGAGGAAAATCCAGATGACAAAAAAGCTTTTGGCCGTATTTTTGGCGGCTGCGTGCATTTTCGTAGTTTTCGGGCTTGTAAGTTTTGCGGCTGACGACGAACTGGCAGTTGATCTTGCCACTGCTGTCGGAAGTTACAGACAGATAGACGCCGAATTTTCCGGAGGCGCGCTCAATTTAACAAACATTAAAGGACCGAACGACAAAAATGAATCTCCCGCAATGTTCTTCAAAGATTTCAAAATCAATGCAGAAGATTACAGATACATTAAGCTCGAAATCAAGAACGATCTTGTAAATTGTCAGGAAGGAGTCGCAATGGCTCAGTCGATATATTTCAAGACCGATAAGAACCCTTCTTATTCAGAGGGTAAAAAAGTAAACGCAGCTCTTGCGGAAAAGAATGACAAATATACCGAATATACTTTCGATATGGGCTCTCACCCCGATTGGGAGGGCACCGTAACCGGAATGTTTTACTCTTTCACAAGAGTAAAGGGAACCGCATCTATCAGAAATATGCGTTTTGTAAAGGGCGAACCGGTAAAGAGAATCGTTCTTACCGATGAAGAAAAGATAACGGATATTCCCGAAACGACCAAGACGCCGGTCGAATCCAAATTCACAAAGACCAGAAAGTACGGCAACAGCTTTAACGACGTTACTTCCAAGGACTGGTTCTATGACGCTGTTTCAAACGCATATGAGTACGCGCTCGTAAACGGCAGCAGCGACGTTACATATAACCCCAAGGGTACAATGACGGTTGCGGAGGCTGTTACGCTCGCAGCAAGAATGCACAGCACGCAGAAAGGCGACGGCGAAGCTGAAAAGATCGCGGCTATGAGCAGCGGTGCAAAGTGGTACTCGAACTATGTTGATTACGCAAAGAAGGAAGGCTTCCTTAAAGACGGCAGCTTTGACAGCTACGACCGTCCCATAAAGAGAAACGAGATGGTAAGCCTCTTTGCTGCGGCTCTTCCCGAAGAGTGCTTTGAGGCAATCAACTACGTTACCTATATTCCCGACGTTGCAGACAGCGCGTCCTATTCAAAGGCGGTATTCCTGCTCTATAACGCAGGTATCTGCATGGGTAACGACATCTACGGAACCTTCAATCCCGATTCCAATATCGCGCGCAGCGAGGTTGCGGCTATCGTCGAGCGTATTGCAAATCCCGACCGCAGATTAGATAAGGATCTTGCCGTAAAGGTAAATCCCGACAGCGCGTACTATATAGTTGACGACAGCAGCTCAACGACGAGAAATACCGTTAAAACAACAATTCAGTCCGGCTGGGATTACGATATCCGCGGCGGTATGCCTAAGTCTGCCGACGAACCTCCGTACAACCTTTCGGATATGAGCGATAAGGAACCCGTAACCCTTACCCGTACCCTTACCGTTCAGGACGCAGGCGTTGTAACTACGGTTCTCGGAGTTAAGTTCAATTCCGGTATTGACGGCTGGTATATGGAAACTCTCGGTTCGACCGGAGCCGGGGTCTATAAGATACTCACAAAGAACGGCGAGTTTTACGTTGTTGAAAAGGGCGTCGAAAAGGCAACCGGAATAAAGCCGGCTTCCGGCAAGATGTCCTACATAAAAATCATTACCGATATTGCCGCTAAGACAAATCAGGTAATAATTGCAAATCAGACAGCGGGTACATATGGCTTTGCGTCGGGTGCTGCGGAAGATGTGGCAGTGTTCAAAACAGGCACTACCGATGAGGCGATAATGGATACCTCCATCTCGACTCTTAAGATGTACTGCAACTACCTTGTAAACGAGTATATCGTAGATTCCGTAATTCCTTATGACTGGAAGAACGAGCACAGCGGAAGCATGAAGGTTGAGGCAACCGGCGGCGAATTCGTATTCAGCGGCGAGACCGGCAAGGCTTCTCTCACAAAGAGCTTTAAGGCGTCAAGCGGCGAAATCGAAGCGCAGCTCATAATGCTCTATCCCGAAATGGCTGACGGCGCAACAATCGCACTCACAAGCGGCGGAACTCCCGTTGTTTCCTTTACGACAAAGGACGGCAAGATGTACGCAAACGGCAAGGAGCTGCGTGAATACAGCGAATATATGTGGTACATGGTACGCATAAACGCAAACACCGATAAGCAGACCGCAGAGATCAAGGTAAGCGGAAAGTCTGTTGCAAAGGATATTCCTTTCGCAGTCAAGGCAGATACTCTCGACGGAATTTATATTTCCTCCGAAGATAACGGCGGAAAGAAACTCCGTATAGACGATATAGTAGTAGAAAAGATCCCCGAATATACAAACTATCCCTCCGAACCCAAAGTTCCGGCAGGCGCAGACGATTACTATATAGGTATGAATGTCTGCAACCTCTGGAGAAACGGTTATCACTGGGGCTGGGACAACATCTCTCCCTATGATGAAAACAAACCCGTTCTCGGCTGGTACGACGAAGGACTCCCGGAAGTTGCCGACTGGGAAATCAAGTTCATGGCAGAGCACGGAATCGACTTCCAGCTTATCTGCTGGTATCACTCCCCGGAGTCGCCGATGAAGACCTTTTACGGCTCGACCCCTGACGCGCTTTTCAAAGGTTTCATGAACGCGAAGTACAGCGATAAGTACGGCAAGTTCGCACTTCTCTGGGAGGCAGCAAACGGTCAGAAACCGAGAAATCTTGAAGAATTTAAGACAAGATTTGTTGATTTCTGGGTTGAATACTTCTTCTCAGATCCGAGATATATGGTAGTCGATAATAAGCTCATAATGAGTATATTCGGCTCCGGAGACCTTGCGACCTACATGGGCGGCGACGATAAGGTAAAGGAAGCGTTCGATTACCTCAGAACCAGAGTAAAGGAAATGGGCTATGACGATATAATCATCATGGCTTGCGAAGGTTCCTCCAATCCCGGCACTCTTACAAAACTCCATAATATGGGTATAGACGCAGTTCACGCATATAACTGGGGTACAAACGGATATTCCGCAGAAATAAACCAGCAGAATATTTCCGATCAGCAGAAGAACGGTCTCGGTATCATTCATAATGTGCCTACCGTTTCGACAGGCTTTAATAATATCGCATGGGCATATACAAGACAACGTCAGCTTACAACAGATAATATGGAGCAGGTTCTCACATGGATACGTGACAAGGCTCTCGGAAAGTTTGAAGTAACAGGCAAGGACGACGCATGGAAGCAGAAGCTTGTAATGCTCTCGACCTGGAACGAATACGGCGAAGGCACGTACATGATGCCCGCAGGACTTAACGGATTCGGATATCTAGATACCGTAAGAAAGGTATTCACAAAGGGCACCGCACATACAGATGAGCGTCCCGATAACCTCCAGCAGGCAAGACTTGAGCATCTCTATCCTCTTAACCGCGAGATTATCAGACCCGAAGGCTATTACGAATCCCCCGAACTTACCAAGGTAGTGTTTGAAGAAAAGTTCGCCTCTAACGGTCAGGCTCTCTGGGGAAACGCCAACTGCGAAGTTCACGCAGAAGGCGATATACTCGTCGGAACCGCAACCAACACCGACCCGCTTCTCGGCAGCAAAATGCCTAACGGCGCATTTTCCGCAAGCGATGTAAAACAGGTTAAGGTTTGGGTTGACGGCCCTGTCGGCGATAGCGTTGAAATATACTTCCAGACCGAAGCCGAGCAGACATGGACCGCAAAGAAGGGTACTTCCGCACGTATTACAAAGGAGGGCATGAACCCTGTTATTATAAAGCTTGACACAGTTGCAACATGGACCGGAACAATTACCGCGTTCCGTGTTGACCCGATCACTTCCAAGAACAGTTTCAGAATCGAGAAGATTCAGTTCCTTGGCGAAGATATAAACGAAAAGCTTTGCATAAACGGCAGAGAACCTTCGTTTACAATGTCTACCGTAAATGTTGAAAACGATATGCTTATCCCGTTCTTCCCGGATACCGGCATAGGTTACAGCCTCGGCACGGCATATACATGGGATAAGGTAAACAAGAAGCTTACCCTCGTAAAGAATAATAAGACCGTTGTATTCACAATGGGTTCTGACAGAGTAACCGTAAACGGCGAACCTCAGAAACTCGGATTTGAAGTATATCTTGAGGACGGAATCCCCATGATACCGATTCACTTCCTTGTAAAGACCTTTGGATTTACTACAAAGACATATCAGAAAGACGGCATGAATTACTTCGACGTTATTACGCTTGACGAAAAGACCTATAACGAGCTTAATAACCGCGTTGAAAATCAGTGGGAATTCAACATTCCCGGCGACAGCGAAGGCTGGACGATTGCCTCCGCAACCGCGACCGTAACCGAAGGTAACTTCTACGGCAACGATACCGATCTCCAGACAGGCTGGAACGGCAGATATGACCCTGCGCTTTCGTCACCGGATCTCAGCTTTGCGGCAAATAACTATAAGACGCTTAAGATCCGCATGAAGCATGAGATACAGGTTGACAAGACCGAAGAAAACAAGGGTGAATTCCAACTCGTTGTATACTTTAAGTCTTCTGCCGGCGGACTTTCGGAATCCAGAACCTTCCGCGCAGATCTTGAAAAGTCCTCAAACGGCGAGTATATCGAATATACCTTTAATCTTGCCGATCATAAGGACTGGACGGGAACTATCTCGCAGATCCGTGTTGACCCATTCAATAATGTGCCCGGTGAATTCTGGATTGACTATATCCGTTTCGAAAAATAAGCAAAATCAAATAATACGGCGCCGTTTTTCATAACTTTGCCGTAGAATAAGAGTACCGGAGCTTTCCTTTGTCGGAGGGCTTCGGTATTTTTTGCCGGTACGTTTTGCCGTGCCTGAGAGATTTGAGCCGCGGACTTTTAATATATTTATTTTTGACGCGAAATATTGACATAATGCGCATATCTTGTTATAATTAGTCATGTAGAGTCGAAAATGTAAATAAGACTCTAAAATAATAAAAAAGGGGTTAATAATCATGAAAAACTGTCCAAAATGCGGAGAACAGCTTCAGGACAACGCCGTATTCTGCACACGCTGCGGTGAAAAGCAGCAGGATTCTGCCGGTGCGCAGACAAATCAGAGCTATCAGCAGAATTATGCACCCGGAGGATATAACAAACCGTACGATCCGTATGACCATACCGCCGAATTTGACGCTAAGGATATTTCCGACAATAAGGTAATATCAATGCTTGCATATCTGCTCGGCACTTTCGGACTTATAATCGCACTTCTTGCGGCAAAGGATTCTCCTTATGCGTCGTTCCATGTCAGACAGGCGCTTAAATTTACCGTTGTAAACGCACTTATGGCAATAATAACGCTCTTTTTGTGCTGGACGGTTATCGTTCCGATAGTTGCGGGCATAGCGTTCGCGGTTCTTGCGGTAATTAAGATAATCACCTTCTTTCAGATCTGTATGGGTAAAGCCGTAGAGCCTTACATCATCAGAAATCTCGGTTTTTTAAGATAATTGAATTTAAAGGAGAATAAACAATGTTTTGTTCAAATTGCGGCGCAAAGCTTGCCGACGGCTCGTCTTTCTGTCCCAACTGCGGAACTCCCGTAAAGCAAAACACACCTAATTCAAACGTATATTCCCAAAATTCGGCAAATAACAACGCGCCTGTGTATTCCTATAATCATCACGCAGGTTATTCGTATAACAGCGCTCCTCAGCACGCGAATGTGCCTGATCCGCAGCATAACCCGGTGCTTGGCATACTCAAAAAGATCGGTTCTTCACCGCTGTTTATAGTGTGCGCGTCGCTGTTCACACTTTCACTGCTGCTTTCTTTCGGATATGCTGTCGGAGGACAGAATCAGATTATAAACAGCATATACAGAATTGCAGAACAGTTCGGAGTGTCTTACTATTTGTGGGACTATTGGGAGCCGATAAGATTTGCAATCAACGGATATGCCTTAATTGCGCTTATACCGAGTATACTTGTCGCAATCGGACTTTGGCTGACATTTGCGTCGGCGCATAATAAGTATCAACCGTCCGTAAAGACTGCGGGTCTTACTATTATTAAGGTAATCAACTGCATTAATCTTGTGTGGTCATGTATCGTGCTTGCGGCAGTCGAGATAGTCGGAATTATTGCACTTATCGCAGTATCTGCGGCGAGCGATAACAGCTATGACAGCTACTATGGTTATTACAGCCATTCAAATGCATACGCGTTAGGCTTTGTTGTCGGACTTATGTTAACTTTTGCGGTCGCATTTGCTTTTGAAATCATCTTTTTGGCAAAGATAAACAAGTCGATAAACAGCATGAAAAATGCGGCGGTCAACGGATATGTAAAATCGCTTGCTTCCTCATATGTTGCGGTAATTCTTATAATATCGGCAGTATTTTCACTTATCGGCGCTGTTGTTGCGCTGTACGATCCTTTTGTTGCACTTCAGGCGGTTGTTGCGTGTGCCATGAACATTTGCTTTGCCGTGCTGATTTTCAGCTATAACGGACAGATGAGACAGTTTTATAACAAACAGCAAAATACATATGTATACGCCTCCCAAACGTATAATCAGTATGCGCAGAATCCGGCACAGCCTGCGTATAATAACCCTGTTCAGACTGCACCTGCCACACATTCCACGGCACCTCAGAATGTCCCTGAGCAGCAGGACCGGAATGACAGCGGTAACGAAACTTCCGCAGAATAAGCGTAAATTCAATATTTAAAGTTGTATCCGGCACGAAAAAAACGTGTCGGGTATTTTTTTGCCTGTTCGTTGCAACGATATTTTGGTTTTGTAACAGGCTGATATATAAACGCAAAAAAAGCCCGGCTTTCGCCGGGCAATACTTTAATTATTGGATTTTGTATACGTATTATCGGATCATGTTCCGTATACGTCTGTATCAGTCGTAAAGCTTTGACGCGTCGATGATTGATTCGTTATCGTACTTGACTGCGTTTTCGAGAATTTTGTCGATAAACTCCTTGTTAGCCTGATACAGCTCGCCGTTTTCTTCCTTAACTCTCTGAGCTGCCTGAGCAAGAGTGTCGGTGTAAACATTACTGTATGCGTATACGTCGCCGATCTTTACAAATGCTCTTACCGAAAGCTTTTCAAGATAGTTCTTTTCGGGAATGTTTATGAGAGCTGCCGTAAAGATTGTCTTGTCATCGGCTTTTCCGAAGATAATGTCGGTGTTTGTTGCAGGATTGTAGGAAATACCTTCAACCGCATTTATAACGCCGGCTTTCATGTTGGCATGGTTAAGTTCCTTTGTGCCGAGTGTGGAGGTGCGTGCGACGATAAATCCGTACTGTGCAGCCTCTGCTCTTTCGGAATTTTCAATGCTTGCCTTGAAACGAAGTCCTGTCGGATCTTTTACTCTGATTGAAGTTTCCGTTTCAAGAACTGCGGTTGTATTCTTGGTAAAAGCAATTTCGTCAACCGAAGCAGAGCACTCGGTCATTGAAGCTTTTACAACAAAGCCTGTAATTGTTCCTGTAAGTCCGGTAATGTCAAAGGAATAGTTTTGCATTGAAGAATCCGGAATTTTTGCCGTGAATTTTTTACTGCCGTCGGTGGTTTTGAGAGTTACGGTGTAGCTCTGATCCTTTTCGGTGCTTGAGATCTTTGCCGTGAATGAGAAAGTGTTGTAGTCTGCGGCATTTATAAGAAGATTGTCGGCGGAGAAGGAAAGACCTGTGAGGTAAGAAATACCGTTGAGAAGTCCGTCCTTGACAGTTACGTTAAACGCATTCATGCTGACGCCTTCCGCATATCCGTCAGTATTAAAACTCCAGGAATAAGCGAATTCCCAAACTGCATAAACCGTTGTATCTGTGGTTATTTCAAGTTCCGATACTGTCTCTCCGTTTTCTTTGAGTGCCCAGCCTGCAAATTTATAACCTGCTCTTGCGGGAGCCTGAGAGGAGAGTGTATATGCGCCCTTTGCATACTCGTCGGCTTCGGGAAGATTGGTAACTGCGTCGTCGGTTCCGGCAGCATAAGTGAGTTTGAAGTGCTGAGCCTGACCGGTAACCGTGATTGTTTTTGAACCTGACGCTGTGCCGTATACGGATTTTGCCGTGATTGTAACAGTGCCGTTGTTTACGGGAGTAACTTTGCCCGACGCGTCAACCGTTGCAATCTTTTCGTTGCCCGAAGTCCAGGTAATATTGCTGTCGGCAGTTTCGGGAGAAACCGAAACGGTATAGTCTGCCGCATTGCTTATTGAATCAGGGCCGGAAATTGTAATGCTGTCTGCAAGAGTTACGGTGTTTGCAGCGATTTTTTCGGGAATGCCGGGAAGAAGCTGTTCGGCAACTTTTTCTGCAATTGCGTCCATGCCGAGATCTCCCGGATGAGAACGGAATTCGACTGCACCGGAGTTCAGCTTTTTCCATAAATCATACTGCGGATACTGCTTAAATGCAAGGTATGGATTGTCTGCGCCGCTGCCTTTTGAGCCTACCCATGACAGATCCGCAAAATAGAAACCTTGTGCTTTGTGTGCCTCAGCACATTTCTTTATGGCGTTGGTTCTGGTGCCGGTACCGAAAGGAGAAATGCAGACAACAAGACAGTCGCCTGACTTGGTTTCGGCAACCATATCGTAAACCGTGTTGTAAAAGAGCTCAAGAGTTGCGGAATCGTTTGTCTGGCAGTTTTCCGAAAGCTGAATTGTAATTATGTTGGGATTATATTTTTCAATATCGGATTTGATTCCGTTAAAGTCAGCATTGTTTTTGAATGTGTCGGCTGTGGGAGTGCCTGCGGTAGCTCTTTCGAGACCTGCGGCGTTTCTCTTGTTTGCGCTGATAAACTCAGCGGTTACGTTTTCTGAAGTAAGTCCTTCCTTGACTCTTGCCTGAATTCTGTGGAAGTAGTCTTTCGACGGTTCGGACGCTGCCATACCGCTTGAAATGCTCGAATCGTTTTTCCAGCCTACGAATACGCCGTCAACCCAACCTTCTCCGCCTGTAAGGGTCGCGGAATAGGGAAAACAGCCGTGAGAAAGATAGGAATTTCCTATTGCGAGATAACGCAGCGGATAGATGCTCATTGTTGTCGATGTGTTCTCAAACAGTTCCGAAACGTTAAGGCTGATTTCGGAATAGTTCTCGGTGTTTTCCGCAGCAAGAGCCGCCGCACCGGTGTGTACTGCTGCCGCAACGCTCAAAACCGAAAGTGAGGATGCGAGAGCTGCTTTTAAAATTTTGTTCAAGATTCTCTCCTCCTGAATTTTTAGTGTTTTTTATTAAGACCGGACGCCGTGCTGCGGCTGCCGGATATAATAACATAAATTAATAAAGAAATTTTGTATTGAGTTGTTTTTTTGTTACATACATAATTATAAAGCATTTTTCCTGTTTTGTACATAGAAAAAACTATCGTTTACGGAAAAATTATGAGAAATGTCCGTATTCTGCAACTTCAATAATTTTAGCATATATGTTATGTTTTGTAAATGTTTTTTGGAAAAATATTGTTAAGTCTTACCTGTGCTTTTGTGTCATTTGTATATTTTTCGGCGGCTTGATAAAATATCGGCGCGTAAAAATGTTTTTTTCAAAAGAGAAATATTCCGGAACAATGTATCCGAATCATAAGCCGCGACATTGCTTCTCACTTGCTCTGCTTCTGTACGCACCGTAGGCATTATACGTTCTTTGTATATGCTCTCAAATCCTATGTTTTTCAGTACTGTCAGTTTTTTTACATACAGTTTGGCAAATCCGTCATTCAGCCAATCCAAAGCCGGATATATGTAAGATGCCGTAAAACCGCCCGTTATTCTTTCCTTTACTGTTTTTTCGATTTTTCTGGGATTGCCGAATACATCTATCAGATCGTCCAACGTCAGGCATTCAAGATCACTGTCAAAGTATGCGCTTACAACGAGGCAAATATTTGACATTCCCAAATAATCATTGCCGAAGTCTTTAGGCAAAAGAGCGTTTATATATTCGATTTCTTCAATTTGTTTTTTCTGTATCCCCATTGTGTCGTTCAGCAATCTTTTTTCGAGGAAGCAAAGCGTATCAAGAGCAAGACTTGATTTTACCTGAATATGTGACATATGAACACCTCATATGATTTAATACTTTGATTATATCACGGAATTTTTTGCATTTCAATCTTTTTGCAGCCGCAACGTGAAATGAAACAGAACTCTCCTCGCCGGCACGGCAACTTTCGGACTTCTTCGGCACAACCGACCGCCGCGCGTTAAAAGTCGGCTATGACAGCGGGCTTTGGGGTAATTATTTATTTCCGCTGTGTCCGAAACCGATTTAATGAGAAAAAACAAAAAACAGTATCCGATAGGATACTGTTGAATTTGGCTGCGGAACTAGGATTCGAACCCAGACAAACAGAGTCAGAGTCTGTCGTGCTACCTTTACACAATTCCGCAATATTAAATTTTGTGTTCCTGTCTCGGAACGTTTAATATTATATCACTTTGAATGACTTTTGTCAATACCTTTGACAATATTTTTGCCGATTTTGGAAAGTTTTTTTCGTGACGGCATATAGTTTTTCCGAAAACACGGAATATATGCAAAAAACAAGTCCGGAACGGCGCAAAAACGTCGAACCGAACCTGTAAAAAATGTATTTTTAAGCAATGTGCTGTTTTAACCGAGCCTTAACATTTCGTCAATGCAATGACGCGCCTTTGTTATAACGTCCGGTTCGAGGTTTATTTCCTCTCCGCCGTCTCCGTTTAAGCAGTTGTATACGTCCATAAGTGTTGTAAGCTTCATGTTGTGGCAGACAAGGTCTTTGCACAGCGTGTAGAAACGCTTTTCGGGGTACATATACTGTAAATGCTCGGCAATGCTGTTTTCCGTGCCGATTATAAACTCTTTTGCGTCGCTCTGCGCGGCGTAGTCCATAATAGCCTTGGTGCTGCCTACAAAATCAGCATGCTTTACTACATTCGGCACACATTCGGGGTGAACCAGAAGCAGAGCGTTCGGGTGACGCTGTTTTGCTGCAAGCGTTTCGCGTTCGGTAACTCTTGCATGAGTCGGACAGCCGCCGGAAAGCAGCTTGATATTCTTGTCGGGAACCTGAGAGGCGACATATGTTCCTAGATTGATGTCCGGAATAAAGAGAATGTCCTTGTTCGGGATATTCTTTACGATTTTGACGGCGGACGAGCTTGTAACACATACGTCGCAGATGGTTTTAAGCTCTGCTGTCGTATTGATGTAAGCTACGACCGTATATCCGGGATACATTGTCTTTGTCTGTTCGATAAGATCCTTGTCCATCTGTTCCGCCATCGGACAGCCTGCCTCCGGGTGTGAAAGAATGACCTTTTTTTCCGGAGAGAGAATTTTTACGGTCTCAGCCATGAAACGGACGCCGCACATAAGCACGGTCTTGTTGTTTGTCTGCGACGCCTTGACACTCAGACCGTAGGAATCTCCGGTAAAGTCGGCAATTTCGCATATCTCCTGCGCCTGATAGCTGTGGGCAAGTATGCATACGTCATTTTGTTTTTTGAGCTGCAGTATTTTCTGCTGCAATTCTGTGACAGTCATTAAAAGTTACCTCTCAAATACGGGGTTTTGTTCAGTGCTTCTTTTCGATCTTTTCCATGCCGCCCATGTACGGACGAAGAACTTCGGGAATTCTTACCGAGCCGTCGGCTTGCAGATTGTTTTCAACAAACGCTATAAGCATACGGGGCGGAGCAACGACGGTGTTGTTGAGCGTGTGGGCAAGATATTTGCCGTTCTTGCCGTTTACTCTTATCTTTAAGCGTCTTGCCTGTGCGTCGCCGAGATTGGAGCATGAACCTACTTCAAAATACTTCTTCTGTCTCGGACTCCATGCCTCAACGTCAACCGACTTTACCTTAAGGTCTGCAAGGTCTCCCGAGCAGCATTCAAGCGTTCTTACCGGAATGTCGAGCGAACGGAAAAGATCTACCGTGTTCTGCCAGAGTTTGTCGAACCACATCTTGCTGTCCTCGGGCTTGCAGACAACTATCATTTCCTGCTTTTCAAACTGGTGTATTCTGTATACACCTCTCTCCTCGATGCCGTGCGCGCCTTTTTCCTTGCGGAAACAGGGAGAATAGCTTGTGAGAGTGTAGGGGAGCTTTTCTTCGGGAAGAATTGTGTCTATAAACTTGCCTATCATTGAATGTTCGCTTGTACCGATGAGATAGAGATCCTCTCCCTCAATCTTGTACATCATTGCGTCCATTTCGGCAAAGCTCATAACGCCCGTAACAACGTCGCTTCTGATCATGAACGGAGGCACGCAGTATGTGAATCCGCGGTTAATCATGAAATCTCTCGCATAAGCAAGAACAGCGGAATGAAGTCTTGCGATGTCGCCCATGAGGTAGTAGAAACCGTTTCCGGCAACCTTTCTTGCGCTGTCGAGGTCAATGCCGTCAAAGGACTCGAAAATGTCGGTGTGATAGGGAATTTCATAATCCGGAACGACAGGCTCGCCGTACTTCTGAACTTCTACGTTTTCGCTGTCGTCTTTGCCTATCGGAACCGACGGATCAATGATGTTCGGAATTGTCATCATTATTGTCTTGATGCGTTCGGCAAGCTTGTCCTCTTCTGCTTCGATCTCGGCAAGTCTGCTTGTGTCGCGCGTAACAGCCTGCTTTGCTTTTTCAGCTTCTTCTTTTAAGCCTTTTGCCATAAGCGCGCCGATTTCCTTTGAATACTTGTTTTTTTCGGCTCTTATAGCCTCAGCCTCGCCTTTAAGCTTTCTGTCTGCTGCGTCGAGTTCGATTACTTCGTCAACCAGCGGCAGTTTTTTGTCCTGAAACTTGTTTTTGATGTTCTGTTTTACGATGTCTGGATTTTCTCTTAAAAACTTAATGTCAAGCATTTGTTTTTCCTCCGATAATGTATGATAATTATGGTATGACAAAAAAATAACACCTTTGGGAGCATGAACTCGCTCTCAAGGGTGAAAAATCACGGTGCCACCTTGTGTTTAACTCTTAAATCCTTAACGCGGAAAATCACGCCGCACTTATTTCGCGCGGTATCTCGGGAAACGGAATTCACCGACGCTTTTTCGGGAGCTTTCACCGTGCGCCCCTGTCTCTTTGAAAATCCGGCGGTTACTTTTTTCCTTCAACGATAACTATTTACCATGATATTATATAACCTATTTTGATATTTGTCAATAACCTGCAAAAAAAATTCACATCAAAACTATATAATATTTTTCAAATATACGATAAAATATTCTGTGTAAAGGGGGAAAGCTCATGAAAAGTGATCTGGAAAAAGCCAAAGAACTACTTGAAAACGAGGATCTTACCTGTGCGGTGATATTCGGAGAGCATGAGTACAAAAGCCGTGAAAACGGCGTAAAACCCTTGCTTTTTGCAATAAATCAGGGAAAAGATTTTGCGTGTGCGTCGGCAGCCGACAGGGTATGCGGACGGGCTGCGGCTTTTCTTTATGCAAAGCTCGGAGTAAAGAGGTTATATTCCGGAACGCTCAGCAAGCCGGCAGCCGCCGTGCTTGAAAAATACGGGATAGAATACAGTTATACGGAACTTGTCGATTACATCAAAAACAGAGACGGCAGCGGAATGTGTCCAATGGAAAACGCGGTGCTTGAGATAAACGACGCCGACAAAGCGCTTGTTGCGATAAAGGACACGGTTTCAAAACTTATGGCAAATAAAGGAAATTAATTATATTATTACGACAAAGCGTTTTCTCGAAGCTTACGGCAAGCATACCTGTTGACTGCTAGAAAATATAAAAAATAACCCCTGCTTTCGCAAGGGTCAAAGTTTGTACAAACACCATTATCGAGCAGTGCGGAGCATCTGCGAGCGAAGACAGAGAATTTCGGAGGTGCAAGAAAATTTTACCGACGATAGTTTGATGTGTGGAGAGGAAGCCGCGCTTTCGCTGCGGCGTTTGAGCGGCGAAAACCTTTTGTTTACGCTCTTTAGAGTGCGACTTTTTCGATTCCGAAAAAGTTGCACATGGCAGTGAATTATCTTTTTTCGCCCAATAAGCAACATCATCCAGCCAAAGAATGTGCTCACACGCACTCTTTGATCAGTAAAGAATTTATCCTGTCGCACTCGGCAATAATGTCTGAGGCGTTTGCGTCGGGTGTAATCTTTTTGAACTTCGGCTTGTCGGAAACATACTCCGTAAATGCATCGCAGAAATCCTCAAATCCGTCGTATATCGCAATTATTTCGACGGAAACCTCGTCCGCACCCGTGATGATGCCGCTGAGATCAGATATGTCCAGAGCGTCCTCGTCGGCAAGCTCGCAAAGCTCGTCGCAGCGATCCATGGCGCTTTTTTCGTCGTCGCTCTGCTCGTCGGACGCATACATTTCAATGCACTCGCGTACTTCGTCGGCGTACCAGTGCGCAAGATCTGCGATTTTCGCGCCGTAGGCGATTGTGGTAAGCACCGATACGTCGCTTGATGATTCTATTATTGCAAAATACATATTAATAACAGCCTTTCGGTAAATTTGCGCCGAAAATTATCAGTCTATCTTAAATTTCAAACTTATGTCGGCGGCTCTTACGGTGTGGGTGAGCGCACCTATCGAGATAATGTCAACGCCGGTCTTTGCAACCTCGTAAAGATCCTTGTCGCCCATGTTTCCGGACGCCTCTACAAGCGCTCTGCCGTCTATTATCTTTACGCATTCGCTCATAAGCTCGTTTGACATATTGTCAAGCATGATAATGTCTGCACCTGCTTCAAGAGCCTCTGCAAGCTGCTCTTTTGTTTCGACCTCCACTTCGATCTTCAGCGTGTGGGGCGCCGCTTTGCGTGCGTTTGCAACGGCGTTTTTAATTCCGCCGGATACCGCAATGTGGTTGTCCTTTATGAGTATGCCGTCGGCAAGATTGAAACGGTGATTTGTGCCGCCTCCGGCTCTTACCGCATATTTTTCGAGTACGCGGAGTCCCGGCGTAGTTTTTCTCGTGTCGGTGATCTTTGCTTTTGTGCCTTCGACGCATTTAACTGCCTCGTGAGTGCGCGTGGCAATGCCTGTAAGACGCTGCATGAGATTGAGCGAGGTGCGTTCAGCCGTAAGAACGTTGCGCGCGTTTCCGTTTACCGTCGCGATAACGTCGCCTTTGCATACTTTGTCGCCGTCCTTGAAGTTTGCGTTAAATGAAATGCTTGCGTCAACGGTGCGGAAAACAAGCTCTGCTACGTCAATTCCGCAGATTATCATGTCTTCCTTTGCAATAAATCTGCCTGACGCGGTCTTGTCCGCAGGTATGGTCGTTTCGGTGGTTATATCGCCTGTTCCGACGTCCTCGTTGAGCGCCATTGAAATAATTTGCGTAACAAGCGGATTTTTAAGTAAACTCATATTGTTCCGTCCTCTCCGATTATGTAGTGTGAACCTATGCTTTCTTTTCTGTCAAGCGCGCACTTTGTGATTATTGCGCTGACGAATGACGCGTCGGCTGCCGCATACTGTGCATTTGAGCAGAGGTCTGCGTTTTCGTATAAAGCGCATATCTCGTTAAGCCTTGCAAGAGCTTTTTTCATTCCCGAAACTTTTCTCAAAGGTCCAACATAGTCGGACATGAGATTTTTCATCTCGGCAATGTATTTCTTCGATGTTTCGGCGTCGGGCGCGTCTTTTCCGAAGTCCTGCCCTAAAGAAACCGAACTGTGTGCCGGCACTGTTCTGAAATCCGCGGCAATGGAGTCTGCGGCACGCTTTCCGAAAACAAGACATTCGAGCGTCGAGTTGCTAGCAAGGCGGTTTGCGCCCTGAACTCCGGTGCAGGCGACTTCCCCGCAGGCATAAAGACCGGGAACGCACGTTCTCGCGCTGAGGTCGGTTTCGACGCCTCCCATGTGGTAGTGCTGCGTCGGGTGAACCGGTATTCTGTCGTGCGGAACGTTTATGTCAAGCTCTTTGCAGCGCGCGTATATTGTCGGAAAACGTTTAGAGAAAAATTCTTCGTTCATGCAGGAAACGTCAAGATATGCAATATCGGTGTTTGTTCTTGCAAGCTCCTTTAATATTTCGCGCGTTACTATGTCGCGCGGTGCAAGATCACGAAGCGAGTGCTTGTCGTGCATGAAAGGATCGCCGTCAAGATTCTGTAAAATTCCGCCCTCTCCGCGTACAGCCTCCGAAACAAGGAACATTCTTCCGTCTATCTCGCCTTTTGCAAGGGCTGTGGGGTGGAACTGAACGAATTCCATGTCACGTGTTTTGGCGCCCGCTCTTACACAGGCTGCAATGCCGTCGCCGACCGAGCCGCGCGGATTGGTGGTATATCTGTAAAGCTGACCTATCGAGCCTGTTGACATTACGACATTTCCGGAACGCAGCACGTGATTGCCTTCCTTATCGTTTATTACAACGCCGCACACGCCGTTTTCGTCCGTAAGTACGTCGATTACCGAGGACTCAAAGATTATTTTTATGTTTGAACGCGTTTCGGCAACTTCTCCGAGACGTTTTGTCATGAGCTTGCCCGTAGCGTCTCCGCCGCAGTGAAGAATTCTCGAACAGCTGTGACCGCCTTCGCGCGTCACTATTATGTCGCCGTTTTTGTCTCTGTCAAAGGGAACGCCGAGAGCTATCATCTGCTTGATTGCCTCAGGACCTTCTTTCACGAGTACTTCGACGGCTTTTTCGTCGCAATGGCCCGCGCCTGCAATGAGAGTGTCTTTTATGTGGCTTTCAAAGCTGTCGGAATCTCTCGTGACGGCCGCAATTCCGCCCTGAGCAAGCCAAGATGAGCCTGTGTCGAATCCGCCTTTGGTAATGAGTGCGACCGAGAGCTTTTCCGGAAGGCTCAGCGCACAGTAAAGCCCCGCAAGTCCGGCGCCTGCGATAATTACGTCAAAATACGCGTCTTGGTGCGTATTTATGCTGCCGCTTTTGAAAAGGTATCTTCTCATGATGTTAAACCACGCTTTCATTGACGGTTATTTTTTGCGGATAAATGACAATTTCCGCCTTTTCAGACCGTATACTTATTTTATTATAACACCATACGGCATACATTACAAGTATTTTGCTGTATTTTTTTGGAAAAATGCGGCGAAAACAGCAGCGGAAATAAAAATCAATTAAGCTGAAATGCTGAGAACACAGAAAATATTTAAAATTCCCTTGACAATTTTGCGCGGCTGTGGTATGATAGACTAAACTTTATCTGAAGGAGTATGTACGTAAACATGGACGACGGCGGCAGTAGCGACGATAACCGAAACACTGCAAACATCATAAATGTTGTTGAATATAAGGCATATCTGTGTGATTTTTTGCACAGGTGTGTCTTTTTGTGCTTTAAAAGGATATTGAGCTGACAGGCACGTTAAATTCACAGCATTGCGGCGCATAAACAAGACAAAAAACATCATATTATTAATAAGTTGATTTCAGGAGGAAATAATCTTGGCAGACCGATTGTTATGGCCTTTGATTTTTCAGTTTATACTTATAGGCTTCAATGCGATTTTTGCCTGTGCGGAGATCGCGGTAATATCAATGAATCAGACAAAGCTCTCAAACCTTGCCGAACAGGGTAATAAGAGGGCAAAAAAGCTTTCAAAGCTTACGGCAGAGCCGGCAAAATTCCTGGCTACCATACAGATAGCTATAACCCTTTCGGGATTTTTGGGTTCTGCATTTGCGGCAAATAACTTTTCCGAATACATAGTAAAGGGACTTATAATCCTCGGCGCACCCGAAACCATGAAAGGAACGCTGAATTCCGTTGCGGTTATAATAACAACGCTTGTTCTTTCGTATATCACGCTTATATTCGGCGAGCTTGTACCGAAACGCGTTGCAATGAAGAAAACGGATTCTATCGCACTCGGAATTTCGTCGCTTGTCTACTTTATTTCAAAAATATTCGCACCTGTCGTGTTTATACTCACAAAGTCTACAAACGCCGTACTCAGACTCTGCGGAATAGACCCCAATTCAGATGAGGACGAGGTCAGCGAGGAAGAGATCCGAATGATGGTTGATACAGGTTCGGAAAAGGGCGTAATCGACGTTGACGAAAAGGATATTATTCAGAACGTATTTGAGTTTGACGATCTCACCGTCGGAGAGTTCTGCACCCACAGAACAGATCTCGATATACTCTACCTTGAAGAATCGCTTGAAGAATGGGAAAAGACCATTCATGATACGCGCCACTCCATTTATCCGGTTTGCGACGAAACCGTGGATAAGGTAGTCGGAATACTCAACACAAAGGACTATTTCAGACTTGCGGATAAAACGGATAAAGACGCCGTTATGAAAAATGCCGTAAAGCCTGCATACTTTATACCCGAAAGCATACACGCAGACGTGCTGCTGCGTCAGATGAAGGAAACAAGAAATCACTTTGCGGTAGTTCTCGACGAGTACGGCGGAACGGCGGGCGTCGTCACAATGAACGACCTTCTCGAACAGCTTGTCGGCGACCTTGAGACCGAAACGACGCCCGAAGAAGAACAGCTTGAGATCGAAAAGATAGGCGAGAATACCTGGCGTATACAGGGCTGTGCACCTCTTGACGAGGTTTCCGAAGAACTCGGCGTCGAACTTCCCGTAGAGGAAAACGATACTTTCGGCGGATTTGTATTCAGCTCATACGGCTCGGTTCCCGACGACGGAACAACGTTTGATATTGACATCGACAGACTTCATATAAGCGTTACCGAGATAAAGGAACACAGAATAGAAAACTGCATTGTCGTCGTAAGCGAACCTCAGGACGAGGAAGAAGATGACGATAAGAAGTCCGACAAAGAAAAAGAAAAGGATAAAGATAAGGACTTAAAGGATAAGAACGGCGACTGAATCGCAGATGCCCGTTAAAACCGCGCAAATTAAGCAATAAAGTTCTGCCGTATGGATTTAAATGTATCCTGCGGCAGTTTTTTTCACCGATGTATAAAATTTTAAGAATTATTAATACAGCACTCTATTGCAAAAAAGGCGCATATGTGATATTATAAAGCATAAATCAATAATTGCAAATATTCAAAGGTGATATATATAATGAAAAAAGATGTTGTACGCTACGGAAACGGGATTCTGAAATCTCCCGGTATGCGGCGCGAACGCAAATACATACAGCACAGCAATATAAGCTGCTATACACACTCCGTCAACGTCGCGGCGCTTAGCATTGCCATATCGCGCTTTTTCGGATTTAAAGTAGACGAACGCAGCATGGTGCGCGGCGCGCTTTTGCATGACTATTTTCTGTATGACTGGCACTTGAAACGTCCTCCGCAGGGACTTCACGGTTTCGTGCACGCCAAGATAGCGCTCAGAAATGCCGAAAGGGATTTTTCCTTAAACGACATAGAACGCGATATTATTTCAAAGCATATGTTTCCGCTCAATATAAAGCCTCCGAAATATAAGGAAAGCTTTATCGTCTGCCTTGCGGATAAGCTGTGCGCGCTGAAAGAAACGCTGTCAAAATACCGTGCCAAAGTAAATGCATAGATAAAATATGAACTACACCGCCGTAAAGGCGGTTTTTTCTTTATAAAAGGAGTCAACATATAGGAAAAATTGTATTTGCTGATATGCGTAAGTTTTCGCAAATAATTACTCTTAACGTGCGCAAAAGTATCTGCGAAAATAAAAAAATCACGGTGCAAAACCGTGAAAAAGAAATTTTTGCAAAGAAAAAAGCACTTGCTTTTGCAAATGCTTCTTCAGTGGTGACCCGTACGGGAATCGAACCCATGTTACAGCCGTGAAAGGGCCGTGTCTTAACCGCTTGACCAACGGGCCGGATAATGCCGTCCGACTTTACGGACAGCCTTGGTAGCGGAAGTCGGATTTGAACCAACGACCTGTCGGGTATGAACCGAATGCTCTAGCCAGCTGAGCTATTCCGCCATGTTTATTGCCGCTCTCGGTTCTTGCTCCCTCAAGACTGCTTGACTATTATATCAAAAACAAACGTACTTGTCAAGTGGTTTTGCAAAATTTCTCAAAAAAAAAAGAGTTTTATAATATGTGCGAAAGGTAAAAGCCTCAACAACACACCTAAATGTGCGTAAGGTTATTGCCTTTCGCACATTATTTTTTTTGGCCGAAAAACGGAAAGGAGGGAAACCTTATCACTTGCAAATATTTTACCTATGAGGACAGGAAACATTTTGAGGAACAGTACAACGCAGGTGCAGCCCTGCCGGATATTGCGGACACACTCGGCGTGCATATCAGCACGATTTACCGGGAACTTAACCGAGGCAGCACAGGAGAGATTGATGCCAACGGCCGTGCCGGGTACGATGCGGAGCTTGCACAAAAAACAATGCTGGAAAGCCTTAAAAGGCGAGGCAAAAGACAAGGAGGCGTAAAACAAAATGAATGAGCTGCAAACATTCAGCAATGCGGAGTTTGGCGAAATACGCTCAATTACCATTGAAAACATCCCCTATTTTGTAGGCAGGGATGTGGCAAGCATTTTGGGCTACGCCAACACAAGGGATGCCCTGGCAAAGAGGGTTGACAGCGAGGACAAGCTAACGGGGGTAGCAATTTGCGACACCAACGGCAGAGAAACAAAGCCGGTACTTATAAACGAAAGCGGTTTATACAGCTTGATACTTACAAGCAAGCTGCCATCCGCAAAAGAGTTTAAGCGGTGGGTTACATCAAGCGTTTTGCCTATGATACGCAAAACGGGCGTGTATTCAGCCGGTATGGCTTTGAAAAACGATGACACCGTTGCACCGATGAGGTTACTTTCCCCGGATGATTATCTTTCGGCTGCCAGGCTTATTGCCACTTGCAAGAGTGAACGGCTGGGCATCGTGCTTGCACTTTTATCAAAAGGCGGTTGGGATATTCCCCAGATTGCAACCGGTGCATCCGTAAGACCGGACACCTCCGACATTGCCGAAAGAATTACACGGGTAAAAGCCAAAACGGGCATAAGCCTGCAAGAACTCGGAAAAGTAAGCGGCATAAGTGTTGAGGTTTTGCGCTCTTATGAAACCGGGCGGCGTTTTCCAAAGCAAGAAAGGTACACCTCCCTCGTGATGCTGTTAAACAGCCTTGAGGAAACGGCCGAAAAGGAGGATGGCGAACAATGACACCCGAACAACAGAGAGCCAAAGAGCGTGAGCTTGCCGCCATACGGAAACGAAAAATAAGACAGCGTAACAACCGTATTGCGTGGCTCGTAATTATCGGCATTGTGCTTGTAATATTTGCCCTCGGCACGCTCTTTGGGTACCACCTTACAAGCCACACACCCGCCGGACAAGCCGACATAACGGAAAGCACACAGATTGCTGCCAAGATCCGTGCGGATGAGCCAACCGCAAAAGTAATTGAGCTCACAAGCACCGCAGAAACCCCAAAAGGTGTGCCGGGGCTGTCGCTTGATTATGACTTGCAAAAAGTAATGTATGAAAGCTGCCAAAAGTACGATGTACCTTTTGCCCTGGCGTTGGCCGTGGCAGAAAAAGAAAGCGGCTTTAACCCGGATGCCGAAAGCAGGACAGACGATCACGGCATTATGCAGATTAACCGCTGTAATTTTGAGTACCTGCGTAACAAAGGCATTGATCCCCTTACCTATGAGGGAAACATTGAGGCCGGCGTAATGCTCCTCGGTGAAAACCTAACCCGTTACGGTGATGAGGGGCTGGCGGTTATGGCATACAACTGCGGCCGCACCGGAGCAAAAAGGCTTTGGGATGCCGGTGTATATAGTACATCGTACTCAAGAGCCATTATGGAGCTATACGAAAAGTGGCTCGGAGTGCTGGAGGTACAGCAGTAATGGCTTATTATCACACCTGCCCGGATTGCGGCGCAAACCTCGATCCCGGCGAAAAATGCGATTGTCAAACAAATAAAATTTACATAACCAAGGAGGCTAACAACAATGTTAGAAATGAAAGTAACGATCACGGCTGCCACAGACCTTATGGCAGTGCTCAACAACATTGCCGCCGCACTTGACGGCAAAAACCCGCACACCGTTTGTAACCAGTTTGGCGCAGACAGCAAGCACATTGACAATGTGGGCACCATCAATATGGGCGTTGGCGGCAAAGCACAGCCCGCAACACCTACGGCACCGGTAAACCCTACCCCCGCACCGGTAGCGACACCCGCACCAGCACCTGGTGCACCTTTGAGTGCGACACCTGCCCAGACGGCAACCCCGATTGCCCCCACGGTCCCTGTTGCCACGCCTGCCCCCACCGTAACACCTGCGGCTAATGTGGCACCGGTTCCCGCCGTTCCGACCTCTGCACCGCAGTACACGCTTGATATGATTGCAACCGCAGGCTCGGCGCTTATTGATGCCGGAAAGATGGATCAGCTTATGGGGCTGCTCGGCAAGTTTGGCGTGGCAAGCCTAACAGAACTTGCACCCGAAAGCTACGGAGCCGTTGCAAACGAATTAAGAGCCCTGGGCGCAGCAATTTAAGGAGGGATAACAATGCCAACACCGGAAAAACACGCTCTGCTGTCGGCATCCTCCGCAGCCCGTTGGCTGCATTGCACCGCAGCCCCTCGTTTTGAGGAGCAATTCCCGGAAAATACATCGGAATATGCGGAGGAGGGCCGCTTGGCTCACGCTATTTGTGAGCTGAAAGTTATTAAGCACTTTACTACGCAGATTAAGCCACGCACTTACACCTCGAGGCTTAAAAAGCTGAAAGAAAACCCACTCTACCAGGACGAGATGGACAAGACCTCGGATCTGTACCTGGAGCACCTTACCGAAAGGGCTATGCAGTATAATGCAAAGCCGAATGTGGCTGCCGAGGTGCAGGTTGATTTTGCCGAATATGTACCAGAGGGCTTTGGCACCTGCGATTGCATTATGATCGGCGGTGATACCTTGAGCATTACCGACTATAAGCACGGTAAGGGCGTGCCCGTATCGGCTGAAAACAACCCGCAAATGCGTTTGTATGCCCTCGGTGCCTTAAAACGGTACAAGCCCGTTTATGGCGGCAGCATCAAAAAGATTTGTATGACGATAGACCAGCCCCGCATCCAGACGGAGCCAAGCAGCGAAACCATAACGGTTGAGGATCTGCTTGCTTGGGGTGAAAGCATTAAACCTATTGCCGCAAAGGCTTATATGGGGCTTGGGGCATTTTGCCCCGGTGAGCATTGCCGCTTTTGTCGAGGCAAAGCGAAATGCAAAGCTCGTGCAGACCAAAACACCGCACTTGAGGAATTTAAGGACTGCGTACCGCAGAACGCTGAAAAGCCGCCCCTCTTTGGGCAGGGCGTGCTTACGGATGCCGAAATTGGCGATCTGCTTGTAAGGGGCCAGGAGCTTGTAAAGTGGTACAAGGACCTTGAGGAATATGCCCTCGGCACTATTCTCAAAGGCGGTACAATTCCCGGCTGGAAAGCCGTTGCAGGCAGGAGCAACCGCACCTTTACGGACACGGAGGCTGCCCTTAACGCCGCTATGGCTGCCGGGTATGATAAATCACTCTTGTATGACCTCAAGCCCAAAACACTTACGGAGCTTGAGAAACTTATGGGCAAAACCGAATTTGCGGACAAGCTCGGCAGCTTTGTGGTAAAGCCCATCGGAAAACCCACCCTTGCATTGCTTACGGATAAACGGGAGGCTTACAACCCTGCTGCCGCAGACTTTGCGGAGGTGGTAAACGATGGCTGAAACGGTTTATTTGCTTGATGGCACAATGGAGGTTGTGCTGACCGAAAAGGATGTTTTTATTGATCGTCTTGTTCGTGAAAAGCTCGGTGACGATGCAGCCCGGTTTATTTCCGACTACATAGAGGAAATTGCAGAGGAGGCAAAGTACACAGAGGAGGCACGGCAGGATGCCGAAAAAACAGCCGATGGCTACCTCGCTCTCTGCCAGGGTGCCCTCGCTGCGTTAAGTGAATTAAAGGACCTTACGCACGGGGCACGCCTTGACAGGGCGAAAATTCAAAAAATTGTTGATGGTGCATACAGAGAACTGTACCACAACTTATAAAAACAAGGAGGCAAACAACAATGTTTAATGAAAGTAACCCCCCCCGTGGACTTGAGGAAATGAAAGCCCGCAACCAAGCCAGCGCTATGCTGGCAGATATGTTAGCCGAAATAATGCTTGAAAGCAACGCACCGGAGGAAATAAAGCTCGGCGTGCGTATTGTTCAGCAGGGCAAAAAGGTTAGCAAAGCTGCACACGAAATTATAGAGGCGTTTGCCGGTGATCCTGCCACTATTAAAGCAAGCGACACCGAAACCCTCAAACAGGTGCTTGAGTACCTCGGCTTGGTAGAGGTAGGGCTCAAGCAGTTTATGGAAACAACCAAGGCACCAAATGCAAACAATGCACCGAATGAAATTTAATGTAATAAAGGAGTTTAAGAATTATGTACCAGAACATTGCAACCAAGGTATTAACCGGCGAGGTTAGGCTTTCCTATGTCAACCTTACCACCCCCAGGGCACCCCAGCAGGGCGGTGAGCCCAAGTACAGCGTTACGCTGCTTATCCCCAAGACCGATGCCGCAACCATTGCCAACATCAATGCATCCATTAAGGCGGCGTATGAGGACGGCGTAAGCAAGAAATGGGGCGGCGCACACCCCACACCCAAGCAGATTGTGCACGATGGTGACGGGCTCCGTCCGTCCGGCTTGCCGTTTGGCGATGAGTGCAAAGGGCATTGGGTGCTGACCGCCAGCACCAAGAGCAAGCCGCAGGTTGTCGGCATTGACAACCTCGATTGTGAGCTTGCCCCCTCGGATATTTACAGCGGTATGTACGCCCGTGTAACTATTAACTTTTTCACCTATGACACAGCAGGCAGCAAGGGCGTGGGCTGCGGCCTCGGCAATGTGCTTAAAACTCGTGACGGTGAGGCTCTTGCCGGTGGTGCATCCGCAGCCAGCGACTTTGAGGGGCTCGGCCAGAGCTTTACTGCACAGCCGGCCGCCGTTCCCGGTTATCCGCAGGCACAGCCCGCTGCTCCGGCTTTCCAGCCGCAGTATAACCCTGTTGTGCCCCAGCAGGCGTACACTGCACCGCAACAGCCCCAGGCGGCACCCGCACAGCCGCAGAGCCGTCCGGCGGTAAACCCGATCACAGGGCAGCCCTGGTAAAAGCAAAACAACAAGGAGGCAAACAATATGAAAACCCGCTTTGATGAAACAAAATACTGGATCACCGCTGGAGGCGAGGCGATCCGCTTGTGCGATATGGAAACATCGCACCTGTTAAACACCGTAAAAATGCTGTTGCAGAAACCCACACGCACGCAGGCAATGCTCGTTATTGATATTGAGCGTAACAGCCGAGATGCCGCTGTGTGGGTACCCAACCCGCAGGATCCCCGTATTCTTTCAATTCACAATGTTACGAGCCTTACGGCGGAGGAACTTGTGGACTATGTAAAAAGCACACCGCTTTATGCGGCTATGCTTTCGGAGCTTGAAACAAGAGGGGTAAACACGGATAACACGATCACGATGTTTGAAACGATGGATCCGCTACGGTAAAGGAGGTAAAAGAGTATGGATCATTTAAGTATTGACCTTGAAACATTTTCAAGTGTGCCGATACAAAAAGCCGGTGCCCAAAAGTACATACAAAGCCCCGACTTTGAGATCCTCCTCTTTGCCTACTCCCTTAACGGTGCGGAGCCGGTGTGCTGTGATTTTGCCCAAGGCGAAACACTCCCCAAGTGGGTTGCCGAGGCGTTGCTTGATCCGCAGTGCTTAAAACGCGCATACAATGCGCCCTTTGAGTGGGGCTGCCTGTCCCGGTATATGGGCAGGCAGCTGCCGCCGGCGCAGTGGCGTTGCACAATGTTCCACGGCTTGTATGCAGGCTATACGGCAGGCTTGGATGCCACAGGCAGAGCGTTGGGCTTGCCGGAGGATAAACGCAAGCTGAATACCGGCAAAGCCCTTATACGCTATTTCTGCGTACCGTGTGCCCCATCAAAGGCAAACGGCGGCAGAACACGGAACTACCCGCACCACGCACCGGAGCGTTGGGAGTTATTCAAAGAGTATAACCGCCAGGATGTTACAACCGAAATGGAAATTGAGCGCAGGCTTTCGGCGGTACCCGTGCCAGACTTTGTGCAAAAGGAATGGGAAACGGATCTTATTATAAACAGCCGAGGCGTTGCTATTGATATGGGGATGGTTGAGGGTGCCCTTGAGCTTGGGGCAACGGTCCGCAACACCCTTACAACCGAGGCTGTGAAAATATCCGGGTTAAGCAACCCCAACAGCGTAAAGCAGCTTGCATCTTGGCTTGAAAGTGAAACCGGCGAGGAAATAAACGGGCTCCGCAAGGACACCGTTGCCAAAATGCTTGCCCGTGACGATAACAGCCCGGAGGTACAGCGTATGCTTGAGATCCGGCAGGAGCTCGGTAAAACAAGCACCAAAAAATACGATGCCATTGAACAGGCTGTGTGCCGGGATGGGCGTGTGCGTGGGCTCTTACAGTTTTACGGAGCCAACCGCACGGGCCGCTGGGCAGGGCGTTTGGTGCAGGTGCAAAACCTGCCCCGTACCTATACAGAGCCGTTGGAGCTTGCCCGTGACCTCGTAAAAGGGCGTAAGCTGGATGCCTTAAAGTGCATTTACGGCAGTGTGCCGGACACGCTCTCACAGCTGATACGCACCGCATTTATAGCCGCACCCGGTAATGTGCTGATTGATGCCGACTTTTCGGCCATTGAGGCCCGTGTTATTTCTTGGCTTGCCGGTGAGGAGTGGAGGCTTGAGGTTTTCCGCACCCACGGCAAAATATATGAGGCATCAGCCTCGCAGATGTTCGGCGTGCCCATTGACCTTATAAAAAAGGGCAACCCCGAATATGCCCTCCGGCAAAAAGGTAAGGTTGCGGAGCTTGCCCTCGGCTACCAGGGCAGCACCGGCGCACTTATCAATATGGGTGCACTTGATATGGGCATACCGGAGGAGGATCTGCCCGATATTGTGAGCCGTTGGCGTGATGCCAACAAACGCATAAGGGATCTGTGGTACAAGGTGGATGCCGCCGCTGTGCAGGTTATCACTCAAGGCGGCAGCGTGGGCGTAAGCAGCATTATACTTGCCCACGAATGGGATGCGGCCCAAGGCACCGACTATATGACAATAACGCTGCCAAGTGGCAGAAAACTATTTTACAATGCCCCGCAAATAGGCGTAAACCAATGGGGCAACCCCTCAATATCGTATATGGGTATGGACCAGACCACAAAGAAATGGAAACGCATCGAAACCTACGGCGGCAAGCTCGTGGAGAATTGTGTGCAAGCCATCGCCCGTGATTGTCTGGCGCAGGCTATTGAACACCTGGAGGCAGCGGGGCTGCCGGTTATATTCCACATACACGATGAGGTGGTAATTGATATAAGACCATTTGCAGACAGCGAGGCAATGCTTGCAAAAACGGTTGAAATAATGAGCCGCCCTGTTCCGTGGGCTCCGGGCTTGCCCCTTGGCGCCGATGGTTGGGTTGGTAAATTTTTTAAGAAAGATTAAATGCAAGGAGGTATGCCGATATGGCAACATTGAAAGAACGGGATCCGGAGGAATACGCTGCACTTTGCACTCTTTATAGCGGGGCAACTGATAGAATAAACGATCCCGATTATGAACGGGTACAGCCCCCCCCCGCAGGATAAAACGCCCTTTGCCCTCATTGATGCCTGGGGTATAGAGTGTTTTAGATTGGGCTTTGAGATGGCCTGTGAATTAGCAAACAATAATTAAGGGAGGGCTCGGCTATGGGCGATATGCGCGAGGTATTTGATTACTACAAGGAGTATTGCAAGGAACAACACCGTAAAAGGGTTGCAAAAACACCAGATCGTATTGCCTATGCTGCAAAGATGTTAGAACAGCGAGGCATTAAATACGAGCTAAAAAATCAAAACACAGGGCACTTTCATTGCAGGCGAAAATCAGACAACCAGCTCATACAGTTTTGGGCCGGCACAGGAAAAATAATGGGCTATCAAAACGCCCGTGGGTTAAAAGCCCTATTATCAATTTGTGAAAAATAAAAAGGAGGCTCGGCTATGCAGTATATGGGAGGCAAAAGCCGCATAGCCCGCTACATAGCCGAAATTATAAATAACACCCTTAACGGAGGGGGGGGAGCGTTCAATGAGATACCAAGGCGGCAAGAGCCGTATAGCAACACCTTTGGCGCATATCCTCAACGCTACGGGGGGGCTTGCTTTGTTAGCCTTTTCTGTGGTAGCTGCTCCGTTGAAAGCAAAGTTACCGGCTATGACCGCATTATACTGAATGACAAGCACAAGTATTTGATTGCTATGTTAAGAGGTGTGCAGGCGGGTTATGAATTGCCGGAAACGATAACAGAGGAACAGTACCAGGCCATAAGAGCCGATAAAGATGCAGATCCGGTGCTTGCAGGTTTTGTGGGCTTTGGGTGCAGCTTTGGCGGCAAATGGTTTGGAGGATATGCACGAAATAAGGGCGGCACGAATTATGCCGCACAGAGCAAGCGATCACTGCTTAAAGATATGGCAACGCTCGGCGGCGCCGAGATATTCTGCGGTGATTATAAGCGAGTACCTATACCGCCGGGGGCGGTTGTATATGCGGATCCTCCGTATGACAATACCACCGGTTACAATAACGAGAAATTCAACAGCACAGAGTTTTGGCAGGCAATGCGTTTGCTTGCCGATACCGGGCACACCGTTTACATAAGTGAGCAGACTGCCCCGCCGGACTTTGTGTGCGTGTGGGAAAAGCCCTTTACCCGCACCCTCGACAGAAACAAGAGCAACCAATTCAAGGTAACAGAAAAGCTGTTTACCTATATTTCACCGATATGGAGGCGGTAAAAATGGCTTATTATATGGCCTCTGTAAGCTGGGGCAAGGACAGTTTGGCAATGCTCCTCCGGCTGATATACGAAAACAAACCGCTTAACGAGGTTGTTTTCTTTGATACCGGGATGGAATTTCAAGCCATATACAATGTGCGTAACGCTGCCCTTGGTATGCTGAAAATAAGAGGCATTACATACACCGAATTAAAACCAGCAAAACCATTTTTATACACAATGCTTGACAAGCCGGTAAAAGGCAGAGATCGCAAAGGTTATGGATGGTGCGGCGGCTTATGCCGCTGGGGTACAACTGAAAAACTCAAAGCACTTGACCGTTATGCAAAAAGCAAAAATGCAACCGTGTATATAGGAATTGCGGCAGATGAGCAGCAACGGCTTAAACGGTTGGAGCCTTACAAAATTGCACCGCTTGCAACATTTTGGAATATGGCAGAGGCAGAGTGCCTCCAATATTGTTACGATCACCATTTTTACTGGTATGAGGACACCGACAGCGAGGCAAAAAAATACGCCTTTATGATGTTTTGGATCGTGTTTCCTGCTGGTGCTGCTGTAATAAAAACCTCAAGGAACTGCGGAACATATACAACTTTTTGCCCGAATATTGGCAAAGGCTGCGTTACCTGCAATTTGTACTTGAGCGCCCAATGAAAGGCTACTATAAAGGACAGCCCAGAGGCGTGTTTGAACTTGAGGATCGTTTTTCTAAGGAGGCAAACAATGATACCTTTTCCAAATAAAAAATACAGCGTTATATACGCAGATCCACCCTGGCAGTACCAGGATAAGAAATGCAACGGCAACGCCGCAGACCACTACCCCACAATGAAAATTGACGATATTTGCAACTTACCTGTTAAAGATCTTGCTGCCGATGATTGCGTGCTTTTTCTTTGGGCCACATACCCGATGCTCAAGGAGGCATTGAAAGTAATTGAGGCGTGGGGCTTTAAGTATAAAAGCATCGGCTTTCAGTGGGTAAAACAAAACCGCAGTGGCAACGGTTACTTTTTCGGCCTTGGGCGTTGGACCAGGGGCAATACAGAGCCTTGCCTTATAGCTGTTAAGGGTAAGCCACACAGGGCAAGCAACAGCGTAAGCCAACTTATTTTTGCACCGCTGCGTGCCCATTCCCAAAAGCCGGATATTACACGAGATAAGATCCGGGAGCTGATGGGGGGGGATCACTCTTATATAGAGCTTTTTGCAAGGAACACAACACCGGGCTGGGATGTCTGGGGAAACGAGGTAAACAAGTATGGCAACTAAAATATACATAGCCGGAAAAATCACCGGCGATCCCGATTATAAAGCAAAGTTTAATGCCGCCGCAGAGGCGTACAAAAAAAAGGGTTACACCGTGCTTAACCCCTCCTGGATGCCGCAGGGTATGCAAAAAGCAGACTATATGCGTATTTGCTTTGCAATGATTGACACCGCGGATGTGGTTGCTTTCCTGCCGGGGTATCGTTTAAGTGCCGGCGCACAACTTGAACTGCAATACTGCTTTTACATTGATAAAGATGTAAAGCTGCCGGATGATGAGGCAGAGGGACCAGCATTGCAGCCAAGTGTAGTACAAAACGCTTTGAAAAATGCCGTTAGTACCAATGCCCTTGTACTGAACGATCCGGCGGCAGAAATAAAGAAAGCGCTTGAAAAGCACTTTAACCAACAATTTGGCTTTAGCTTATATGGAGGTGCAGAGTAATGACCGAACAAGAAAAAACAGCGATGAAAGCCGTGTTATACCTTGCCGAGAAAAACCCACGGCTCCGTTATGGCGGCACTTGGGTTGAGGATGTGCGTAATATGGAAACCTGCGCCAAAATTTCATTTGCAGAGGCGGTACGCATTATTGACAGGATGCTTTATGGCCCCATAGAGGAGGTAAACAACGATGGCTGATGCAGATAAATGCGCCGCTTGCGGCGAGATTATTCCGGAGGGCATCCAGGTTTGCCCTCTGTGTTCAAAGGAGGTGCCCGAAATGGGCAACAGCAAAAACCCTTATTACAATAGCGAGGGCTACGCCGATCCCACCGCATACGGTGCCTTAAAGCCGATTATGCAGGCGGATGCCGCCCTTGAGGGCAAAGTAAACTTTTTGATTAAAGTATTAAAGTTTATAGCCAATGAGGCCGGGTTTGATGTGATAAACCGTATTGAACTGCGGGACCGTAACACCGGCAGGCTTTTCAAATAGATTAAGCCCCCCCCTGCCGTGGGTGCGGGCGGTAAGGAGTAACCGCTATGCAATATGATCGTAAAATTGCCATAGCCTCCGGTGCAAGCAGGCGTGCAACCGTATGGACCACGCAAACGCTTATGGTATCGGAATTATGGCAAAAGTTAAAAGTGCCCGCAAGGGGCACCGAAACCCTTGCAGAATACCTAAACCTTAAAAAAGCACAGCAGGACGATCTCAAGGACATTGGCGGTTTTGTCGGCGGTACCCTTAACGGATCGCGCCGCAAGGCCAACAATGTGGCTGGGCGTGATATTATCACCCTTGACCTTGACAACATACCCGCAGGGCATAAAGACAATGTGCTCCGCATTGTGGAGGGTTTGGGCTGTGGGTACTGCGTTTACAGCACCCGAAAACACCAGCCTGCCGCCCCTCGTCTGCGTGTGCTCTTTCCGCTTGACAGAACAGTAACGGCTGACGAATACGAGCCCATCGCCCGTAAAGCAGCTGAATATATAGGCCTTGAATATGCCGATCCCACAACCTTTGAGCCCAGCCGTCTTATGTATTGGCCGAGCTGCTGCCGTGATAGTGAGTATGTGTATGTTGTGGGTGATAAACCTTTTTTATCTGCCGATGGCCTGCTTGCACAGTACGCCGATTGGCACGATATGACACAGTGGCCCGCCCTGCCGGGGCAGGCACAGTTTACCAAGCTGGCAGTAAAGCAAGGCGATCCGGACGGCAAAAACGGCGTTGTGGGTGCATTTTGCCGCACCTATGATATACAGCGTGCAATGGACGAGCTGCTCCCCGGTATTTATGAGCCGGTTGACAATATGCCCGGCAGATATACATACCTCGGAGGCTCTACCACGGGCGGCGCCGTGCTTTACGATGACGGCAAATTTTTATACAGCCACCACGCAACAGATCCCTGCGGCGGCCGCCTTGTAAACGCCTTTGACCTTGTGCGCCTGCACAAGTACGGCGATAAGGACGATACCGCAGCCGCAGGCTCACCCACCAACCGCCTGCCCTCTTACCTTGCTATGTGCGAGTATGCCTGCGGGCTTTCGGATGTTAGTGCACTTATCAGCAAGGAACGGTACGAAAGTGCCGTTAAGGACTTTGACGGCATCACCGCTGACGAAAGCGAGGAGCCGGAAAATTGGATGGTGCTGCTTGAAAAGAACACCCAGACGGGCGCTGTTAAGGCCACCATTGACAATGTGCGTATTATTCTGGAGCACGATCCCCTGCTTAAAGGCAAGTTTGCGCTTAACGAATTTGCCGGCCGTGGTGAGGTGCTCGGCTCCCTGCCGTGGGATAAACGGGAAAAACGCCGCCTGTGGGATGATAACGATAACCAAGGGCTTTACTGGTACCTTGAGCGTGTGTATAAGATTTCCGGCAACGGCAAAGTGGATGGAGCTCTTTCCCTCCATTCCAACGCCCACGCCTTTAACGATGTAAAGGACTACCTCAAGGGCTTGCAAGGCAAGTGGGATGGCGTGCCCCGCCTCGATTGCCTTTTTATAGATTACCTCGGCGCAAAAGATACGGCATACAACAGGGCCGTAACCCGCAAGGCATTTACCGCCGCCGTTGCCCGTGCTATGACACCCGGCTGTAAATATGACAATATGGTTATTTTGGCCGGCCCGCAGGGTATCGGTAAAAGCACCCTGCTGGATAAAATGAGCCGTGGCTGGTTTAATGACAGCATACGCACCTTTGAGGGTAAAGAGGCAAGCGAACTGCTCCAAGGCGTTTGGCTTGTGGAGGTATCGGAGCTTGATGCTTTCCGGCGTACTGATGTAAGCCGCATTAAGCAGTTTTTGAGCCTCCGTGCGGATCGTTTCCGTGCGGCGTATGGGCGTAATGTTAAGGAGCTGCCCCGCACCTGCATCTTTTTCGGCACCACCAACACCGCTGAATACTTGCAGGACACCACCGGCAACCGCCGTTTTTGGCCGATAGACACCGGCGAACAGAGGCACACCAAAAGCGTATGGCGTGACCTCGATCCGGAAATAGATCAGCTGTGGGCCGAGGCGTATGTGCGCTGGCAGGCAGGTGAGCCGCTTTACTTATCTGGTGCCATTGAGGATGCAGCAAAGGAAAAGCAAGAGGAACACAGAGAGGCATCCAGCCGTGAGGGTATCGTGCGTGAATTTATGGAGCGACCGGTGCCGGACGATTGGAGCAAGTGGCCGCTTGACAAGCGGCGTATGTTCTGGGGCGGCGTAACAATGGGCAGCGACAGCCTGCACCTTGTGCCCCGTGATCGCATTTGCGCCCTTGAGGTTTGGTGCGAGGCTTTCGGCGGCAACATTAAGGAAATGAAAAACACCGACACCAGAGAGCTTAACGCCATAATGGCGGCAACGCCGGGCTGGCAAAAGTCTGCCGGTACCCTGCATTTTGGCCCGTATGGCACACAGCGTGGGTTTAATAAAATCTAACAATTAGCATCTAACATTTTGTTTTTCGTGTAGAATTGTTAGAAAAATGCCGTCTAACATTTTTACACGGAAAAACATTGTTTTGTTTAATTGTTAGAAAGATTGTTAGACCGAAAACCCGCATAAAATAAGGCTTTTTATTACTTTTCTAACATTCTAACATTTTTTCTTATAGAGTATAAAATTAGAGAGTTTGAGAGTAAAATCACGCCCTAACCCGCCTGTTTGCGTGTATTATGCGTGCGCGCGTGAGAAAGTTAGAAAAGGAGGAAAACGATGCTTGAGAAAACTGTTGAAAAAGAATTGTGCGACCGGGTAAAAAACGATCTCGGCGGCTGGGCATTAAAGTTTGTAAGCCCCGGACAAAACGGCGTACCGGATCGCATTGTGCTTGTGCCGTATGGGCGTATATATTTTGTGGAAACAAAGGCACCGGGTAAAAAGCTGCGTAGGCTGCAAGAATATGTTTGCGGTTTGATAAAGCAGTTAGGTTTTAAGGTGCTGCGGATAGACACCAAGGAAAAGGTGGAGGCTTTCGTAAGGGAGGTGCAAACGGGTGGAATATAAACCGCATAATTACCAGGCGTACTGTATTGAGCGTATTGTAAATGATCCGGCGGTTGGGTTGTTCCTCCGTCCGGGCTTGGGCAAAACCTCAATAACGCTTTCGGCAATAAACATTTTGAAATACTTTAAGTGGAACATTGCAAAGGCTTTGGTTGTAGCACCCAAAAAGGTTGCAGAGGGTACCTGGAGCAAGGAGGCAAACAAGTGGGATCACTTAAAGCATCTGCGTGTGGTTACGGTCCTGGGATCGTCTGCAAAGCGCATAAAGGCACTTAACACCCCTGCGGATGTGTATGTTATAAACCGTGAAAACATACCCTGGCTGGTTGAATACTACCAGCAGGCGTGGCCGTTTGATATGGTGGTGCTTGATGAAAGCACGAGCTTTAAGAACGGCCAAAGCAAACGCTTTAAGGCAATGAAACTTGTAAGGCGTTTTTGCAAAAAGGTTGTGCTGCTTACCGGCACACCGTCCTCCAAGGGGCTTATGGACCTGTGGGCGCAGATTTATTTACTTGATGAGGGCGCACGGCTGGGCAAGAATATAACACAATTCCGCACACGGTACTTTGATGCAAATACACACGGCGGGCATTTTACCGACTACAAGCCGAAAGAGGATGCCGAGGCGGCCGTGCTTAAAGCCATAAGTGATATTTGCGTATCAATGAAAGCCGAGGACTACCTGGAGTTACCTGCTTGTATCGAGCACGATGTTCCCATAGTGCTTGACGATAAGACAATGAAAGCATACAAGCAGTTTGAGCGTGATCTGCTGCTTACCATTGACGAGGACACCATAACCGCCAACACCGCCGGGGTGCTTACCGGCAAGCTGTTACAGTTTTGCAGCGGTGCAATGTATGACAATGACCGCAAAGCCGTACATATTCACGATTGCAAAATTGAGGCTTATATGGAGCTTTTGGAAAGCCTAAACGGTGAGCCTTGTATTACATTCTACGGCTACCAGCACGATAAGGATCGCATCCTTGCGGCCCTTGAAAAAACAAAGCTGCGTGTGTGCGTGTATAAAGGCACCGAGGACGAGGATGCCTGGAACAGCGGCAAGGTTGATGTGCTGCTGGTGCACCCAAGCAGCTGCGCCTACGGGTTAAACCTGCAAGCAGGCGGCCGGCACATTATCTGGTTTACACCAAACTGGAGCTTTGAGCTTAACGATCAAGGCAAGTGCCGTTTGTGGCGGCAGGGCTCCCCGTATGATAAGGTTTATGTGCATTACCTTATTGTGCAGGGGTGCGTTGACGAGGATGTGCTTGACACTATACGGGAGCGTGCAGGCACACACGAAACCGTGATGCGAGTGCTTAAAGCCCGTATCAAGAAAATAAAGGAGGCAGCAGTATGACACTAAAAGAATTATCACAGTTATACTACCTTAACCGTGAAATTGAACGAGATCAAGAACGGTTAGAGAAATTACGGGCAAGCGCATCGGCACCTGGAGCACCCAACTATGATGGTATGCCTAAAAGCCCCAGCTTTGAAAACCGCCTTGAGCGATACATTGCAGAGATCGTTGACCTTGAGGCGATTATCCAGGCGAAAATAACGCAGTGCTTACACGAGCGTGCACGCCTTGAGAGGTATATTGCCGAAATACCGGACAGCTTAACCCGGCAGATCTTTCAGCTGCGGTTTATTAACGGTTTGACCTGGGTGCAGATTGCGTTTAGCGTTGGCGGCGGCAATACCGAGGAGGGCGTGCGTAAAAGGGTTTACAGATACCTTGAGCAAGAAAACAAAGGCGAAAAATAAAGATGTCCCAAAATGTCCGGGTTACATAGTGTATAATGTAAACTGCGGGTATTGACCACAAGGGCAATGCCTCCTTGGATAAGAACAGCGGCGGGGTTTACTCCTCCAGATAGCCCCGCTGTCTGTTCTTTTATTTTGCTATGAAAGCGAGGTGATACACTATGACCGACAGGCAGCAAAAGTTTGCGGATGAGTATATCATAGATTGCAATGCAAGCCGTGCGTATAAGGCTGCATACCCGAATGTTAAAAAGGACACTGTGGCAAGAGCTAACGGCAGCAGGTTGCTTGCAAAGGCTAACATTAAAGCCTATATTGAGGAAAAGCTGGCCGAAATAAGCAGCAAGAAAACAGCAGAGGCCACAGAGGTTATTGAGTATCTTACCTCGGTGCTGCGTGGGCAAAGCGAGGCAAGTGTGATTGTTGTCGAGGGCTACGGTGACGGATGCTCCGAGGCAAAAATCATTAAAAAGCCACCGGACGAAAAGGAACGCCTCAAGGCCGCAGAGCTTTTGGGCAAGCGTTATGGCCTGTTTACCGACAAGGTAGATGTTGGCGGCGCCGTACCGGTGGTAATTTCCGGCGGTGAGGATCTTGAGGACTAAAACCGCCAAACAGCTACGCCTCCCCGATGTTGTGGGCAAAGGCTACGGCACATTTTGGCGTTTTAAGGGCAGGTACCGGGTGTGTAAAGGCTCCCGTGCCTCCAAAAAATCAAAAACCACAGCCTTAAACAATATCACACGGCTTATGGAATACCCACAAGCCAACTTGCTTTGCGTGCGTAAAACATACCGCACATTAAAAGACAGCTGCTTTACGGAGCTTAAATGGGCTATACACCGCCTCGGCGTTGATGCGTGGTGGGATATAAAAGAGAGCCCGCTTGAAATGACCTACAAGCCTACCGGACAAAAGATCCTTTTCCGTGGACTTGACGATCCGCTGAAAGTAACATCCATTACCGTTGAGGTTGGCGTGCTTTGTTGGCTGTGGATCGAGGAGGCATATGAAATAAGCTCCGAGGCTGATTTTGACACCCTGGACGAAAGCATCCGAGGCGAGGTGCCGCCGGGGCTGTTCAAACAAATTACGCTTACCTTTAACCCGTGGAATGAGCACCACTGGATCAAACACCGCTTTTTTGATGCCGCACCGGATCCGGATATTCTTGCAATGACAACCAACTACACCTGCAATGAGTGGCTGGATGCAGCAGATAAAAAAGTGTTTGAAACTATGAAACGAAACAACCCCCGCCGTTACCGTGTTGCCGGCCTCGGTGATTGGGGCATCGTTGAGGGCTTGATATATGAAAATTGGGAGGAGCGACTTTTCAGCATTGACGAGGTGCGAAAAACGCCCGGTATTAAATCGGCATTTGGCCTTGACTTTGGATATACCAACGATCCCACCGCTTTATTTTGCGGTTTGATAGACACAAGCAGCAAAACCCTTTGGGTGTTTGATGAAATATACAAACCGGGTATGAGCAATGAGGATATAGCCGCAGCCGTTACAGAGGCAGGCTATGCCAAAGAGCGCATCCGGGCAGACAGTGCCGAGCCGAAAAGCATTGATCGCCTTTATGCCCTGGGGCTTGCCCACATACGCAGGGCACGCAAGGGCAAGGACAGTATCAACAACGGCATTGACTTTATACAAGATTATAAAATCTTTATCCACCCACGGTGCACCAATTTCCTTACCGAGATTGGCAACTACACCTGGGACACGGACACAAAGACCGGTAAAAAGCTAAACCGCCCCATAGATGACTTTAACCACCTTATGGATGCTATGCGGTACGCTTTGGAGGAATACTCCACCGGTCCGAATTACAGTTTTAAGTAAAGGAGGTGCAGCCAAATGAAAGCATTAAATTTTTACTCCCCATCAATCGAAATGCAGGCCCGTATGGCTGCAAACATTGTACCGGGCATTACAGATAAGCAGTTTTTGGAGCTTGAGATCAAAAAGTGGTTGACCTCCCAGGAACGGCACCGGCAAATAGCAGGCGATGCCTACTATGACGGTATGCAAACAATTTTGAAACGCAAGCGCACGGTTATTGGCGAGGGCGGCGAGCTTAAAGAGGTTGACAACCTGCCAAACAACCGCCTTATTGATAACCAATACGCAAAAATGGTGGATCAAAAGGCAAATTACCTTTGCGGCCAGCCCGTCACTTTCGACACCAAAAACGCCGCATACGGTGAGGCGCTTGCAAAGGTGTTTGGGCATAAGGCACAGCGCACTTTGCGTATTGTGGCCGAAAAGGCTTTAACAGGCGGCAAGGCGTGGGTGTTCCCTTACTATACGGATGAGGGCACGCTTGCCTTTGCAATGCTCCCGGCGCACGAGGTGCTGCCGTTCTGGAGCGATACTGCACACACCGATCTTGATTGCGCCGTGCACTTTTTCCCCATTTACGAATATGACGAAAAAGGCAACGAGAGCATTGTTGAAAAAGTGGAGGTTTTCCACGCAGGCGGCGTTGAGCGTTTTATCTGGAAAGATGGCACGCTTGAGGTTGACAACGATGCAGCCTCCGGCTCCTATGTTACCGTGGTTGATCCCAAAACCCAAAAGCCCCGTGCGCTGAATTGGGCAAGGATCCCCTTGGTTTGCTTTAAGGCTAACCACAGGGAACTCCCCCTCCTCTGCCGTGTGCGGTGCTTGCAGGATGCCCTTAACCTTATGCTTTCCAACTTTGTAAACTCTATGGAGGAGGATGTGCACAACACCGTGCTGGTTATACACAACTATGACGGTGAGGACTTGGGCGAATTTAGGCGCAACCTTGCCACATACGGTGCTGTTAAGGTACGGACAACGGACGGCTCCGATGGTGCGGTTGACACCCTGGAAATTGAGGTAAAAGCCGAAAACTACAAGGCTGTTATGGAGCTTTTGAAAAAGGCCATAATCGAGAACGCCAGGGGCTATGATGCCAAGGATGACCGGCTGAACGGTACGCCAAACCAAATGAACATAAGATCAATGTACTCCGATATTGATCTTGATGCAAACGGTATGGAAACCGAATTTCAAGCCGCTTTTGAGGATCTGCTCTTTTTCGTCAATGCCCACCTTGCCAATACCGGCGTGGGCAACTTTGACGGTGAGGATGTAACGGTTATTTTTAACCGTGATATACTCATTAACGAAACGGAGGCCATCGACAACTGCGGAAAATCAAAGGGCATTATCAGCGATGAAACCATTGTTAAGCAGCATCCGTGGGTGGACGATCCGGGGGAGGAGCTTGCACGCCTTAAAGCCGAAAAAGAGGCGGCAGCTGCGGAGGCAGATGCCTACCGTGCCGCTTTTGAAAACTCCGCAGGCGGCAATGGGCAGAACACCCCACCGGGCAATGGTCCGGAGGGCGGTGCTTTGAATGAATAACGCCGATTATTGGGCACGCCGCCTTAAAATTATGGAGGATGCCCTAAAAGATCAATCATACGAATATGTAAAAAATCTGGAGCAGCAGTTTGATGCCGCCATAGCCCAGATTGATACACAAATGCGTGCCTGGTATCAAAGGTTTGCCGACAACAACGGCGGCATATCTTATGCCGAGGCACAAAAGCTGCTTACCGCCGGTGAGCTTAAAGAGTTTAAGTGGACGGTACAGCAGTACATTAAGGCCGGCAAGGAGCACGCCATAAGCGGTGCGTGGGCAAAAGAACTTGAAAACGCCTCCGCACGGGTGCATATATCCCGCCTTGAAAGCCTTAAAATACAGTTAAGACAGCAGGCCGAGGCATTGACACAGGCAAGAGTAAAAGCCACAACCAATGCCTCGGAGCTGTCATATACACAAAGCTATTACCACACCGCTTTTGAGGTGCAGCGTGGTTTGGGCGTGGGTTGGACTTTGCAAGCCCTTAACTCCGGTACGGTGCAAAAGGTGCTTTCCCGCCCCTGGACCGTTGACAACCAAACCTTTACGGCACGCTGCTGGACGGATAAAACCAAGCTGGTTGAAACCGTAAACCAAGAGCTTACCCGTATGCTTGCCACAGGCGAGGCACCCGACAAGGCTATTGCAGCAATATCCAAACGGTTTAATGTTTCAAAGCAAAACGCCGGCCGTGTGGTAATGACCGAAAGCGCCTATTTTTCAAGCGCAGCCCAAAAAGATTGCTTTAACGAGCTGGGTGTTGAAAAATACCGCATTACCGGCACGCTTGACACAAAGACCTGCAACATCTGCGGTGATATGGATGGCAAGGTGTTCAAAATGAGCGACTATCGCCCAGGATCCACCGCTCCTCCGTTTCACCCTTGGTGCCGTTGCTGCACAGCCCCATATTTTGACGATATGGAGGACATCGGGGAGAGGTATTCCCGCGATCCAAAAACCGGTAAGCGTAAAATGCTGCCGGGTAGCATAAAATATAACGATTGGGCAAAGCAATATGTGCAGCCATTGCAAAATCAGTCCAAAAGTGTTATAATAAATCCTATACCACAAAAACCTCTTACCTCGGATGCCGATAAAGTGCAGCCACCGGCACCCGCCGCAAATAATACAGCCGTTGCCCAGGGCAAGGACTTGGTGGGCGAATATAGCCCCAGCGGTAATTTTGAGCACCCCATTGAGGATGTTATCAACACGCAGGGCTATGATGGCGAGGCAAGGGTTGTGACTTATGACGAGTTTAAGCAGGCAATGCAAGATAGTGGCTTTTATGGTGAGCGTACATACTGCGCACCAGACAAGGCAACGCTCGATCAATGGCGGCAAGAGCTTTACAGTGGTAAGTGGTATGTTGACTGCGGCACAGGAGGCCACCAATACGGGCAGGGTATGTACTGCGCCGGTAGCTGGGATCTTTCCGACCGGCAGAGCCTTGGCGGCTTGGGCTGGGAAATGACACACTATCAAACCCTTGGAGCTCAACGAGGCAACCCGTTCTATTATACCGAGGGCATCACCCTTGATAAAACGGCAAAAGTGCTTAAATTGCCAAGAGGGCGAAAAGCCGAGGAGTATATAAGCGATCTTTATACGGAGGCTTATATGCGTAAGTTTGCAAAAGACACGCAAAAGCAGCTTGTAGAGGAATACATCAGCGTGTGTGAAAAAATACGAGGGCTAACTTATAACGAGGCAGAAAGCACCATTGATGCCCTCTATGCAAGCCGTAACGCCTTGGGAGATCAGCTGCGGCCGCTCATAAAGCGAGGTATGAACGCGCAAACCTACATTAAGCCGGACGGGCACACGGGCTTTAAGGATCCCGGAGTGCTTGCTGCTGAAATGGGCTACGATGTAATAAATGCAGAGGGCCACGGGCAAAGCGGATCATATACTGTAATACTAAACCGAACAAAGGTTATTTTCTGCGAGGGAGGATCAATTTATGGAAACTAAAAGCAATGTTGTTGGCACTGACAGTAAAGAGTTTGACGGCTTGCTTATAATGGATCGTTTCAATGAGGACACCGCAGAGCCTACCGCAGAGGAAAAAGAACGGGAGGCCCGCAAAAAGGCGTATGAGAAACGGTACGCACAAAAGCAGGGTAAGTAAATGCCCATATATCGGTTGTTAAAAGCATCGTGCTGAAAATGCACGGTGCTTTTTTCATACAAAAATACCGCTTGCCCCAGCGGAATACAAGGCGGGGCGTTGCATTACCGGGACTTGCCGGAAAACAAGGAAAGCAACTAATTACCATAAGGAGGTAAAGCAAAATGTTGGAGTGGTTAAAAAACATACTTGGTGATGGCTATACGGACGAGGTGGATGCCAAGGTATCAGCTGAAATTGGCAAAAACTTTGTTTCAAAAGCAGACTTTAACCAGGTAAACGCCGCAAAGAAAAAGGCAGAGGACGATGTGAAAACAAGGGATCAGCAGCTTGAAACTTTGAAAAAGTCAACGGGCGATACTGCGGCCTTGCAGGAACAGATCACTACTCTGCAAACCCAGAACGCAGAGGCAAAAAAGACCTATGAGGCAGAGCTTGCCCGTGTACGCCTTGATGGTGCCGTTGAGGCCGCCCTCACCGCTGCCGGTGCAAAGAACAACACCGCCGTAAAGGCACTGCTTGCAGATTTCCTCAAGGATGCCAAGCTGGATGACAGCGGAGCCGTTAAAGGGCTTGCTGCCGAAATTGACACGCTGGCAAAAGCCAATGCTACCGCATTTCTCTTTAACACCGCTGACGGAAACGCACAGCAGCAGTTTAAGGGTATGCAGCCCGGTGCCGCAGGTGGCAAAACACCGCCCGCAGCCGGAAAAGAGCCAAAAGATATGAATTACGATGAGCTTTGCGCTTATCTTGAGGCTAACCCCGGAGCAAAGCTCGAATAAAAAAAATAATTACAGAAAGGTGAGGTAAGAATTATGCCTAACACGAAATTTGATGCCAAGAGCTTTAACGCCGAGGCTTTCAAGTACAAGGTTGGTACCGTTCCCAACTTGAAAATGAACGAGATCAAAAAGTCGGCAGCACTTGCCGCAAACCCCGATATTAAGAGCGTTTTTGCAAACCAGGACGGCACCGGCTACGCCCGTATTGCTATGCGTGGACTGCTTGACGGTGATGCTGTAAACTATGACGGCCAGACCGATATTACCGCAACCTCCCTCAAGACTTTTGAGCAGGGCGTTGTTGTAGTCGGCCGTGCAAAGGCGTGGGTTGAAAGAGATTTCAGCTACGATATTACGGGCGGCCAGGACTTTATGGATGCCGTTGCCGCACAGATTGCCGAATACAAGGACGGGCTCGACCAGAACACGATCCTTGCTGTCCTCAAGGGCGTATTTGCTATGAGTGGCGATACCAAGAGCAAGGAATTTGTTGCAAAGCACACCACAGAGGTTGACGGTGCTATGACGGCAACCACGCTCAACTCCGCAACCAACAAAGCCTGCGGTGCGAACAAAAAGAAATTCTCGCTTGTGTTTATGCACAGCGATGTAAGCACCGGCCTTGAAAACCTCAACCTCATTGAGCGCCTCAAGTACACCGACAAGGACGGTATTTCCCGCAGCCTTGAGCTTGGTACTTGGAATGGCAAGCTCGTTGTGGTTGACGATGACCTCCCCGCTGAGGAGGGCTATTTTGAGGCTACCGCAAGCACCGAGGGCGCAGTTAAGGTTGTTGCAAACAGCGCCAGCCCTGCTGACGGTGAGATCAAGCTCTCTGCCGTTACCCCGTACTTTGGCAGCAAGACACTTGCCGCTGATATGTATGTGGTGCTCGGCACCCGTTACACCACTTTTGCGCTCGGCAAGGGTGCTATTTCCTACGAGGATATTGGTGCAAAAACGCCGTATGAAATGGATAGAGATCCGGCAAAGAACGGCGGCCAGGACACCCTTTATATTCGCCAGCGCAAATGCTTTGCCCCGTTTGGTATTTCCTACGAAAAGGCAAGCCAGGCAAGCAACTCTCCCACGGATGCAGAACTTGCCAACGGTGCAAACTGGGTGCTTGTTCACACCGGCGAGGCACAGGCGGCAAACCGTTCCTACATCAACCACAAGGCCATCCCCATTGCGAGGATCTACTCCAGGGGCTAATATCAAAGGGAGGTGCAGCCAATGGATATTTACAATGATGTTGTTTATAGGCTGTCACAGCTTGGCTACACCGTGCCTGCGGGCGATACTCCCGATGCCGCAGTAAACTATGCCATAAACCGTGCCGCCGAGAAAATTAAGGCGAATATCAACCGCACGGAAATACCGGACGGCTTACATTATACCTGGGTGGATATGGCGGCCGGGCTTTTCCTTTTCGATAAGAAAACAGCCGGGCAGCTTGATGAGGGCTTTGATTTCACAGCCCCCGCCAAAAAGATTACCGAGGGTGATGTTTCCGTTGAATTTGCGGGCGCAGACGATGGCAGCTCCACGCCGGAGGCAAGGTTTGATAAACTGATTAACAGCCTTATTAACCCCCCGGCGTATTTATTTGCCCGTTTTAGGCGGTTTGTATGGTAGGCGGTAAGAGTTATGCCGCAGCAATAAAAAGCCTGTGGCGGGGCAAATGCACGGTTACAGTGCGTAATAATGACACAACCGATGAAAACACCGGGCGTGTTGTTGTGGGTGAGGTTGACACCTACACAGACGAGCCCTGCCGTATTTCCTTTGACACCGTGAACGCAACCCAGCCGGAAAACAACGCCGCCAATATCGTACAGAGCATAACGCTTTTTATTGATCGTGCGGTTGTTATCCCGGAGGGCTCCAAAATCACGGTAACGCAAAACGGTGCAACAGCTGTTTACGAGAAAAGCGGCAAGCCCGCCGTTTACAGCACACACCAGGAAATACCGCTTGAGATATTCAAGGGGTGGGCGTAATGGCACGCTGGGGCAATGCAGACTTTGAGCAACTGCGGGAGCTGCAAGAACGGTTGCAAAAGCTGCAAAGCATAGACTTAAACAAATTCTGTGAGGATGCCTCAAAGGAATTGGCCGCCCGTTTGCTTGCTTTGGTTATCCCCCGTACACCTGTGGGCGATTATCCGAAAGAAACAGGCAAAGAGGGCGGCACACTACGGCGAGGCTGGACTGCGGGCAAGGAAACCGCACCCGGTGCGTATGCAAAAAGCCTGCCGGTTGAAAAATCGGGCAACTACTACATTATACGGGTTATTAACCCCGTTGAGTATGCAAGTTATGTGGAGTTTGGGCATAGGCAAACACCGGGGCGGTTTGTTCCTGCCATCGGCAAACGGCTTAAAAGCGGTTGGGTAAACGGGCAGTATTTTCTCACGCTGTCGGAGGATGACCTGGAACGCATTGCACCTGCCGTGTTACAAAAAAGGCTTGATAAGCTATTACGGGAGGTATTCAATGGCTGAAATAAACTTTAACCAAGTATATGACGGTGTAACGCTTGCCCTGCACCGTGCTTTTCCAAAAGCACACATACACGGCGGCGTTATCAAACAGGATCTAAAAGACGGTGATTTTAATGTGCTGCCGATTACAGCAAACCATACGGAACAAATGGGCACCCGTGCCCAGCACAAACCCGTGTTTGATGTAATTTACTACCCAAGCAGTGCCGGAGGGCGCACCGAAAGCCTGCGGGTGGCACATCAGCTTGCTTATGTGCTCCGCACGATACAAACGCCAAACGGTGACAAGATGCACTGCTTGACCTTTGACACAACGATTGAGGACGATGCCCTGCATTGCTTGGTTGGCTATCCGCATTTTGTGTATGTGCCGGAGCCTGCGGATCCTATGGAAAATCTAAAAATCGAATAAGGAGGCCACACTATGGCAGACAAAAAAGCCACAGAGGCCACGGCAGCGGTGCCTCGCTTTGCAAAGGCGCAGCTTATGGCCTCTAATAAATACGCCAGCAGAAAAGACTTGATCGGCGCTTTGCTGGACGATAACACGGAATACACCACCGCACAGGTGGATGAGCTGATCGAAAAATACTTGAAAGGAAAGGTGATCTAATATGGCACTTGGTGGCGGCTCCTGGCTTACTCAAAACAAAGTATTGCCGGGACCTTATATTAACTTTGCAAGCCTTGCAAAAGCAAGTGCAACCCTGTCCGACAGAGGCATTGCGGCAGCGCCGTTTGTTCTTTCCTGGGGCCCGGAGGGTACCGTAATTGAGGTTACGGCCGCCGATTTCCAGAAAAACAGTAAAAACATTTTCGGCTATGGCTACGATGCACCGGAAATGCTTGCTTTGCGTGAGATTTTCTGCAATGCAACAAAAGTGTACTGTTACCGCCTCGGTACCAGCACACAGGCAGAGTGCACTTTCGCCAAGGCAAAATACGGCGGCACAAGAGGAAACAAGCTCACCATTAAAATTACGGCTGATGTTGACAACGCCAATTATTTTATTGTGAGCACGCTCCTTGACGGCGTTGCCGTGGATGAGCAGCGTGTTAAGACAGCTGCGGAACTCGTTGCAAATGATTTTGTAACATTCAAGACCACAGGCGTTACCCTGTCGGCAACCTCCGGCACGCCTCTTACGGGCGGTGCGGACTGTGCAAGCATTACGGGTACACATTACCAGGCGTTTTTGGATGCTATCGAAAGTTACTCGTTTAACACCCTTTGCTGCCCGGTAAACCCCACCGACACAAGCACAAAAAGTACGGTTGCACTCTTTGCGAATTATACAAAGCGTATGCGTGAGGAGGTAGGTGCGAAATTCCAGCTTTGCGCTATCAAGCCCGAAACGGACAGCGAGGGCGTTATTGGCGTGTGGAACACCGCAACCTTTAACGACACAGCAACGGATGCACTTGTGTATTGGGTAGCCGGCGCACAGGCGGCTGTGGCTGTCAATAAATCGCTTACAAACAGCAAATACAATGGTGAGCTTACCGTTGATACAAACTACACACAGGCAGCCCTTGAGGCGGCTATTAAAGCGGGTAAGTTTATGCTCCACAGCGTAAATGGTACGGTGCGTGTGCTTGAGGATATTAACACTCTTGTAACGCTTACAGCGGAAAAGGGCGAGATTTTCCAGAGCAACCAGACCGTGAGAGTATGCGACCAGATCGCAAATGATGTGGCGGTACTGTTCAATACCCGTTATGTCGGCATTGTTCCGAATGATGCCTCCGGCCGTGCAACCCTGTGGAATGATATTGTAAAACTCATTCAGCAGCTTGAAACGCTCCGGGCGGTTGAGGACTTTGATCCCGACACCGTAAGCGTGGATATTGGGGACCGTAAGGGCTCCGTATTGCTTACCATTGACGGGCTCAACATTGTAAACGCTATGAGCCAGCTCTATATGAGCGTTATTATTCAGTAAGGAGGTAGGCGTAAATGAGTAACAAGGTAATGAACACAAACGATGCACCGGTTGCCAAGTTTGCGGAGGTTTTTGTAACCCGCAACGGCAAGCGTAATGCAATGCTTATGTGTAAGGACTTTGAGGGCAAAGCCAACATTTCCACGCAGGATGTGCCCCGTATGGGCAGCGTGATTATGGGCAAAAAGCCCACCACCGTTGAACTTTCGTTCACTATGACAATTTATAAGTGCACCGAGATTTTTGACGATGTGGTTGACGAATTTATCAAAACGGGCGTTATGCCTCTGCTCACAATTCAGACCTCAAACGAGGATCCCGCCACCTCCGTTGGCCGCAGCACCAAGGTTTACAATGACTGCGTGCTTGACGGGGATGTGCTGCTTTCAATGGCAGGCTCCGAGGATGATTTTATCGAGCAGGAAATTAACGGCTTTGCCGGTGGTTACACACGCCCGGAAAAATTCAAAGATCCCACATATATGTAAACAGATAATTTAAGGAGGTATTTGCTTTATGGCAAAATCATTAAGCGCATTTTTGGCGCAGAACGCAAAAAAGGTTGATAACCGCAAGATCGCTCTTTCCCCCCGCTTTGTTGACGAAAAAGGCAAAGCAATGGAATGGGAGATCACCTGCATCACCGCCGCAGAAAATCAAAAGCTCCGCAAGGACAGCCTGCGTAATATTCCGATCCCCGGAAAGCGCGGGCAGTACACGCAGGAAATGGACACGGCGCAGTACCAGGCAAAGCTGGCTGCCCGCTGCACCGTTTTCCCCGATTTCAACGATGCGGAACTCCAGGAAAGCTACGGCGTAATGGGTGCGGAACAGCTTGCCGGTGCAATGCTTACCCCTGCCGAATTTGACGATCTTATTATCGCCATTACGGAGCTTTGCGGCTTTACCGCCGAGGGTGAGCTTGTAGCCGAGGCAAAAAACTAATACTGGAGGGCGATGAGGAGGCAAATTATACCTACTACGCCCTCCACAAATTCCATTGGAAACCCTCGGAGTTTTTGGACCTTGATCCATACGAGCGTGCTTTTGTCATAGCCGCCATTGATGTACGGGTTGAGAACGAAAAGAAAGAGGCAGACCAAGCGAAACGAAAAGCAAAAAGACGGAAATAGAGGCGGCGCCCTTACCGGTGCCGCCTTTGCTTTCCAAGAGAGGAGGTGCGCCAAATATGGGCAGAGTGCAGTCATCCCTCGTGCTTAACGATCAAATGTCAAGGGTGCTGGGCCGTATCAACAAAGCGATGGGCTCGGTGCTTGATAGTTTTGAGGCAGTACAGCGTGCATCCGGCAGAAGCTTTAACACAGCGAACATTGCCGCAGCACGCCGTGAAATTGGGGCAGCGGATGCCGCCCTAAACGAAATGGAGCAGAGTTACCGAGATTGCAACAACCAACAGCAACAGCTTAACAAGCACATAGGCCAGGGCACAACTGCGGCAGGCGGCTTACTCGGTAAGATTAAGAGCATCGCCTCGGCTTATCTGGGTATGAAAGCCGTTAAGGGTTTGGTTGGCTTGTCGGACACGATAACGCAGACCGATGCCCGTTTATCTATGATGAATGACGGACTGCAAACCACCGCAGAGCTTAACGATATGATTTATGCCTCCGCACAAAGATCAAGAGGCTCATATCTGGCAACCGCCGATGCCGTTGCAAAGCTGGGGCTTATGGCTGGCGATGCTTTCAGCGGCAACAAGGAAACCATTGCCTTTATGGAGCAGGTAAATAAGCAATTCAAAATTGCCGGTACCTCTACGCAGGGCATTGATGCCGCTATGTTGCAGCTTACGCAGGCGATGGGCTCCGGTGTGCTCCGTGGTGAGGAATACAACAGTATTCTTGAACAGGCACCAAACATTATACAAGCCATTGCAAAGTATATGGATGTGCCAAAGGGCAAGCTCAAGGATATGGCCGCAGACGGACAGATCACCGCTGATATTGTAAAGGCGGCAATGTTCGCCTGTGCAGACGAAACCAACGCCAAATTTGAGAGTATGCCCAAGACCTGGAGCGATATATGGACCTCGATGAAAAACAGGGCTATTAAGGCCCTTGATCCGCTACTTGCAAAAGTCAACCAGCTTGCCAACAGCGAAAGAGTACAGCGGACCGTAAACGGTTTGATCCGTACCTTTTCGGTTATGTCGGTTGTGCTGGCGCAGGTGTTCGATGGCGTGTGTGCTGTGTATAACTTTGTGGCAGATAATTGGAGCTGGATCCGTCCTGTCATAATGGGCATTGTGGCCGCCCTGCTGCTATACAAGGCAGCGGTGTTTACCATAACGGCTATTGAAACCATTGCAGCCGTTGCAAAGGGCATTTTTGCCGCCGCAACTATGATGCAGACGGGTGCAACCTTTGCCGCCACGGCGGCGCAGTACGGGCTTAACACAGCAATATGGGCGTGCCCCATTACCTGGGTTATCGCTCTTATTATCGTGCTTATCGTGCTTGTTGCTATATTCTTTGAGCAGGTTGTCGGTGCCGTTTATTGGCTCGGTGCTCTGTTCAAAAACATAGGCTTGTGGATCGCAAATGTTTCCATAGCAATATGGAATAGCATTAAAAACATAGGCCTGTGGTTTGCAAACTTGGGGCTTGCTATATGGCAGGTTATTAAAAACATAGGTATGTGGTTTGCAAACCTCGGTGCTGCTACCTGGGCAATTATCAAAAATACCGGGCTTTGGTTTGCAAACCTCGGTATGGGCATCTGGAATGTGCTCAAAGCCTGTGCAAGTAATGTGGGCGTTGCCTTTAACAATGCCTGGGTATTCATTCAACAGGGCTTTTGGGGTATGGTAAATGTCATTATGCAGGGGCTTAAAAGCCTTGCAAATATGGCAAACAAGGTGCTCGGCTGGATGGGCGTAAATATCGACACCTCCGGGCTCGATTTTGCGGCCAAAAAGATTGACGAGCTCAACAGCAAAAAAGAGAGCTATACCAGCATAGGCGATGCGTGGAATGAGGGCTTTAATACCTTTGCTTATGACAGCGTAAGCGATGCGTGGAACAGCCACTCCTACGGCAGCGTGGGCGATGCTTTCGGTACCTATGATGTGGACTTTGGCAAGGGCTGGAGCGAGGGTATGAATACCTTTGATACATTCCAGGACGGCTGGGGCTCAAGTGCCTACAACAAGGGTGCAGAGGTGGGCAGAAATATTAAAAGCTCCGTAACCGGCGTTTTTGATAATATGCTCGGCAACCTCGGACTTGGTGAGGACGGTACCGGCGGCTTAGATCCCTACGGCAGCGCTCTTGGCGATATTGCGAAAAACACAGGCGATACGGCAAAGAACACGGGCAAAAGCACCGAGGAGCTTTCCTACCTGCGGGATATTGCAGAGCGTGAGGCCATTAACCGCTTTACTACTGCCGAAATTAAGGTTGACCTTGGAGGCGTTACAAACAATGTGGCGGCCAACACAGACCTTGACGGCATAATCAGTTATTTAACGGACGGCGTTGCCGAGGCTTTGGTAACGGCAAGTGAGGGGGTGTATTGATGTGAGTTATAAATGTTATCTTTTCGGTGAGCTTATGCCGCAGACACCGGCAAAGTTATCCGTAAAGATCAGCGGAAAGAATACCACAGTAACCCTGTTGAACGAGGGCGAAATTAACTTTTTGAAATATCCGGGGCTCACGGAGATCACCCTGCCGCTTGTTTTCCCTATGCTGACCGCAAGCAAGCGCCCCGATTATTATTTAACCCTGCTGGAGCGTGCCAAAACGCAAAGGACCACAACGCAGTTTATTATGACAAGGACAACGCCCGCCGGGCAGCTCTTGTTTGATACCAATATCAAGGTAAGTGTTGAGGACTACACCATAGAGGAAAGCGCCACAAACGGCCTTGATGTAAGCGTTGAGGTAAAGCTCAAGCAGTACCGTGATTACAGCACCAAAACGGTTGCCATTAAAACCACGGTTAAGCACAATGACAGCAAAGACACCACCGTTAAGAAAACGGCAACGGTGCAAACTACAAGACCGGCAACAAATGCCCCACAGACCAAAACCTACACCGTTAAAAAAGGTGATACGCTCTGGGGCATTGCCAAGAAATATTACGGAAACGGAGCAAAATACCCGACAATATACAATGCAAACAAGGGTAAGATCAAAAACCCTAACCTCATTTATGTTGGGCAGGTATTCACCATACCGTAATGACCTACGAGCTTTTTATTCAGCACGGCTCAACCCTTATGTTTCCCCCTGTTGTTGACGGTGTAACGATAGAGTGGCAGCGTAAGGGGCAGCCGGGCAAATTAACCTTTGAATGTATCAAAACGGATGGGCTTGATTTTGCGGAGGGCGATGCCTGCCGCTTTTCGGTTGACGGCACGCCAATGTTTTACGGCTTTGTGTTTGAAAAATCGAGATCCGGCAGCGACAATAAGAAAATCAAGGTAACGGTGTACGATCAGCTTTACTACCTCAACAATAAAGATTATTTTCAGTACGAAAATAAGACCGCAACCGAGGTGGTGCGTATGCTTGCAGAGGACTTTGGACTGAATGCCGGAGCCCTTGAGGACACCGGTTATAAGATTGCCAGCCGTACCGAGGACAACAAAAGCCTTTTTGATATTATCCAAAATGCCCTTGATGAAACACTCAAGGCTACAACACAGCTTTATGTGCTGTATGACAATGCCGGAAAGCTCACGCTTTCCAACATAGGAAATATGAAACTCGGCCTTGTGATAAACGAGGACACCGCAGGCGATTATGACTATAAATCAAGCATTGCAAACAACACATACAACAAAATACGGCTTTTTCGTGAGGGCTCGGATCCCGTAACCGTAAAAAGCAGCAGTACCATAATGCAGTGGGGTGTGTTGCAGTACGCCGAAAAGGTGAACGATGACAGCACAAACCTTAACAATATGGCTGCCTCCCTGCTTAAACTCTACAACACCAAAACCCGCACATTAAGCGTAAAAAATGTGCTCGGTGATACAAGGGTAAGGGCGGGCACGCTGCTTGTGGTTATCCTTGGGCTGGGTGATATGAATGTATCAAACTTTATGCTTGTGGAAAGCGTAAAGCACAGTTTTAAGGACGGGCAGCACCTTATGGAGCTAAAATTGCGAGGTGGTACTTTTGTCACTTGATGCACAAAAACTTGTAATGCTGATTAAGCAGGCCGCCGTGGAGGCGGTAAATGCAAAGGATCCTATGTCCTATAAAATCGGTGAGGTTGTTTCTGTATCACCCCTCAAAATCAGCATAAACCAAAAAATCACTATTCCGGCATCGCAGCTGCTCCTTACAAACGCCGTGCGTGATTACACGGTGTATGAAACCGTGGATCACACCACTGGCACCGCTTTGGGCAGCGTAAGCCTAACGCATAAGCACGCATACTCCGGCACAACCTCCGGAAATGAAAGTTACTCCGGCAACACAGAAAATGCTGGAGGGGTGAACATCGGACACAGCCACAGCTATACGGGGCGCAAAAAGTTTACCGTGCACCTGGGGCTTAAAGCCGGTGAAAAAGTGTTGATGCTCCGGTGCGATGGCGGGCAAAAGTTTATAGTGTTAGACAGATTGGAGGCACCAAATGGCTGATAATTCATACTTACCGCAGACCGGTGATGATCTTGATCTCATTGAGTTTGCAATGGAACAGCAACCCAGCCATACCTACAAGCTGGATATAAGCCGGGGGCGGGTTAAAGGCATTACCGAGGATGCCGATGCGCTGCTGCAAGCGGTGTATTTAATTCTTTCGGTGGAGCGTTACCAATACCCCATTTACTCCTACAACTACGGTGTGGAGCTGGTTGACCTTATAGGCCAGCCAAAAGATTTTGTAATGTCCGAGGTAAAACGCCGTATTACCGAGGCGCTAACCCAGGATGACCGCATAAACAGCGTGGACGGCTGGGAATTTGAAAGCACCAAAAAGGCGCTTATTGTAACCTTTACGGTGCACTCAATTTACGGCGATATAGAAACCAAAAAGGAGGTGGATGTATGAGCCTTTTTGAGGATCAAACCTACGAAAATTTACTTGCAAATGCAATGGCAAGGGTAAGCTCAACCTTTGACAAAAGGGAGGGCTCAATGGTGTATAACGGTGTGGCTCCGTCTATGGCAGAGCTTGCACAGCTTTACATCGGCCTTGACTTTGTTTTTACGGCAACCTACATTGCCACCGCCCCCCGTGATTACCTCATAGAACGGGCAAAGGATCGTGGACTTTCGCCCAAAGCGGCAAGTGCTGCGGTGTTCCGTGCGGAGTTTAATATTGAGGTGCCTGTCGGCTCCCGTTTTTCTTGTGAGGAATTAAACTTTATTGTAACGGAACGAATGACCGGCGAGGACACGGAAACAGGCCTCAGCCACAAAGTAACCTGTGAAACGGCAGGCTCGGCGGCAAACGATTGTGCCGGGGATCTTATCCCCATTGAGTACATTCCCGGACTTACCACCGCAAAGCTGGTTGAGCTGCTTATCCCCGGCGATGACGAGGAGGACACGGAGGTATTTAGACAGCGGATCCTTGATGCCGTACAGAGCCAGGCCTTTGGCGGCAACCAGGCCGACTACAAAGCAAAGGTGCTGGGCATTGACGGTGTGGCGGCCGTAAAGGTGCACCCCGTCTGGAACGCTGACACACCGCCCTCCGGGCTTATCCCGTCCGCAGCGGTTAAAACTTGGTACGAGGGTATCATTAACACCATTACGGACAAAGATGCCAAGGCGTGGCTTACAAGCGTTTACACGGCAGCCCTCAACAAAAAGCTGACGGTTGGCGGCACGGTTAAGCTCGTTATTATGGCAGCAAACAACGCTGCCCCCTCCGATGAGCTTATAGATATTGTTCAAACCGCTATTGATCCGACACAGAACGCAGGCGAGGGCTTGGGGCTTGCGCCTATTGGGCATATCGTAAAGGTTGAGGGTATCACGCCCACCACCATTGCGGTAAGCACACACTTGACTTTTGCAACAGGCTACACCTGGAACGATGCCAAAGCGGCGGTAAACGCCACGGTGCGTAAGTATTTTGACGAAATGGCCGAGGCTTGGGAAAAGGGCGGCACCTTGATCGTGCGTATATCCCAGATTGAAAGCCGTATTTTGTCGGAGTGCTCTGCTTACATTGCCGATATAGGCAGCACCAAACTCAACAATGACACCAAAAATATAACGCTGGGCGAGGATAACATACCCGTGCTTGCATCCGGGGGTGTGGTAAATGCTTGATAGAAAGCTGATTGATTACCTCCCACCGGTGCTGCAAAGCGTTATGGAATTTGCCGCCATTACGGGTGCACAGCAGCCGGAAATTGAGGCGGCGTGGGATGCCTTAAACCTCGTTATGGATAACCAATTCATAGACACGGCCACGGAGGCAGGCGTTACGGTTTGGGAAAAAGAGCTCAATATTGTACCGCTTGCCACAGACACGCTGGAGGACAGAAAACAGCGGCTAAAAACCGCCTGGACCTATGGCGTTGTTTACACTTACAACTGGCTTGTGAATTGGCTCAAAACCTCCTGCGGTGAAAGCAACCCCCTGCCCACCATAAATGACTACACCCTCCGGGTATCGCTGCCGGTATCGGTTGACTACCTGCACATATTGGATGATATGCGCCGGTATGTTGCCGCAAATGTGCTTATTGATCCTTTGATACTGTTATCAAAAATCAAAATACCGCACTACACCGGATCGGCTTTTCGCCACTCGATTAAGCAAACGCTTACCACGGAGGAGTGGGATATGGAAAACATAAACCTGCTTGCAGACGAAAACAGCAAGGTGCTTATGGAGGAGGCAGAAAACAAAGTATTTTATGAGGAGGTAAACACAAATGGTACCTAAACTTACCGCATCCGGCAAAAACCTTTTGTTAAGGGCTTTGGCGGGTGAAACCATTACTTTTACAAAAATTCAGCTCGGCAACGGTACCGCACAGGATCCTGCCGAGGCAACGGGGCTTGCCAACCCGATTATTACCGTTGAGCTTTCAAAAATTGTGGTGGGCACGGAATATGTAACGCTTACAGCGCAGTTTTCCAACAGCTCCATTACAAGCGGTTTTCATATCACGGAGGCGGGCTTTTTCGCCAAAGATCCAGATGACAGCACAAAAGAGATTTTATACGCCCTCGGTAACGAGGACGAAAGCTCCGCAGACTATGTACCCGACAAGGGCAACCGCATCCTTGAAATGCAGTTTGATGCCCTTATCTTTATTGGCGATGCAGAGAATGTATCGGCGGCGATCAGCAGCTCACTTGTATACGCCTCGAAAGAGGACTTTGACAAGCACACCGCTGACAAGAACAACCCGCACAGCGTTACAAAGCAGCAGGTGGGGCTCGGCAATGTGCCAAACCTTGCACCGAGCGACCAGGTACCGACCTTTACAGAGGCAACCACCCTTGCAAATATCGTAAGCGGTGAAAAGGCAAGCACGCTGTTTGGTAAAATCAAGCTGGCGATCAGTAAACTCATAGACCACTTGAACAACCGCAGCAACCCTCACAACACCACGGCGGCGCAGGTAGGTGCGGCGGCAAAAAGCCACACGCATAATGCCCAGGATATTAACGCCGGCACGCTTTCCGTATTAAGAGGTGGCACTGGTAGGACAACTTTCCCCAGCGGGCAAATGCTGTGTGGAACAGGCTCCGGAATTGACACGATCTCTTGGTGTGGCGCTCTTTATTCAAAAGGCATAAATAACCCTTGGAGTGGCACCCTGCCGGTTGCTTACGGCGGTACGGGCTGCACAAGTCTTACGGCACTTGCCACCGCACTTGCAACTGCGGATAGCGGCCTCGGTAAAATCGTTACCGGCTCATACAGCGGTACCGGAGGTTACGGCGCAAACAACAAGAAAAGCCTAACCTTTTCTGCTCCACCTAAATTGCTTGTGGTTATGCCATCAAGTAACACGGTAGGTGGATCACAGGGCGGTTTTATTGCCCTGCGTGGTATTTCAAGCAGCCGAGGCGGCGGTATTATGGACGATGTGGCTGGTCCACAATTCCAGCTGTATTATACCTGGGATGGCAACACAGTAACCTGGTACAGCCCAAATAACGAATACTCACAGCAAAACCTTAACGGTATGAACTATTACTATTTTGCAATTCTATAAAAAGGAGGGCCTTATAAATGATTACAATGCTTAAACAGGGCAAGGACTACATCACCGACAAGCACGGCATTTATACAGAGTATGTGTGCTCAAGTGCAGCCGATGTTGCAAACCTGCCGACCGGCGCAAATTCCGAGGCCGAGGACAGACCACGCCCCGGCAGTACGGCTGTTGTACCAAGTACGGACGGCGGCGCCGCATCCGTGTATGTGCTTTCAAATGAGCGTACTTGGGTGCTGTTGATTGAGGGGTGATCGTATGAATGTTGCAGCTAAAATTGCACGCCCTCTTGACAACAACCCGATCACCCTCCTTATGCTGCGCAGCGGCAAGGATGTGGTGGTTACACCGCCCGATGGCTTTCAACTGCTGACGGACGAACACAACAGGATCCTCCGTGACGAACAGAGGAACTATTTAACAGACCGTAAGGAGGTAAAGACAAATGGCTAATACAATTCCGGTAACACAAAAGCCGGTACCGAGTAGCGTAAGCAAAGATGCCTATGTGCTCGGCATCCAGGACAACGGCAGCGGGCAGCAGGCCCTTTACCGTTTCCCTATCAATGATGTGCGTGGTAACGGCGCAAATGACCTTTTTATTATTCCGAGCCTTATTACACAGCTTGGGGTTGCAAACGCCCTCAAGGCGTTTGTGGAGGCAAATGCAGACTATGACAGCCTCACGAATATTTGCAACCGCTTTTTTACAGCGGCGGCAAAATCAGTAAGCGGCACATACACATCACAGTTTTACAAATATTCAAGCAGCAACTCGCCTATTGGCGAAAAGCAGGACGCAAATGCGGATCTTACCTGCACCCCGTCCACAAAGACGGTGGCGGGCACGGACGATTACAAAACGCTCCCGCTGTTTGCGTGCTTTGATGTCAATTATACCATTGACAGCACAACCCTTGAGCCTGTTATCCTTGCCATCAAGGGTATTTACGGCGGCTTTTCCTCCGCACCTGCAAACTCCCTTGTGGGCGTTATGCAGATGACCGGCTGGGTACGCCGTACCTCGACCGACACCACCAAAAAGGTTGAATACAGAGCCACCGAGGCAACAGGCTTTAAGCCCTTGCCGGAGGCTGTGCGTGCGGCTGATAACACCGTGCGTGGCTTTGTGGTACACGCCAAGTATGCGGCCGGCTATAACTCGGCTGGGCTGCTTTCCAGCGTTTCCGGCGTACAGCCCGCAACATACCGCAGCGGCTCCACTGGCTCAACCTCGATCAGCTTTAATGGGCAGATCGCCAAGTGGCGTGAATGGGGCAACCAATACTGCGGCTCCAGCCTTTGCGATATTGCTTTTATCCAGCTTATGCTTGAGATTAAATATGCAACGCTTGGCTCGGCGCAGGTAATGACGGGCTGCCGCAGTTATTCAACCACATACACAGCGGCGGCCGCCGAAACGGGCGTTACCCGTGTGTTGCTTACCACTGCACAGGGCGCTTATTTTGTGGTAGGCAGCTGCGTATCGCTCGGCAGCACAAATGACCGTGCAAAAGCAACCACATACGATGTGTGCGATATTACAAGGATTTTGAGCATTGAGGATGTAACGGTGGACGGCACGGCATATAAGGCTGTAAACCTCGACACCGAAACACCCTTTAACACCACAACCGCCACCTACATTGTGGCGCACCCGTGGCAGACCGGCAGCACAGACGATGTGCTCGGTAATGACGGCAGCCCGACAAACAACACCTCCGGCAAAGAGCCCTGCAAGATCCAGGGCATTGAGGTTATGGTAGGTGCATACGAGGTGCCCGGCGATACCACCCTTTATGAGGATGCCGAAAAGTACACCGTGTACATTAACCGCAAGGCGGCTGACATTAAGACAAGCAGCAGCGGTACAAACCCCGTAACGATTGGTACTATTCCAAAGGAAACGGATGCGGCGTGGAAATACATCGCAGAGCTTAACTGGGATGCGAACAACCAGGAGGCATATATGCTTGCACAGACCTTTGCAGGCTCCTCCACTACCGGCTACCGTGCAGCCGTTTACCGTGACGGTGCAGCAACTACCGGCTGGCGTGAATGGCTGGCTTTTGGTGGTCTGGGCTTTTGGGGCGTCTGTGGTTTTGCCTGTGCTGGTCTGGCCGATGGCCTCGGCTCTGCCTACTGGCACTTTGCGGCCCGCGCGTGTGGCTCCGGTGGCAACCGGGGTGAATTTACGCCGGCGTAGGCCGGCGTATAAGAGGGGCGGTAGCCCCTCAGTAAGGGGTGTACTGTGGACCCTCGTGCCGTTTGTCCTATCCTGGCAGGCTTTTGGTAATCTGGACAATAGGGGCAACAGTGGTTTTGCCTGTGCTAATCTGAACAATGGCCTCGGCACTGCCAACTGGAACATTGCGGCCCGCGCTTATGGTATCATAAAATTTATTTATTACGCAGTACATCTGGTGTTAAAGCACCCAGGCGGCAACGCCTGCCTCGGCTAACTGCCGAAAATTGAGATTAAACCGGCACCGTGAAAACGGCTCGGCGGTATATGGCCGCCGTGGGGGTTAGTAGATAAACCGAAAGCCCTTGAGCTCAACCATACGATTTTAAGGAGGGATGAGATTATAAAAACCTATTGCAAAAATGTTGATATAACAGATCCCTCTGTTATAGAGCCGTGGGTAACGCTGTGCGTAACCGATCCAAGCAAAAGAAACCGACCGGGTTTTAAGCGGTTGATGGCTCGGCACGGCGGCGCCCACGGCATTGCGGTTGAGATCACGGAGCGCATAAAAGCCCGTGATCTTGCCTTACCGCCTATACATTATCGTGACCGGGTGGATAAAAGCAGCGGAAAGCTCCGCAGGCTTGGCATTGAAAGTGCGATGCAGCAATGTATGAATTATGTTGCCGTGTATGCTCTTATGCCTATGTTAAAAGCAAAGGTTGGCCCGTTCCAATGTGCAAGCATACCGGAGCGAGGCCAAGTTTACGGTAAAAAGGTGCTTGAGAAATGGATCCGCAAAGATCCCAAAGGCGCCAAATACTATGACAAAATGGATGTGCGGCATTGCTTTGAAAGCATAGGACACCGCACCATCCGCAAGCTGCTTGGGCGTGATATTCGCAAAAACCCCACGCTTATATGGTTTGTGCTTGCCCTTGTCGGTACATACGAGGAGGGGCTTTCCATAGGCAGCTTTTTGAGCCAATGGCTTTGCAATTATGTTATAAGCTATGCGTACCACTTTGCGACCGAAAGGCTGTATAAGACACGCAGAGGCAAGCGGCAAAACCTTGTTGCCCACATACTTGTTTTTATGGATGACATTATTATTTTTGCCGCCTCAAAGCACAATGCGAAAGCCGCAGGCAAAGCCCTTGAGGAGTATATGCTTACGCAGTTAGGTTTGCATATCAAGCCAAACCACAACTTAAAGCAGACGGCGAAAGAGCCGCCGGATATGATGGGGTATGTGGTGAGTAAAGAGTGCACCACGATAAGAGCCCGCACCTTTGTACGGGCACGCCGTGCCCTTTTGAGAGCGTGGCGGCGTATGGTGGCCGGTTTACCCATATACCTGCAAAATGCCCGGCGGCTCGTTTCATACCGTGGTTATTTCAAGCACACAAACTCAAGGAATATTGCAAGGGTGTTACACCTTAAAGAGGTGCACCGTGCTGCAAGAAAAGTAATAAGTAAATTTGCGAAAGGAGCAAACGAAAATGGTAACAAAAGCGTATTACACAGAACGCCCGGACAGTATCAAGTATATGAGCCTGCCCTCGGCTGACACCGCAGACCTTTGGATGCGTAAAAACATTGCAGAGGTAACAGATCCGGAAACCGGTGCAAAAAGCTATGAGGCTGATGAGGCTTATATGCGTACCACCGCAACCGAGGCTGAAATTACCGCCGATTTTGATGCGTGGTATGAAACCGCCTCCGCTTGGCAGCCACCCGTGCCCGAAAAGAAACCAGACACGCAGGAGGGGCGCATTACGGCACTTGAGGTGGCGGTAGAAAAGCTCAAGCAAGGTACGGGGACACCCGCCGATGTTTCAAAAATCGAAAGGGCGGTTGCTGACTTAAAGGCAGAAAACAAAACACTTGCCGAGGAATTGCGTGCGGCAAAAATAGTATTGGGGGTGGAGTAAATGACACTTATTGAATTGGCAAGAAAACTGCGCCCCATTATCGAAAAAAGCGCACAGAACCTTGACGATGCAACCGCCCTGGAGGCGGTTACTTTGTTTCCGGCTTGGGCGGCCGGCGTTGCCTATACCGCCGGTACTAAGGTTAAGCACGGTGGTGTGCTTTATTCCGTGTTGCAGGATCATACCTCACAGGCAAGTTGGGAGCCTGGTGCGGCACCCAGCCTTTTTGCAAAGGTATTGATCCCGGATCCCGATGTTATTCCCGAATGGGAGCAGCCGGACAGCACCAACGCCTACAAAAAGGGCGATAAAGTACGCTTTGAGGGTAAAGTGTATAAAAGCCTTATTGATAATAATGTCTGGAGTCCATCCGCTTATCCCGCAGGCTGGCAGCAGATAAAGGAGGGATAAAATGGGCAGCGTAACCGTTTCAGCAGATACCATTATAACCATTGCCGCCGTTATCGGTGCTTTGGGCGTTATTTTCGGCGTTGTATTCGCCGTGTACCGCTGGTACTTAAAACAGGAAAAACAGGACAAAGATATTGCACACATTAAAGAGGAGGACACCCTCATCGTGTTTGCTTTATCTGCGTGCTTGGACGGCTTGCAGCAGCTCGGTGCCAACCACACCGTGCCGATTGCAAAGGACAAGCTCGACAAGTACATCAATCAACGGGCGCATAAATAATTGCAAAACAGCCGGGAGGGGCAACCCTCACCGGCTGAAATTTTTAAGGAGGTTACTATTATGGTACTCAAGCAATGTATTTTAACCGCAAATGACTGCTACAAAAGGGGCACGAAAATGACCGGGGGCAAGCCCACCGGCATTGTGGTACACTCCACCGGTGCCAACAACAAAAACCTTAAAAGGTATGTGCAGCCCTTAAAGAGCGATCCCAATTACGATGCTGTTATTGCCGACCTCGGCAAAAATCAGTATTGCAATGACTGGAACCACTCGGCAAAGGAAATGGGGCGCAGCGTATGCGTGCACGCCTTTATTGGCATAAACGCCGCAGGCAAAGTGGAAACCTACCAAACCCTCCCCTTTGACATCTGCTGCTGGGGTGTTGGCTCTGGTAAAAACGGCAGTTACAACTACAACCCCACCGCCCGTGTGCAGTTTGAAATGTGTGAGGATGGGCTTTCCGATCCCGATTATTTCAACGCCGTTATGAAAGAGGCGCAGGAGTTTTGTGCTTATCTCTGCAAAAAGTACGGTTTTGGCGTTGATAAAATCAGCAGCCATTACGAAAGTTACCTTGCAGGGTACGGCGGCGGGCACGGCGATCCTCACAACTGGCTCAAGCCCTTTGGCAAAACAATGGACTGGTTTAGAGCCGAGGTGCAAAAGCTGCTTAATGCCCAGCCCGCCACGCCAACGCAGCCGGACACTGGAAAGGTGCTTTACCGTGTGCAAACGGGAGCCTTTTCTGTAAAGGCCAACGCTGATAAACTCGCCGCAGAACTTAAAGGCAAAGGCTTTGACACCTACATTGTGCAGGTGGATGGGCTCTATAAGGTGCAGGTTGGTGCGTACAGCGTGCGTGCCAACGCAGATGCTATGGCGGCCAAGCTGACCGCAGCCGGGTATAAGAACTTTATCACCACGAAAAGCGGAACAGCGGCGGCACCGTCTGCTCCGGCTAAAAAGAGCAACACTGAGGTTGCCCGTGAGGTTATCCAGGGCAAATGGGGTAACGGTGCAACACGCAAACAGAAACTTACGGCGGCCGGCTATGATTATTCAGCCGTACAAGCCGAGGTAAACAGACTACTTAAATAATAGGAGGATCTCATTATGGAATTTATCAAACTTTTTATATCCGAATACGGCACCACAATTTTGTATGCCGTTCTTACCGCCCTTGCCGGCTATATCGGTATTGTAGCAAAAAGGCTTTACACCAAGTATGTAAATGACAAGACCAAGCAGGCGGTTGCCAAAACCGTTGTGCAGGCCGTTGAGCAGATTTACAAGGACCTGCACGGCGAGGAAAAGCTCAACAAAGCACTTGAGGCTGCCTCGGAAATGCTTGCGGAAAAGGGCATCACTATTACAAACCTTGAGATGCGTATGCTGATCGAGGCAGCTCTTGCGGAGTTTAACCGTGCTTTTGAAAAAGAGGGCACGGACGGTATCGAGGACACCGCAGACGATGCGGGGGGGGGGAGTAAATAACCCCATCGGTTTTATCTAACAATACGGCAAAGTAAAATGTTTTTCGTGTAGAATTGTTAGAAACATTCTAACATTTTATTTTGAGAATGTTTTACAAATTGTTTTGCGATAAACCCGCACGGTTACACGGTTTTTGCCCTTTTCTAACATTCTAACATTTTTTCTGTATAGAGTGCAAAATAGGGAGTTTAGAGAGAAAAACCACCGCCTACCCGCCTAATTGCGTACATATACGCATACGCGCGTGAGAAAGTTAGAAAGCACCCAGGGAGCTGTAAAGCCCTCTGGGTGCTTTTTTATTTTTGGGTTGATTGAGCGCCGTTCTGTAATTGAGCAATACGCTCCTTTACCTTTTCAATTAAAGCCTCGTACTCGTCCATAAACATAAAAGTGGGCTCGGCTTTTTCCAGCGTTGCAAGCATTTTTATGTAACGGTTTAGCCTTCCTTTGTCTGTTTTTAATTCCTCGGCTTGGCTTACCTCGTTTGCGGCAAAATCGTGTAGCGCACGCACCTTTAAGGATCCTGCGGCATTTATAACAGCGGTGCAGGCATTGTGGCAATTAAGTTTTTGTATGCCACGCACGCCCACCTGTTCCGCTTGCAACAAGGTGTGCGCCTTTTGCATTGCCAGATCGTACCTTGAGCAAAATGTTTCAAGGTTAAGGGCTGTACTTGCCAGGCGGTAACTGTCGGCCATAATTTCCGCATCACGCTGCGCCTGCATCAGCGTGTAATATTTCCGCATTTCCATTGCCACATCGTCCGGCACCTCGCTGGGCGTGTATTCCGTCTGCACGGTAACGAGATCACCCTCTGCTGTTGTGGCGTGCGTTTCCGGCGGTTGCTTTTTAAGCCTCCGGGGCTTTTTCAACAACAGCACCGTACCGACAAGACAAAGACAAGCCAGGGCTATAAAATACAGCCGCATCCCCGGCTCAACCTGGGCGGCAGCTGATGTAAAGCCAACCGTGCATACACACAAAATAACACCGAAAAACTTTTTAACAAACCGCATAACAGCCTCCCTCCCGACCGTGCTTTACACGGTCCACATTTTGGGAGATCGTTATAGGCGATCTGATTATTTCCTGCTTACTTTTGGGGAATTTCCACAAATGGTCGTCTTTTGCCTTCCGTGCCCAAGCTTTGGGCATTCTCATGGGCTGGGTAGTATTACTGAGTGACTCCGCCGAGAAACATACCTATATTATCGCATTGGCAGGTTTCATGCTCTGGTATTGGAGCAGGCCAACACGTACCGCAACAGACAAGATTCTATTTTGGTGCTGTTTTGTGCTGTTATGTATCGTTCCTATCGACATATTTGTCCCTGTTCCTGTCAGAGATTTCATCACCAGGACCTTATGGCTTCATGTATGGGTTTTCTTTATTGTATGGATACGGATGATATGGCTTACCTTCCTTGCATCCTTCATTCATCCACGTGCCACAAATGTTCTTTCAGATTAACGCATCCGTTAGCTTTGAAAGAAACTTCTTCTGCCAGCAAGAGTTGTTTTTGTTCCACCCAACCGGGCACCAGCCTTCCGGCGGAATTTACAACTCTATGGCAGGGAATGGATAATTCATCCGGCACTTCTTTCAATGCACGTCCCACCATCCGCGAGCATTGAGGTGCCCCCAACAGCAAAGCAATACCTCCATAGGTAGATACTTTTCCCACAGGTATCTGGGATACGACTTCGTACACTTCCTTCCGAAAGGATTCGGAAAAACTCTCTTTATCTACTTTATAATCTTTCATATATCCCTCTTTACGATCTCAATGAAATCATCCTTTCCTTTTCAGGAAGTCTGTCGGGCTCTCTCCAAACTGCTCTTTATAGCACTTGGTGAAATAAGAAGGTGAACTGAAACCGACTTCATAACCAATCTCCGCTACGGTCATGTCCGAAGAAGCAAGCAAAGAAGCTGCCTTCTTCAAACGGGCGATACGGAGCAATTCATTCGGAGAGTAGTTAGTCAACGATTTAATCTTGCGGTAAAGCTGCACACGGCTTAGTCCCATATCCTTGCCCAAGTCCTCCACATTCAAACCGGAGTCTCCCATTTTCTCTTCAATCAATGACTTGAATCTTTCTACAAAATCCTTGTCCATATCGCAGACATCTTCCTTCGCCAATGTCTGCCCGTCACCAAAGAACTGTTTCAGACGACGGTGAGAATCGATCAGGTTGCGGACACGTGCCAGCAACAGCTGTGAGCTGAATGGCTTTGAAATATAAGAATCCGCACCACCGTCATATCCCTGAATACGCTGTTCGTCCAGTGAACACGCTGTCAGCAGAATAACCGGAATATGACAGGTCTGTAACTCACTTTTCAGCCGGCGGCAACATTCAATGCCATCAATGCCCGGCATCATCACATCAGAAATGATCAGGTCCGGAACATACTTCATAGCCTTACGGATTCCTTCGGAGCCGTCTGCCGCTTCAATCACCATATAATCTGTATGCAACAGCGTATGGACATACGAACGGATATCCTCATTATCATCAATAATCAGTACGGACGATTTGGAAGAGTCATATCCTTTTTCCAGTTCTTCCTCTTCCGCCAATAGAACATCTGTTGTACGGGAATCCGCAGAAACAAGGGTGGTATCCGGTTCGGCAGCAACAGCCTCGCAAGACTGTACAGGCAGTTCAACGGTAAAGACCGTACCCTGTTTCTCATCGCTCTCTACAGAGATCGTACCACCATGCATTTCTACGAAGGCTTTTACCAATGCCAGTCCGATTCCCGAACCGGTATGGTGCATATCGATCTTATAGAAACGGTCGAATACATTGCGGATATGTTCGGCAGAAATCATAGAACCGGTATTTGCCACCGTGAAACGTATCCATCGTTTGTCCTCTTTACTAAGGGAAGACAGACGAACGGCAATTCTTCCGTTTTCCGGTGTAAACTTAAAGGCATTGGACAGTAGATTGAAATAAATGCGTTCCAGCTTCTCCATGTCTGCCAATGTATGATAATCCGTATCCGGCATATTATCAAAAGAGAAATGGATATGTTTTTTACGGGCTGCCGCCTGAAAAGACTCATTCCATCCTTCGAAAGAAGAAAGGACATCCACCGTAACCGGAGTATATTCCATCTTGCCATTTTCATATTTACGGAAATCCAGAATCTGATTGACCAGACGCAGAAGAATGTTCACATTCCGCTGAATCAGCATGAGCATCCGGTGCTGATCTCCGCTCAGTGTCTTGTCCGCCAACAAATGTTCTACCGGATCGGCAACCAATGTCAACGGAGTACGGAAGTCGTGAGAAATATTGGTGAAGAATACCAGCTTGGCATGAGTAGCTTCTTCCAGTTGATGAGAAAGTTGTATCAATTGGTCACGCTGTTCTTCCAGTTTGTCACGTTGCTCTTCCAATTGTTGCTTCTGCTTAAAAAGTTCTTTATTCAAGCGATTCTTTGAGCGGAGTGATTTATAAACGACCAATAATAAGCCGGCTACCAATAAAAGGATAATCAGACTGCCGTATAAAACGACCTGTTGTGTAGCTACCTGAGAGAGATAGCCACCGATACGTCCGTTGAGCGTTTCAATCTTTTTGTCGAGTTCGGAAATGTGTGTGGTCTGCAACTGCATGACGTGTGCGTTGGTACGGTCCACAACAGCGGTATTCATCACCGTTTCTTTGGGATAGGGTTTCTTCTCCAGAATATCCATAGCCAGTTGCAGTACCTTATCACCATTGGTCGGATAGATAAAGGTAGCATCCAGCACACTGTCCAGAACCAGCTCCAGCCCGTTTCCCTTACCCGGCAAGGCATCTATGCCGACAAAAATCATTTCCTTCTCCCGCCCTGCCATCTTTGCTGCCTGATAGGCACCCGGAGCGATACGATCATTATGGGCATACACAGCATCAATCTTAGGATGCCTCCGAAGCATACTATCCATTTCTATCTCTGCCGGACCACGTTCCCAAGCAGCATCCGCTTTATCAATCAGCTTTATATCCGGGAATTTACTGATGGCAGCCATAAATCCCTGATGCCGTTCCATTGCAGGAGTCGAACCGCTCAATCCTGTCAGTTCTACTATATTTCCCTTCCCTTTCAGACTGGAGGCAATATAGTTTCCTACCGAACGACCGATTTCATAATTATCGGCTCCGATATAGGCAGTATATTTATCCGAAAGAATCTTCCGGTCTACAAGAATAACGGGGATGCCTTTCTGATAAGCTTCTTCTACAATCGGAGTCATAGGAGCAGCTTCGTTAGCGGAAATAATCAGCAGATCGACTCCTTCGTCCATAAAATAATGGACATCTTCCGCCTGCTTAGTGTTATCATCCCCTGCCGAACGGATTTCCACCGAAACACCATTATAAAACATCGCTTCCCGAAGAATCTCATCATTCATCTTATGTCGCCATGAATCATCGCTGCATTGAGCCACCCCAATACGAAAACGGGGTGTATCCTGCCGGCAAGCCGTCATCCCGGTTAAACAAAACAGCACCAGCATCCACTTCAGATATCTCATCGTCTTCATCCATCTCATCATTTCGTAGTTCTTTCTGTAATCCAATTAAGAACAAAAATAAGAAATAATACTGTAAAGTTCTCTAACTTCAGCTATTTATTATTCTAAAAAGAAGGAAAGCAGTCCTCTTTCAGACCATCGGAAAGTATTAACAAAAGTATAAAGCGTAAAACAAACACTTAATCAATGTTATAAAACATAGCGTTTTACTTGGATAATTTGCAGATTTCACAGAAGTCCGTATCTTTGTACTGTGTTTTTCATAGTATTAGATTTAAGGTTAACAAAG
>URVJ01000002.1 GCA_900551295.1 uncultured Eubacteriales bacterium | reverse complement strand
CCTTCGATATCCTCGGCGATTATTACGAGTTTCTTGCCGCCCTGAAGAATCTGTTCGAGAAGCGGAAGTATATCCTGAATATTTGAAATCTTCTTATCGGTGATGAGAAGAAGTGCGTCGTCGATAACAGCCTCCATCTTATCGGTATCAGTTACCATATAGGGCGAGATATATCCTCTGTCAAACTGCATACCTTCGACTACTTCGCAATAGGTATCAGCCGACTTTGATTCCTCAACGGTAATAACTCCGTCGGAAGTTACCTTTTCCATAGCGTCTGCGATAAGCTTTCCGATTACTTCGTCTGCGGAAGAAACGGCGCCTACTCTTGCAATATCCTTTGAACCGTTGACAGGCTTTGAAATTCTGTGAAGTTCGTCTACCGCTGCGTCAACCGCTTTCTGTATACCCTTTTTGAGAACCATGGGATTTGCACCGGCTACAACGTTCTTCATACCCTCATGTACGAAAGCCTGTGCGAGAAGCGTTGCGGTAGTCGTACCGTCGCCTGCTGCGTCGTTGGTCTTTGTCGCAACTTCCTTGAGAAGCTGTGCGCCCATGTTTTCCATAGCGTCCTCAAGTTCGATTTCCTTAGCTATCGTTACGCCGTCGTTTGTTATAAGGGGCGAGCCGTACTTCTTATCGAGCACAACGTTTCTGCCCTTGGGTCCGAGTGTTATTTTTACTGTATCGGCAACTGCGTCTACGCCTTTTACAAGCGCGTTTCTTGCGTCAATGCCGTATGAAAGTTCCTTTGACATATATATTTACCTCCTAAAGCGCTTTTACGATAATTATTCGACAATAGCGAGTATATCGCCCTGTCTTACTACGGAATATTCAACTCCGTCAAGCTTTACTTCGGTTCCCGCATATTTGCTGGTTATTACCTTATCGCCGGGCTTTACGGTCATTACGACTTCGTTTCCGTCTACCATTCCGCCGGGACCTACTTCGATTACTTCGGCAATGCTCGGCTTTTCCTGAGCTGCCGCAGTAAGTATGATTCCGCTCTTTGTTGTTTCTTCTGCTTCGATAGTCTTAACGACTACTCTGTCTGCAAGAGGTTTTAATTTCATTTTATATTCCTCCTAAAATTAGTTTACCTTATAGGTTTGTTAGCACTCGTATCGGTCAAGTGCTAACTTATGTATTGTATTGTATACCTGACAGTTTCAAAAATCAAGTATTTTTTTCGTTATTAACATATTTTTAACATTTATTGTGCTATTTTACAAGCAGTTGGTGTAAAAAGGTGCTTATAAATCAAGAATATGCTGCGCTACAACTTTATGTGCGGAATTTGTAAAGCGAACATATGCTTTCCCGTCCGAGAGAGTTATCGCACATCCGACAAACGACGCCTCATTAGTATCGGGATCGCGCGCGTCCACAGAACCTACAATAACCGGACAGATTTGCCCCTTGCTGTCGAGCTGTCCGCCTACGGGAGAAATTTCAATCGAGTGCAGATGTCCCGAAACCATAAGCTGCGGCTTTACGCTATCTCCCAAAAGCTTCAGCCATTCGGAGAACAGCGGCTGTTCAATATCAAACGGCGGATTGATGGTATATGAAAAAGGATTATGCACAATTACAAGGCGGTACTTTACTCCGTCGGCTTTATACTCGTTTTCGGCAGCGGATATAACCTTTTTCAGATATTCGGTCTCCTGCTCTCTGAATTCATGGCAGCACACTGTATTTCCGTATTCGGGATGCTCGTCAACCTTATCTTCTCCGCAGTCCATAACAATCCCCCACATAGAACCGACGCGGAAAGAATAATAAGAATTACCGTTTTCGTTAGGCGTATAATCTGCGATATTCTCCGCATAAAAGCCGCGTGTATCATGGTTTCCTCTTGAAAAAATACAGGTGCGCGTGCCGTGAGTTGCGGTTTCGCAGAGTTTATATATCAAATCGAAATTTTCAACATTTCCGCTGTGATCCGGAATATCGCCGTTCAGCACAAACAGGTCAAGATCATCGCCGAAATATGTCGAGGTCTTGCTCGGATACTCAAATTTGCCGTGGGTATCGGAAATATGATATATATGGATATTATCTTTCGGAACAGGTCTGAAAGAATATGTTGCCGATACAGGCTCTTCGGATTCTGCAAAATACGGTTTGCGATCAATTATCTTGCGGTAAGTTACGGTGTACTGCCCTGCCTTGTCGAGTTCACTCATGGGAACGTTTACGCGGTGCATTCTTGTTGCGGAACGTATAATTCCGTTTGAATGGTCATGATAGCACTTATCTCCGACAGTAACCCAGAACAAAAGGTCACTCTTTACCGGAACCATAATCTGGTAATAATCCTTTACGGCGAAAACCGCAGGACAGGTTTTTAATTCGGGAAGCAATTTCGGTTCGTTCATAATAATTTCTCCTTAAAAATAAAACGTTTTTATCACTCACAGGAGCGGAGTGACAGTCGCGTGACGGAAAATGCATATACATTTGTAATCCGCGGTCGGGTTTATATTTTTTCAAATATTAAATCTCGATATATCGGTTTTACGTGCCGTGGGACTTTCAAGCATAATGTAATTACGGTCTTTTATCTCTCTTACAAAATCTTCAATAGTCTCGACATCATTAAAAAGGCATATACCTGCTCTTGCAGCTTGTTCGGGCATATGGCAATCGGATCCGGAAAGTTTCTGAAGTCCGTAGGTATCCGCCCACAGGTTTGCAAAGGCATTTCTTCTCATCGGATCTTCCTCCGGCTTGCCGTTGAACACCTCCATGCCGTGAATCCACGACGGATCTATGATCTTCATATCGTTTCTGAAAGGGTGAGCCTGAAAAACGAGAAATCCGTTCTTATCGGCAATTTCGGAGAAAGCCTTTATCTGCATATCAAATATTTCGGGGTGCTCTGCAATAAAGGAATTCGGCATACCGTAAACAAGATAGTCGTTTACCGAGCCTTCAAAACGGAGTTCGCAGCCGTACAGGACTTTGAGTCCTATTTCATCGCCCTTTTTCTTTGCGGCATGATAACCGCTCATATGATTTTCGGCAAACTGTTCCCATGTCATAGTCTTTGAATCATGTCTGAAATAGTCGGGCGTAAGGTGGTCGGTGATAACAATTCCGTCATATCCGGCGGCTTTGTAAATTTCAGCCATGCGCGCCCCCGAAACCTGACCGCAGGTGCTTACCTCTTTGGTGTGGACATGGGTGTCAAAAATCTTCATTTACATGTCTCTCCTTTTGAAATACTGATACAAATTGCACTTTATCATTCCGTTATAGAGTTTACGTACCTTATCTGCGCGCATTCCGCAGAGTTTTTCAAATTCCTCCTCGGAGGTTATAATGTATATCTGCCAGGGGGATAGCGACGGAAAATTTTTACCGAGTTCGCGGTAGAGCTGTCTTGCCTCGCGTATGCTGTCGAGTCTTTCGCCGTAAGGAGGGTTGCAGACTATCGTTGTACGCACGCCGTCAGATGTAATTTTTCTCGCGTCCTTTACAAACGTCTTGATATATTTCTCCATTCCCGCGCGTTTAATATTTGCGTTTGCGCGCTTCAGAACTTCGGCATCAATATCCGACGCATATGCTCGAAATTCGGTTTCCGGCGTCGCAAGGCTCTTTGCCTCGTCGCGTGCCGAAATCCATAGTTTCTTTGAAAACACGGGGAAAGTTTCGGCAGCAAAGTGACGGTTTATTCCCGGCGCCGTATTTGTCATTATAAGAGCCGCCTCGATCGGGATTGTCGCAGAGCCGCAGAAAGGATCCCAGAGCCTTACGTTTTCTCTCGGTCTTGAAAGCTTTACAAGTGCAGCCGCAAGCGTTTCGCGTATCGGTGCGCCGCCGTTCTGTGTTCTGTATCCGCGTTTATGCAGCGGTATTCCCGTTGTATCTATCATAAGCGACACTTCATCGTTAAGTATGAAAAATTCAATCTGATACTTGACGCCGGTTTCCTCAAACCAGCTTATACCGTACTTTTGTTTAAGTCTTTCGACTACGGCTTTTTTTATAATACTCTGGCAGTCGGGAATAGAGTACAGCGCGGATTTGATTGAATGTCCCTTTACCGGAAAAGCGTCGGTTTTGCCGATAAAGACTTCCCACGGCACTTGTTTTGTACCGTCAAAAAGTTCGGTAAATGTCTGCGCCTTGAAACGGCAGAGTTCGATAAGAACGCGCTCTGCGGTTCTGAGATTTATATTTGCTCTCGGCACGGCGGAAACATTGCCGGAAAAATAAACGCGGCCGTCTATTGTCCCGGTTCGTTTAAGTCCGAGTGCGTCGATTTCTTCTCCGACGGTTTTCTCTAGTCCGAAAAGACACGTCGCAACGTATTGCAAGGTTGTACTCATATCAATATTCTCCGAAAAAAATCAGGTGGCGTACACTGAAAGCAATACACACCGTCCGCATTAATAAATTCAATTAAGATTATCGTTTTTTACATCGTCAAACTGTTTTTCATATTTCTTGTTTCTGTTTGCAAAAGATTCCTTTGCCTTTGCAAAAGCAAAAACCAAAAATGCCGCAACGACATAAATTCCTATGAAAATAAGGGTTGTGCATATAACCGTAAACGCTTTATTCGTACTCTGATTTTCAAAGTAATTCTTTCCTGCGCCGCCAAGATAAAACGTCAAAGCAAAGGAAACATATGAAAGCACGAACTGCACGGCTCTTCGTATTACCGCGTTATTCTTTACAAAATCCGCAGCCCCGAACGATATTCCCACAAGCACCGAGAACATCAGAATATAGAGTATCTGCGAACAAAACAGCGCATTTGAATCGGGTTTTACCGCAAAACCGGCAAGCGACATTCCGAGCATTACAAGCGTAAAACAAAGCGTTGAACGTCTGAGCCATTTATTAAAAATTTCGGGTATAATCTTCATTTTCAAAGCATACCTCCGTACAGTTAAAATATCATATAATAATATACCACATTACGCCATTTCAATTAAATACATTCGGTTTTGTTTTTATTAAAAAAATGTAAACAGTATGTTTTTGCCCGCAATACTGTTGAATTGCAAGCACAAATGTTGTAAGATATATATAATTAAGTTCAAAACAAAGGTAGAAAATAATGACGCAAAACTATAAAAGAACAACTTTCGCCTGCTTTGCGGGATACATTGTGCAGGCTGTCGTAAACAACTTTGTACCGCTGCTTTTTGTGACCTTTCAGAGCAGCTACGGAATTTCGCTTTCCAAAATAACGGCGCTTATATCGGTAAATTTTGCGGTTCAGCTTATAGTTGATATGCTGTCGGCAGGATTTGTCGACAAGATCGGCTACCGCACTTCGATTCTTGCGGCACACTTCTTTTCATGCGCCGGGCTTATATTGCTGACGGTTCTTCCCGAAGTCATGAACGACGCTTTTTCGGGTATACTCATATCTGTTTTCCTTTACGCGATAGGCGGAGGTCTTATCGAAGTCCTGATAAGTCCGATAATGGAGGCTTGTCCTACCGAAAACAAGGAAAAAGCCATGAGTCTTTTACACTCGTTCTACTGTTGGGGACACGCAGGCGTCGTGCTTATCTCAACGGCGTTTTTTGCGGCTTTCGGAATCGGAAACTGGAAAATTCTCTGTCTTATATGGGCGCTTATTCCGTTATTGAATGCGGTTTTGTTTGCCGTTTCTCCGATAAACACGCTGACCTCGGAAGACGCTCCCGGACTTACGTTCAAAGAGCTGTTCGCATTAAAAGCATTCTGGATATTAATGCTTATGATGACCTGTGCAGGTGCCTCCGAGCAGGCGGTCAGCCAGTGGGCTTCGGTATTTGCCGAAAAAGGTCTCGGAATTACGAAAACCGCAGGAGATCTTGCAGGACCTATGTGCTTTGCGCTGCTTATGGGGCTGTCGCGTCTGATTTACGGAAAATACGGCGAAAAGCTCAACCTTGACGCATTTATGAAATACAGCATCGTTTTATGCATGGTTTCATATTTATGCATTTCGCTTATTCCAAATCCCGTTATAGGACTTATAGGCTGCGCCGCAACCGGTTTTTCAGTCGGAATTCTGTGGCCGGGAACTTTCAGCAAAGCTGCCGTCGCAATCAAAAGAGGCGGAACGGCGATGTTTGCCTTGCTTGCGCTTGCGGGTGATCTCGGCTGCTTTTCGGGACCGTCGCTTGCAGGTTACATTTCGGACGCGTTTGGCGGAAATCTGCGCATCGGCATACTCTTTGCAATAGTATTCCCGTTTATGATGTTATGCTGTCTTGTATTCGGCAAAAAACTGTTGAAAAAAGCGAGGACAGGCAATGAGACTTAACATAAAAAGAACCGCGGTTTCGGCAATACTCTCGGCTCTGTGTACGACGCTCATAATTGTCGGCAGTCTGCTTGACATACTCGATCTTACGGTAAGCGCGTTCTGTTCGTTTATAATCGCGGCGGCGGTTTCGGAATTCAGCGGCAGTAAATACCCGATACTGATATATGCCTGCGCATCGGTTCTGTCGTTTATATTCATGCCGATGTCGAGCGCGGCTTTATATTTTGCAGGATTTTTCGGCTACTATCCTATTTTAAGAAAAAAAATCGTGCGCATAAAAAAGCCGTTTTCAAAAATCATATCGTTTGCGCTTTTCTACGCTTCTATGTCGCTGTTACTGTTTCTGATGACGCGTTTCTTCGGGCTTTCAAAAGAGCCGTTAGGCATTTATGCTCTGCTTTTCGCAATGGGAAGCGTATTTTTTATTTGCTACGACATGATTTTGGACAAATTCGATATTATTTACAAATACAAGCTCAAAAAAATATTTAAGCACTGACGGTGAGGTAAAAGATAATGAATTTTAAATATGCAATATTCGATCTTGACGGAACTCTGTTAGAGTCCATGAAACAATGGAGAAAATGCGAGGTCGATGAATTAAACGAATATGCCGGCGGTACTTTTGACGACGAGGAAATTAAACTTCTGTCAAAGCTTCCCTACGGAAAAATGATAGAGCGTGTGACCGGAGCCGTTGCAAAGCCGTTTGACTACGAACACTATACGGAAACCATACACGCGAAAATGAAAGAGCTTTACGTTAACGGCAGCGTCACCCCGAAGCCTTTTGCAAAAGAATGGCTGTCGCTGTTAAAGGAACGCGGCGTGAAAATTGCCGTGGCTACGGCAACTCCGAAAGAGTTATGTGTTCCGTGTCTTGAAAAATACGGGCTTTATCAGTATTTCGACTGCATCTACACGACCGACGAAACAAGGACAAAGATATATCCCGATATATTTGACAAATGCGTTGAAACGCTCGGCGGAACAAAAGCGCAGGCCATGGTTTTTGAGGACGCATATTACAGTGCGAAAACGCTCAGAGATAACCGTTACCGTTTCACCGCCATGTACGACGAAAGCCAGACAGAGAGCGACAGCATATTTTTACATTCAAATGCCGAAGTTTTTGCGGAAAATCTCGGCGTGCTTATCGAAAAAGAAAAAAAACAATTTCAGCTTGAACTCACCGCCGACTTTCTTTTGTCACACAACGATTATCTTGTTGCAATACACGACAATCCCGACGGCGACTGTTTCGGTTCGGCTCTCGGGTTATGCCGCATGATGAAGATACTGGGAAAAAGCGCGGATATAATCTCGGTCTGCGAAATTCCCAAACGTCTTGCTTTTCTGAATGATAAGAACGACGTCACGGTATATGTCGGAAAAGACGGATTTAAAAACGCACTTTCTCAAAAGCAACGCTGTGTTATAAGTCTTGACGTCGCGTCGGGTCAGCTGCTCGGCTGTCTTGAAGAGGATATTTGCCCGAAACTTGAGCTTGCCGTGGATCACCACAATTTCAATACGCTCCCCGTGCAAAACAAATACGTTGACAATACTGCCGCGGCTGTCGGTGAAATAATCACGTATCTTGCAGAAATTCTCGAACGTAAAACCGGGCGCATATTGCTTACACGCGAAGTTTCGGACGCGCTGTTCGCCGCAATTACCTCCGACACAGGCTGTTTCAAGTACAGCAACGCCTCGTCCGACACACACGCCGCGGCAGGTATTCTGATACGGCACGGTGCAAATGCCGCCGCCATAAACACCCGTCTTTTCGACATAAAGACCAAAAAGCAGTTTGATGTCGAAGCTCTGGCTTGCAGCACGGTAAAATATTATGAAAACGGCAGAATAGCAATAATATATCTTCCGCAGTCCGAGCTTGACAAAATAGGCGCCTGCCACGCAGACACGGAAAATCTCTCCCAGCTTGCGAGAATGATTGAAGGCGTTCAGATAGGCGTCAATATGTATGAGAAAGAAAACGGTCAGTTTAAATTCTCGGTAAGGGGCAACACTGACGCCGACGTATCGAAACTCTGCGCAAAATTCGGCGGAGGGGGACATTCCAAAGCCGCAGGCTGTACAATTTCAGGCAGTGCCGAGCAAGCCGAAAGCGAGTTTGTCAAAGCCGCGGCTGAATATCTCATATAAAATCCCATAAAAAACAATCTCAGCTTAGACACCGTTATCTTACGACGCTAAGCTGATTTTTTATTATTATTTTTTCTTGCAGCACTTATTTATAAATTCAAGCACCGTTTTTTCATACAGCTCTTTATTTACAAGATAGCTCCTTGCATGATCTGCCTCCGGCACTTCAAGCAGCGTTCTGTCCGACGAACACGCGCCGAAAATGCTCTCGCTCATCTCATGCGGAACAAATCCGTCTGCCAGCCCGTGTATAAGCAATACGGGCACTTTTGCGTTTTGCGCGGATTTCTGCGCACCGTCCTCTTCAAGGTCAAATTTTCCGAAAAGTTTTGCACCCGTTTTCACGGCAGGATAAAATATATCGACCGGTAGTTTTTTATCCTTGCAGACCTTTTTGATAATTTCCTCCGGTGATGAATACGGACAGTCGGCTATTATTCCGACGACATTTTCGGGCAAATCGAGATCCGACGCCATAAGCACGGTTGCGGCGCCCATTGAAACGCCGGCAAGAATTATTTTTATGTCGTTTCCGAAACGTTCGCTTGCATATTTTGCCCATTCAAGGCAGTCATATCTTTCTTTTATGCCGAAAGTCAGCGTATTTCCGCCGCTGTTTCCGTGTGCGCGCTGATCGACGGTGAGCAGATTTATTCCGTTATCGAAACAAATTTTTGCTCCGCCGCAAAAATCGCGTTCGGCAAGACTGCGGTAGCCGTGAAAGGCTATTTCAAGCGGCGCGTTATCCGAAACATGGTAATATTTTCCGCACAGCTTTGTTCCGTCATAAGAGGTTATCTCAACATTATCGTGCTCATGCTCAGAAAGTTCCGCCATCCACGAATACAGCGTCTTTTCCTCGTCACTCAGGTTACTTCTCTTTTTGAAATATCCGTCGTCTTTTCGCTGAGCCTTAAACACTCTGAAAACATACGCGTAAGTTCCGTACAGAAATGCGGCAGCGCCTGCGCATATCGTCAAAGCAAATGCAAACAGCGTCTTATATCCGTTATTTTTACGTCTTTTCATCTTAAAACTTACGCCTTGCCGTGCGAGAGCTTAATGCCTTGGAGAATATTTGTATCAAACGAGAAATTAAGGCTTTCCTGCTGCCTTTCGCGCTTGAAAGCAAGTTTTACAAGATCATCAAGAAGTTCTGCAAACGGTTTTCCCGTCGCCTCCCAGAGATAGAACGAAAGCGATCCGGGAATTGTATTGAGTTCGTTTACGTACAGTTCGTCTTTTACGGTATCGTACAGGAAATCGACGCGCGTAACTCCGGCGCAGCCTATACAGCAGAACGCGGTCTTTGCGTATTCTCTGACTTTTGCCTCAAGTTCGGGCGAAATGTCTGCCGGGAGCTTTCTCTTTGTGTCAGCCATACCCGCGCTTGATTTTGAGCCGCCCACCTTTGAACCTGCGGTCTTTGTGCCGGATTTTGAGCCGCCGCTTAAATATTTATCTGCATAGCTTAGAATTTCATCGTTGTTTATGGGTTCTTCGCAGACAGAGGTCTGTGCGTCATTCTTATCTCCGAGTACTGAGCAGTTTATTTCTTTAAGGTTTTCGACAGAGTTTTCTATGAGTGCGGTATCGGAAAACTCAAAAGCATACTCAAGCGCCTTTTCAAGTCCTGCCCTGTCATGCGCTTTCTTTATTCCGACGCTTGAACCGAGATTTACGGGCTTTACTATTACGGGATATGAAGTTCTCGACTCTATAAGCTCTACCGACTTTGAAGTATCCTTCATGTACTGCTTTGAATTTACGCAGATGCAGTCAAGCACCGGCACGCCGTATGCGCGCAGAACGTATTTTGTCGCAGCCTTATCCATGCATACAGCGCTTGAATATACGTCGCAGCCGGCATAAGGAATACCTATGCTGTGAAGATATCCCTGAACAGAACCGTCCTCGACGTTTGTACCGTGTACTACGGGCATTGCAACGTCAACCTTGGCTACAATATTATTTCCGAATGCTTTCGACGGGTATCTTACAAGCAGAAAATCGTTTCCGTCACGTACAAGACTTACTCTTACCGCGCCTTTTTTGAGTTTTTCTATATCCTTATACGCCTCAATTTCTCCGACTTCTCCGCCTGCGTACATCTCGCAGTTCTTTGCTATATAGACGGGAATCGGCTCATATTTCGACGTATCGAATGCATACACTGCCTGAAGTCCCGATATTACCGAGATCTCATGCTCGACGCTCATTCCGCCGAAAAAAACCGCAACTCTTATTCTCTCTGACATATTCATTACCTCTTTACAATATATAGATCTTTATCAATAGTTATCCGGAAGATCGTTTTCAAGTAAAATATACTTATGCTGATCCGAAACGACGGCTCTTGCCGCGTCAACCGCAGCGGTTACGGTGTCAAATCTCAAAAGTCTTGTTTCGTCAAATCCTGCTTTCTTCGCACCGTCGTAAACATCGTCCGCTATACGCTTTCCGACAAGGAATATATAGTCGCAGACCGCGGCGCATTCTTCGCCGAATTTAAAATTAAGCTCGCTCTGTCTGTTTCCGAGTTCTATCATACCCGGGGTTACTATTATTTTCACTCCGTCAAGCACGGACATGACCTCAAGCGCCGCATGGGTGCCTGTCGGATTTGCGTTGAAAGCGTCGTCTATAATGGTTATACCGTTTCCGGCATCAAGCATCTGAAGTCTGTGCGTTACGGGTTCAAGACGGCGCACGGCTATTGCAACGTCGTCGGGATCTACTCCGAAATCAAGCGCAAAACATATACAGCCTGCAAGATTCTGAACGTTATGCTTGCCCAAAAGCTTTGTTGTGAAATTATAGGTCTTTCCTTTATAGGAAATTTCAAATTCCGTGCCTTTATCGCTAATTTTTGTTATATTTGCCTTACAGTCGGCGTCGGCAAAATCAATCCCGTAGCTGACAACATGCTTTCCGGTATCTCTTGAACGTATATACGCGTTATCGTAGTTGAGATAAATTCTTCCGTCCTGCGGAATCGCGTCGGCAAGCTCAAACTTGGTATCGGCAATATTTTCCACCGTTCCGAAGCTTTCAAGGTGCTGCGGCCCTATTGCAGTAATAATGCCGTATTTCGGCTTTGCAATATCGCACAGCTCCTTTATATCGCCTTTATATTTTGCGCCCATCTCGCAGATGAATATTTCATGCGACGGCTTTAACATCTCGCGCACCGTCTTTACAACACCCATAGGCGTATTATAGCTTGCAGGAGTTATAAGCACGTTATATTCAGGCTCAAGCAGTTTACAAAGAAAATTTTTGGTACTCGTCTTGCCGTAGCTGCCGGTAATTCCGACTACAATAAGATCATGCCGCGCCGAAAGCTTTTTCTTTGCGTCGTTTATATATCCTCGCTTTACGGCTTTCTCAACAGGAGAATTTACAACGTCGGCAGCAACGAGAATTGCAAACGAAAGCATTACGAAAAGACTTTCAAAAGCCGCCTCAAAGCGGGTAAATGAAAACAGAACGCCGAGAATTATGTAGATAAGCGCCGCGGTAAACAGCATACGCTTTACCCTTGCGGTATATACAAGCGGTTTTTTAGCCTTTGTGCGCGGAATAAACGCATACGCCGTAAGCAGCATGAAAAATGCCGCAGCATACAGAGCCGCACCGCCGAAAAACGAGATCACAAGCGAAACAAGCGCAAAAGTTATACGTGCGCACACTACGCCTGCGTTATCCGAAAGCCAGCGTCCGAAGGCGTCTCTGTGATAACCCTCAAGCTGAAACATATGCGTATGGCTGACAAGCGAAAAAGCAAAGGCTATCGCAACCGCCAGTCTGAAAATTATAATCGGCATAAAAAACTATCTCCGTAAAATCAGAATTTATAAAATGAGCGCAGCACGCGCGAAGTAAGCGCAAAATCGTCGGCAAACGAAAAGTGACCCGCGTTTCTGACAGTGACAAGTCCACAGTCGGGTATAAGCTTTTCCATGAGCTTTGCATCTGAAATTGGCGTTGCCGTATCGTTCTCACCCCAGATAAGCAGCGTCGGCACGGTAATTTTATGCAATCTTTCGGTCATATCCGAATTAATTACCTTTACCATGCTCTTTCGCATTATATCCGAAGCCGCGGCATAGTCGGACGAGCCGAATTTCTTTTTCATGTTCTCAAGCGCGTTCGGGAACACTTTTGCGACGGGCGCAAACGAAAGCATACTTTTCAGTGCCTTATAAGTCTTTACCTTAAGCGTCTTTTTCAGTGTCTTTTTTGCAGGAATTCCTGCGCTGTCGATAAGAACAAGGCTTTTCGGCTTAATATGCCCCTCTCCCGTACAGAGAGCTATCGCGGTTCTTCCTCCGTGGGAATGACCGATAAGAGAAAAGTCGCAAACGCCGAGTTTTTCAAGCAGAAGTTTTACAAACTCCGCATAATCATCGGCATCATACGCAAAAGACGGCTCGGTCGTTTTCCCGAATCCCGGCATATCGGGCGCTATGACCCTGAAATTTGTTTTAAGCAGATCTATAAGAAGTCTGTAAACCTCGCCGTAAGCACCCCAGCCGTGAAGTATTACGATGCAGTCGCCTTTACCCTCGTCTATGAGATTTACGTCGAGTTTATCTCCTTTATATTCAACAATCACCTGAAATTATCACCCTTAAAAAATCAATACCTTTACAGTATAAACTCAAAAGCGCACTTTGTCAACCGAAACAGCGCTTTGCTGTTATGTTGTTTACATTTATTATACAGCATAATCACAAATTTGTGATACAATCAAAAGAAAAAACAAGGAGAAAACAATGTCATATAAAACCATACTCTTTGACCTTGACGGGACGCTTACCGATCCTGCACTCGGCATTACAAAAAGCGTTGCATACGCGCTCGACGGATTCAACATTCCACACGGAGAACCCGAAACGCTGAAATATTTTATAGGTCCGCCTCTGCGTGAGGAATTCATGAAATTCACACATACGGACGACGTGGATTTCGGCGAAAAGCTTGTCGCAAAGTACCGCGAATACTACTCCGTTACGGGTATTTACGAAAACAGAGTTTACGACGGGATTCCCGAAATGCTCTCCAAGCTCAAAGACAGCGGAAAAACGCTTGCGGTTGCAACGTCAAAACCGGAAAAGTTTGCAAAAATTATTCTCTCGCACTTCGGAATTGACAAATATTTTAATCTATGTGCAGGCGCCAACATGGACAACACGCGCACAAACAAGGCGGACGTCATACGTTTTGCGCTGTCCGAACTCGGTCTTGAATGCGGCGACAAAAATACGGTAATGGTCGGCGACAGATTTCACGACATCGAAGGCGCAAAAACTTGCGGACTTACGTCTGTCGGAGTATGTTTCGGCTACGGCACAAGAGAAGAACTGCAAAGCCACGGCGCGCAGATCATCGTAAATGACACAGACGAGCTTTACTCGGTTTTAAGCGTCTGAATTTCCGGTAAGCTTTACGACGGTCATAAAATGCCCCGTATACTCAAGAAATTTTCCGGTTATATCGCTTGTCTTGATCTTAAGGCTTGTCGTATTCATACAAGGATGGCAGCCGACATATTCTTCTTTGAGCACGTCCTCGTCAACAAGCAGATTTACCATATGGTTTTTATCGTTCATAAGTCCGAGAATGCTTACGGAGCCCGGACACAGATCAAGGTATTCTTCCATATAGCTTTCCGGCGCGAACGAAAGGCGCGAAGAACCTATCTGGTGCGATAGTTCCTTTGTCCTAAACGTTTTATCTCCGGGCATCATGAGCAGATAGAATTTTGTCTTTTGCGAATTGCACAAAAACAGATTCTTACATATTTTTATGCCGAGAATTTCGTCTATATTACCGCAGTCGCTTATTGTGGCGGCTGCGTCATGGTCTACTCGTTCAAAAGCGATCCCGAGTTTTTCGAGAACATCGTATGTGCGTTCTTCCCTCTCGCTTCTTTTATCTTTCGGTCTCTCGCGGTATACTGTCGTATCAATATGCATTTTCAATCACTCTTATCATTTTACGCTTTTTATAAAAACAATAACTTATGCCAAACATTTTACCACAATTCGCACCGTAATTCAACAGTTTTTGCAAAAACTATATATTGAATCTTTCAAAAAAGTGTGGTATACTAAGTTTAACTAAAACCAGACGGAAAGGTAGGTCAATATGCCAAAAACATTTCCGGGCGGAATACACGTTCCGGGCAACAAGAACACAAAAAACATTCCCATACGCGATTTTCCCGCACCACCTCAGGTTGCCATTCCATTACAGCAGCACATAGGCGCGCCCGCAAAGCCGCTTGTAAACGTCGGCGACGAGGTCAAACTCGGTCAGGTGATTGCTGATTTCAACGGCGGACTTTCATGTCCGGTTCATGCCTCGGTTTCGGGTACGGTAAAGGCAATCGAACAAAGACAGGCATATTCCGGCGTCGGCACTACGACGCACATTGTCATAGAAAACAACTTCAAAGATGAAATAAGCTCCGACATAAAGCCGTATAACGGCGATATTTTCAAAGCGTCAAGCGAAGAGATTATAGAAATTGTCAGAAAAGCCGGCATTTCTGGCATGGGCGGCGCTGCGTTCCCGACATACGCAAAGATATCCTCAGCTATCGGAAAGGCGACGGAGCTTATAGTAAACTGTGCCGAGTGCGAGCCGTACATAACCGAAAACCACCGTCTTATGCTTGAGCAGCCCGACGACATAATAAACGGCGCAAAGATTCTTATGCACGCGACGGGTGCAAAGCACATCACCTTTGCCGTAGAGGACAACAAGATGAACGCCGTCAAGGTTCTCGAAAAGGTAACGGAAAACGACAAAGACATATCCGTAAGAATATTAAAGACAAAGTATCCTCAGGGCGACGAACGCCAGCTTATATACGTAATCAAAGGCGTAAGGCTTCCGGCAGGAAAACTGCCTGCCGACGTCGGCTGCGTTATATTCAACGCCGAAACCTGCATTGCGGTAAACAACGCGGTCAAAACAGGCATGCCTTTGATAAAAAGCGTTGTCACGGTTGACGGCGATGCGGTAAAAACGCCGTCCAATTTAAGAATACCTCTCGGCGTATCTCTCGGAGACGTTATAGACTTCTGCGGAGGAACAGTCGGAGACGTTTACAAGATAATAACCGGCGGTCCGATGATGGGCGCTGCGCAGTGGGATTACAACGCGGTTGTAATGAAGAACACGTCGGCGATACTTGTTCTGTCCGACAGCGGTGTTGTTAAGGACGCTCCTGCCTGCATACACTGCGGAAAATGCGTCGGCGTCTGTCCCATGCGTCTTATGCCGAACTACCTTGCCGCTTTCTCAAAAGCCGGAGACGACGAATCGGCTCTTTCCTTTAACGTAATGTCATGCGTTGAGTGCGGCTGCTGCACGTATACCTGTCCGGGAAACGTGCCGATCGTTCAGTATATCCGCACCGAAAAAGCAAAGATCAACGCTGCAAGAAAAGCTGCCGCAGCCAAACAAAAGGAAAGCGAGGGAAAATAAGACAAATGAATAACGTACAAAACACCCCGACGAGAAAAATGCTTACAATGACGTCGTCTCCTCACGTTAAAAGTCCCGAAACGACGTCTGTCATAATGTTAAACGTTATAATTGCACTTTTACCCGCGCTTTTATGGAGCATATACATATTCGGGCCGAGAGCTGCGGTCGTTACGGCGATAAGCGTTATTTCCTGCGTGCTTTTCGAGTACCTTTACAGAAAGCTTACAGGCAAAAACAACACAGTCGGCGACTTATCCGCTGCGGTTACGGGAATACTGCTTGCATTTTCCCTCCCCGTTTCGGTTCCGCTGTGGCTCCCGGCTGTCGGTGCGTTCTTTGCAATAGTTATCGTAAAGCAGCTTTACGGCGGCATAGGCAAAAACGTAGTAAACCCTGCGCTTGCGGCGCGCGTATTCTTATTTATCGCATTTCCGACCGAACTTACGGCCTTCACGGGCGTAAAAAAGTACTTACCCGCGCTTAAAATCAACGTTTCGGATCTTGCTTCGGGAACCGCTGCAAACGGCGCAGATTTTGCGGCAGGCGCAACTCCTCTTGTAACTCTCAAAAACGGAATTGCACCCGACAGCGATATAATGTCCGCCCTTCTCGGCAGCATACCCGGCTGTATCGGCGAGATTTCCGTAACACTGCTTTTACTCGGCGGCATTTATCTGCTTTGCAGAAAAATCATCACATGGCACATTCCCGTAAGCTTTCTCGCGACAGCCGCGCTGCTTACGTTCATCTTTCCCAAAGGCGGTATGCCGGCAAGTGTATTTATGCTCTATGAGCTTTGCACGGGCGGTCTTATTCTCGGAGCATTATTCATGGCTACCGACTATGTTACCTCACCCGTAACGCCGCGCGGCAGAATTATTTACGGCGTCGGCTGCGGTCTTATTACGGTATTTATCAGATATTTCGGCGGTTATCCCGAAGGCGTTTCATTTGCCATACTCATAATGAACTTATTTGTATGGTATCTCGACAAATTCACAAAGCCGGTCTGCTTCGGAGGTGCTAAGAAAAATGGAACAAAATAACACAAAACAGCTTATCGGCATTGCTATTAAATTACTTGCAATATGCACCATTGTCGCGGTTATTGTGGCTCTTGTATATTCGGTAACAAAGGACAAGATCGACCTCAACGAAAAGGTAAACACGGCAGAGGCACTTGACGGAATATACTCCGAAGAATACGGCGGGCTGAAATTTTCTGTTTCGGATTCCGAAAACTCGCCTGCGTTTGTCATGAAGGACGCGGACGGAAACACGGTTGTCTCCTGTGACGAGGCAAAAACGGAACTTATCTCCGACGTTACGGCACTCTATGTCATAAACGACGCGGACGGAAACACGGTAAGCTATTGCGTATCGGTCGCGCCTATGGGATTCAAGGACACAATAAATATGCTTGTTGCGGTAAATCCCGACGTCAGCGTAAAGGGTGTAAAAATCGTCTCAATGTCCGAAACCTCGGGTATCGGCACGAAGGCGGCAGAGCCCGAATTTCTCGAGAAATTCAACGGTCTCGGAAGTCCCGTATCGTCAAAAGTAGATACCATTTCCGGCGCAACAAAGACATCTAAGCCGGTCATCGGCGCTGTTGACACGGCGCTTCGCCAGACTGCGGAATACATAAAGTCGAACGGAGGTCTTTCATAATGAACAACAAACCTACACTGAAAGAACGGCTGTTTGAAGGTCTTTTCGACCAGAACCCGATACTTGTACAGCTTCTCGGAACCTGTCCGACGCTTGCAACAACAACGTCGCTGCAAAACGGTTTCGGCATGGGTATTTCGGCGACCGCCGTACTCATACTCTCAAACCTGCTTATCTCGCTGTTACGCAAATTTATACCGAAACAGGTAAGAATTGCCGCATACATTGTCATAATTTCGGGCTTTGTAACGGCTATCGAGCTTCTCATAAAAGCATATATTCCCGCGCTTGACAAATCACTCGGATTATTCATTCCGCTTATAGTCGTAAACTGCATAATTCTTGCGCGTGCAGAGGCTTACGCCTCCAAAAACGGACCTGTCGATTCAATGCTTGACGGTCTTTTTATGGGACTCGGATTTACATTTGCACTCAGTCTTTTGGGTGCTATCAGAGAAATACTCGGCAGCGGAACTTTACTCGGTCACACCGTTATGTGGCCCGGTTACAAGCCTATGCTTATATTCGTTCTTCCTGCGGGAGCGTTTCTCACGCTCGGCTGTCTGATCGCCGCGGTCAATGCGGTGCTTTCAGTCGTAAAAAGCAAAAACGGAGGTGACAAAAAATGAGTTTCGGCGCGCTTATAGGTATACTAATTTCGTCAATACTTATTGACAACTACATCTTCTCAAGATTTTTGGGTATCTGTCCTTTTCTGGGACTGTCCGAAAAGCCGTCAACCGCTCTCGGCATGGGCTGTGCGGTCACGTTTGTAATGACAATATCATCAGCGGTTACCTGGTGCGTATATACATTCGTACTTGTTCCGCTTGAGCTTGAATACCTTAAAACCATTGCGTTTATTCTTATAATTGCCTCTCTTGTACAGCTTATAGAGATGTTTTTAAAGAAAAACGTACCGTCGCTGTACACGGCTCTCGGCATTTATCTGCCGCTTATCACCACTAACTGTGCGATACTCGGCGCGGCTCTTCTGTGCATACAGAACAACTACGACCTTATAAGCTCGGTTATTTTCAGTTTCGGTTCGGCTGTCGGCTGGACACTTGCGATAGTCATATTTGCAGGCGTGCGTGTGCGCGTATCCTTTGCCGAAACGCCGAAATGCTTTAAAGGCACGCCTATCGCCCTTGTCACCGCCTGTCTTATAGCTATGGCATTTTCGGGCTTTCAGGGCGTTGAGCTTCCGTTCTGAACCATAAACGCGAAAAGGAGAAAACAATATGCTTATAAATATTCTTAAAGCCTTAGGCTGCTTTGCGGTAATGAGCGGCATTCTCGGTCTTATTCTCGCGTTTGCAAGCAAGTTATTTGCGGTAAAGACAAACGAGAAGGCTGAGGCTGTCGGCGAACTTCTTCCCGGTGCAAACTGCGGCGGCTGCGGATATGCCGGCTGTGCTGCGCTCGCCGAGGCTATCGCAGAGGGCAAAGCTCCCATAAACGCCTGTAATTCGGCGTCGGCGGACACAATTTCCAAAATTGCTGCCGTAATGGGTGCAAAGGACGTTGGCAAAACAAAACGTATGCGCGCCCAGGTAATGTGCTCAGGCACAAACGAAATAGCCGAGAAAAAGTACATATACGCTGGTATTGCAGACTGTGCTTCTGCCGCAAAGCTTGCAGGCGGCGACAAAATGTGTGCTTACGGCTGCGTCGGACTCGGCACCTGTGCGTCTGTATGCAAATTTGACGCGATACACATAATCAACGGCGTTGCCGCGGTGGACTATGAAAAATGTACGGCTTGCGGTGCCTGTGTAAAAGCATGTCCCAAGAGCATTATACGCCTTATTCCCTACGACGCAAAACACTGGGTAGGCTGTTCATCGACAGACAAGGGCGCCGTTACAAAATCATACTGCAAGGTCGGCTGTATCGGCTGCAGAATCTGCGAAAAGAACTGTCCGTCGGGTGCAATTACCGTTACAGACAATGTGGCGTCCATAAACTACGATCTCTGCACCGGCTGCGGAATATGCGCGGAAAAATGTCCGAGAAAGATAATCTGGTCAGCCCGTTCCCAAAGCGAAGAAGACATCAGCAAGCTCAAACAGGATCTGAGCGTTTAAAATTTAACCGCATACACATTTACCGCCGTTTTCGGCGGTATTTTTTTACAAATTTGAATTTCCCACTGACAACCTATACCCCTACGTGTATAATAAGGCATACCCCATAGGGTATGGAAAGGAGAACAAAAATGAAAACAGCAATCGAAAAGCTTGAGAGTGCAATGGAATTCGGCGGCACAAAAAAGGACATTGTGCAGCTTATAATCTCGGCTTTTTCGCTTTTGACAAGCATTTTCTAACTTTATAGCTATAATTCTCGCAATGACGGGTACGCTTAACCCCGTAATCGGAGCTGTTATCGCGGCTGTCTGCGCAGCACTTCTCATAATCTGACGCAAATTTTCTATACATTCTTTTTCCTCATGCGGTTTACTTTCCGTATGAGGAATTTTTGCGTGCAAAAAAGGTCTCCCTTTCGGAAGACCTTAAACTGTTCGTTTTATGAGAACTTATGCAAGCTCTGCGAAGTACTTGATTGTACGAACCATCTGGCTTGTGTAGGAGTTCTCGTTGTCGTACCAGGATACTACCTGTACTTCATAGAGATCGTCAGCAATCTTTGCAACCATTGTCTGAGTTGCATCGAAGAGAGAACCGTAACGCATACCGATAACGTCGGAGGAAACGATCTGATCTTCGTTATATCCGAAGGACTCGGAAGCTGCTGCCTTCATTGCTGCGTTGATGCCTTCCTTGGTTACGTCAGTACCCTTTACAACTGCGGTAAGGATAGTGGTGGAACCGGTCGGAACGGGAACACGCTGAGCAGAGCCGATGAGCTTGCCGTTGAGTTCGGGGATAACAAGTCCGATTGCCTTTGCAGCACCGGTGGAGTTAGGAACGATGTTTGCAGCGCCTGCGCGTGCACGTCTGAGGTCACCCTTTCTGTGAGGACCGTCGAGGATCATCTGGTCGCCGGTATATGCGTGAATGGTGCTCATGATACCGCTCTGGATAGGAGCGTAATCGTTAAGAGCCTTAGCCATAGGTGCAAGGCAGTTTGTGGTGCAGGATGCAGCGGAAATGATCTTATCGTCTGCGGTAAGAGTCTTTTCGTTAACGCTGTAAACGATAGTCTTAAGATCGCTTCCTGCGGGAGCGGAAATAACTACCTTCTTTGCGCCTGCGTCGATGTGTGCCTGAGACTTTTCCTTAGAGCAGTAGAAACCGGTGCACTCAAGTACAACGTCTACGCCTATTTTGCCCCAAGGAAGATCCTTAGCGTCCTTCATAGCGTATATTGTGATCTTCTTGCCGTCTACGGTGATGGAATCTTCTCCTGCTTCAACAGTGTGAAGTCCTTCGCCGATCTTGCCGCAGTATCCGCCCTGTGCGGTATCGTACTTGAGAAGCTGTGCAAGCATCTTAGGATCGGTAAGATCGTTGATAGCTACTACTTCGTAGCCCTCTGCGCCGAACATCTGTCTGAATGCAAGACGTCCGATACGGCCGAAGCCGTTAATGGCAACTTTAACTGACATGATTTTATTCCTCCGTTAGTTTGAATTAAAATTTTGGTTGCCCAAACTTTTACACCTATATTGTAATACTTTCTTTTGCGTTTTTCAAGTGAGTTTACCAAAGTTTTCACATTCTTCATATTTTATATAAAGTCTGCCCCATGCTTAAAAATTCACGCGGTCATTTTTGTAAAGTTTAACAACGCAAAAGCCGTGTATTTTATGCGCAATTTATGCAAAGAATATTATTGCCTCTTAAAGGCACGCAAATACGCAGAAAATTATACAAAAAGGTGAAAACAATGCAAAACAATAAAAACGATCTTCCGACAGGTCTTGCAATGGCTCTCGCGCAGAACAGACAGGCGCTGTTTTACTATTCCCGGCTTGACTCAAAGGCTCAGACTGAGGTTGCGCGGCGTGCAAAATCAGTAAATTCAAAAGAAGAAATGGCGCGTTTTGTGGACGAAATGGCAAAGCACGCGAACTGAACTGTTAAAAAGCCGGCATTTTCTTTTCCGGAACACGCATTTAAATTACAAAATGTCGGCAAACATATTGACTTTTGACGCGCTTTGTGGTAATATATTACGGAACTAAACTTTTCCGTTGCCGCAAGGCTTCGGAATATGATATTATGGAGGACTATATTATGAAGCGTATTGAAACTCTTGAAACCCGCAACCTCTGCGAAAGCGCAAAGAACGGCGGCTGCGGCGAATGCCAGACTTCCTGCCAGTCCGCTTGCAAGACCAGCTGCGGCATCGCAAACCAGAAGTGCGAAAATTCCGGCAAGGAAAGCAAGTAATTTTACTGTTTAGCACTGAATTACTCTGCCGCCGCAAGGCGGCATTTTTTTGCTTTTTTGACTTCTCTTTTTTGAAAGGATACATAGAAAATGATACACCGCTACAAGCTGAACGGATACAATATAGTTCTCGACTCCGCGTCGGGAAGCGTCCATGCCGTTGACGAAGTTGCATACGACATTATAGGTCTTTTTGAAAACAAAAGCCGCGAAGAAATAACTGCAGAAATTCTCGGTAAATACAAAGACCGCGGCGACGTGACGGAAAAGGACATAAGCGAATGTCTTGACGACATACAGGCGCTTAAAGACGGCGGAAAGCTGTTTGCAAAGGACACGTTTGAACCCATGGCGGGAAAATTAAAGCAAAAGAGCGCAGGCGTTATAAAGGCGTTATGTCTGCACGTTGCTCACACCTGCAACTTAAACTGCTCATACTGCTTTGCAAGCCAGGGAAAATATCACGGCGACAGAGCTTTAATGAGCCTTGACGTCGGAAAAAGAGCGCTCGACTTTTTAATAGAAAACTCCGGCCCAAGGCGCAATCTCGAGGTTGATTTCTTCGGCGGAGAGCCGCTCATGAACTGGGACGTGGTAAAGCAGCTTGTAGGCTATGCGCGAAAGCGTGAAAAAGAGGCCGGCAAAAATTTCAGATTTACGCTTACCACAAACGGTATGCTCATTGACGACGACGTAATTGATTTTTCAAACCGCGAGATGAGCAACGTCGTGCTCAGCCTTGACGGACGAAAGGAAATTCATGACAGGCTCAGAGTCGACTATGCCGGAAACGGAAGCTATGACAGAATAGTTCCGAAATTTCAGGAATTTGTCAAAAGACGCGGCGACGGCGACTACTACATGAGAGGTACGTTTACGCACGCAAATCCCGATTTCTTAAACGACATAAAAGTTATGCTGGATTTAGGCTTTGACAAACTCAGCATGGAGCCTGTTGTATGTGCTCCGGGCGACGAAGCTGCGCTGACTGAGCAAGATCTGCCCATCGTATTTGAGCAATACGAAAAGCTTGCGGAACTTATGCTTGAGCGCGAAAAAGCCGGAAAACCCTTTACTTTCTACCACTACATGATAGACCTTACCGGTGGTCCCTGCATTTACAAGAGAATTTCGGGCTGCGGTTCGGGTACGGAATACATGGCAGTCACTCCCTGGGGCGATTTATATCCGTGCCACCAGTTTGTGGGCGAAGAAAAGTACAAGCTCGGCGACATATGGAACGGCGTTACGGCAAAGGGCGTTCAGGACGAATTTGCCTGCTGCAACGTCTACACACGTCCCGACTGTGCCGACTGCTGGGCAAAGCTGTACTGTTCCGGAGGCTGTGCCGCAAACGCATATCACTCAACAGGCAGCGTAAACGGCGTATACAAATACGGCTGCGAACTTTTCAAAAAGAGAATGGAATGCGCGATCATGATTCAGGTCGCGAAAAAACTCGGGAAATAACATGAAAACGCCGATATACGATTTTGTGTCAAGGTATTCTGAAAGCCGCACCTTAAGACTTCATATGCCGGGGCACAAGGGACGCGCCTTTCTCGGCTGCGAAAATCTCGACATTACCGAAATACGCGGTGCGGACGAACTGTATGAGCCGTGCGGAATAATAGAACAAAGTCAGAACAACGCGTCGGAGCTTTTCGGTACGCGCGCAACCTTTTACAGTGCCGAAGGTTCGAGCCTTTGCATAAGGGCAATGTTATATCTTGCGGCGCAAAGGAGAAAGATAAAGACCGAACGTCCCGTTTTTGCGGCGCTTTCGGGTGCGCACAAGGTTTTCATGCTTGCCTGTGCGGTGCTTGACGCCGAAGTGCTGTTCTTAAATCACGACGGCGAAGAAAGCGGAATATTCGGTAACGGTATAAGTGCTGAAAATCTTGAAAAGCAGCTTGAAAGTTCGCCCGAAAACCTCTGCGCGGTCTACATCACAAGTCCCGACTATCTCGGTCACGTATGCGATATTGCACACTTCAAAAAGGTATGCGAAAAAAAGCATGTACCGTTAATCGTTGACAATGCGCACGGCACTTATCTTAAATTTCTTCCCGGCGGCAGCATGCATCCGATAGATCTTGGTGCGGATATGTGCTGCGATTCGGCTCACAAAACTCTGCCGGTGCTTACGGGAGGCGCATATCTTCACATCTCACTCGGCAGCGTTTGGGATTTTGAGAAAGACGCGTCCGAGGCGCTTTCGGTTTTCGGTTCGACAAGTCCTTCATATCTTATTCTCTCGTCGCTTGACCTTGCAAACAGATACATTGCGGAAAATATACGCGGCGATGCGGCAAAAATTGTTACTGCGGTGTCAAAGCTTAAACAAAATATCAAAACGCTCGGTTTTGACGAAGTTTCGGAAGAACCTTTAAAGGTCACGATAGCGCCCAAAAGTTTCGGATATACGGGAGACGGCATTGCGAAAATTTTACGTGACAATGCCATAGAACCCGAATTTTCCGATCCCGACTATGTTGTGCTCATGTTCTCGCCGTTATCGGACATTTCCGATGCCGATAAGGTACTCGGCGTGCTTTCATCTTTGCAAAAACGCGAAGCTTTGACAGACAGCGCACCGCAGATTATTCACGGCAAACGCGCTATGAGCATACGCGAGGCTCTATTCTCGCAAAAGGAGCAAATATCCGCAAAAGACACACAAGGACGGATCTTATCGTCTCCCTGCGTCGGCTGTCCGCCTGCCGTTCCGATTGCGGTCTGCGGCGAAACAATAACACAAAGCGTAATACGCGCTTTTGAATATTACGGCATTGAAAAAATCTGCGTTGTAAAAAATGATTAAATCAAAGCAGAACGGAGGTTGAAAAATGAGGACGCTTACGGTAAAAAAGAACGACGCGGGCAAGCGCATTGACAAGTTTTTATCCAAAGCTCTCGTCAATCTTCCGCAGTCGCTGTTACACAAATATTTCAGGAAAAAGTGCGTCAAAATAAACGGTGCAAAGGCAAACCCGGAGGACATATTAGAGGAAAACGACGTCATAACGCTTTACATAAGCGACGAATTTTTCCCGGACACCTCCCCTGTTCAAAAGTCTGATGACAAGCCTTTTATGCTTCCGTCGGCTACACTCAGTAAAGACGAAATAGTCTATCAGGACGACAACATAATGATTATAGATAAGCCTGCCGGTGAGCTTGTTCACTCCTCCCTGCCCGACGAAAAGGCAAAAAGCGGTGAAATGTGTCTTGTAGACCGTTTTATCGGCTATCTTTACAAAACCGGGCAATATGCTCCAAAAAACGAGCAGAGCTTTGTTCCGTCGCTCTGCAACAGGCTTGACAGAAACACCAGCGGACTTGTAATTGCGGCAAAAAACGCTGAGAGTCTCAGAATTATGAACCAAAAAGTCAAAATGCGCGAGATGATAAAGCTTTATCACACGGTTGTTTACGGCAAGCCGCCGAAAAACGAGGACACGCTGAAAGATTTTCTTTACAAGGACAGAAATCAGAACAGAGTTTTCATATTTTCTTCGCGCGAGGCCGCAAAAAAAGCCGTCGGCACAAAATACGACGACGATATAAAGACAGTTATAACAAAGTACCGCGTTTTAAAGTCCGACGGGCAGAAATCTTTGCTTGAAGTTGAGCTTATAACCGGCAGAACGCATCAGATACGCGCTCACCTGTCCTACATCGGCTGTCCTATTGCAGGCGACGGAAAATACGGTGTAAATCATGCAAAAAGCAGCGGCATAAAGCATCAGATGCTTTGCTCTCATTCGCTGCAATTCAGATTTACTTCCGACAGCGGCATTTTAGACTATCTCAACGGCAAAAAGTTTACAAGCCGCCACGATTTCACACTTTGATTTTTACGGAGAACAACACATGAGCAGAACGAAATGGCAAGGCGGAGCACTTCTCGCGCCCGTACCGCCCACAATGGTCACCTGTGCGCACGGCGGAGTCAAGAATGTTTTTACCGTCGCATGGACGGGCATAATCAACACAAAACCGCCGAAAACCTACATTGCGGTACGTCCGCAGAGATTTTCATACGAGCTTATAAAAAACAGCGGAGAATTCGTCATAAACCTGACTACCGCTTCTCTTTGCAAAAAAGCGGATATGTGCGGAACATACACGCGAAGAAAAGTTGACAAATTTCAAAAATGCTCGCTTGAAACCTGCGACAGCTTTGAAGTTGCGGCGCCTGCGCTTGCAGACAGTCCCGTAAGTCTTGAATGTAAGGTGACGGACATTATAGAGCTTGGCACGCACCATATGTTCTTGGCGGACATTGTATGCGTATCGGTAGACGAAAGATTTATTGACAAAAGCGGAAAGCTGTGCCTCGGGAAAGCAGATCTTGCAGCTTACGTCCACGGCGACTATTACAGTCTCGGCAAAAGAATCGGCAGTTTCGGCTATTCGGTGAGAAAAAAGAAAAAGCCGATTACCGGCACATTTTCGCAAAAACAGAATAAAGATTCAAAATAATATCAAACGGCAGCCTTTAATGAGCTGCCGTATTTTTATATACTTTAATTAAAGCCGACATTTCCGTGCTTTTCGTACCATTCTGTCATGAGCCTTATAACAAGGTCATAGGACTTTACGCCCTCGTCCTGTCCCAAAGTTTTAAGATATGCGTCATTGACCTCATATGCCACATCGGACGCAGCGGAGTTTCTGTATTTTTCAAAAAATCTGTAATACGAATCCATCTCACTAAGCACTTTTTTAGGGCTTTCGGACAGCAGCGAGGAATACATTCCGGAATCGGTATCGTATACAGCCGACAGAAAATAGTCGTACATACTCATCTGCGCACAGTAGACAAGATAATCGTCTTCTGACGCGGCGCAGGCAAGATACGCAATGAAATTTGCCTCGTCCTCACCCGAAATTCCTCTCTGATGAGCCTTTTCATGCGCCGTTGTATAGCATACGACATAATCGGGGTAATTGGTATTGACGTTCGCCTCACCGGTAAGAGGCATATATATTCCCGAAATATGCGTATATGTCATTATCGGCGAAAGCAATATTTTCTTTGCCGGTGCTTTGATATTTGACAAAAAACCGTACTCTTTTCGCAGATTATCATAGCCTTTATCTATTTTCCTATTTAGCTCTTTCCATGAATACGGGCAGACGGACGCGCCGTCGGAATCAAAGCTTACATCTTCCGACGTAATTTCAAGTTCTGAGCGCAGTTTGTCCGATACGTTATACAGTTCGTCTTTGCTTATTGTTTTCTTTTCGGAAAGTCCGAAGTTTTGTTCCGCCGACAATCTGTTATAGCACACGCCGAAAACATTTGCAAACAGCGACGCCGCGCACAACACTGCGCAAAGCACAATACCGAGAATTTTTGAACAGGCTTTCTTTTTGAAAAATACAAGCCCCACAAGGCTTACAAGCGTTACAATTACGAGTATCGGAAGCACCGCAATTACAAGAATTTCGGCGATAGAAAACGGGAATACCCCCGTAAGTCCAGACAGAACGCGTCGCAAAAAGGCTGAGATATTACGCGAATACCATTCAGAAAACACCGTGCTTTTAAAGCTTACGAACATTAATGCACATGAGTACACAAACAAAGCAAGGCATATCCACAAGGCCTTTTTCGGAAAACTCTTATTTTTCAACCGTTATCCTCCGTAGCATTTTCATCTGTATTATCTTCGCTTTCAGTAACATCAGCGCCGTCCGCGGTTTCGTCCTCCAGAAGTCCGACGCTCTTGAAATAACTGTCGAAAACCGCTTTTGCAACGTTTGAGGCACGCGCGCTCATATATGCATTTTCCACGACAACCGCAACGACTATCTGCGGATCGTCATACGGCGCGAAGCCCACGAAAAGTGCTGTGTCGCTGCCGCCGGACACCTGTGCGGTACCTGTTTTTCCTCCGATCTCAAACGGGTAATTATCAAAAACATTCTTTGCCGTACCGTCAACCACAACCTGCCGCATTGCAGACTTTAATATTGACACGGTTTCGGGTGAAATATTCACTTTATCCAGCACCGTCGGCGTATTCTCGCTTACGGTCTCCTTTGTATAGTAATTATCGAGAGATTTAAGCAGCGTCGCTTTATAGCGCGTTCCGCCGTTTATTACGGTTGACATATAGGAACAGAGCTGCATTGGTGTGAACGCGTTATCCGACTGTCCGATAGCCGCCTGAAGCGTATCGCCGGGATTCCAGACAAGTCCTACGCTGTCGCGGTATTCGGGTCCCGCAAGTATTCCGGTATATTCGGGTATCTCTATTCCCGTAGGCTTTCCGAGACCGAATCTTGACGCATATTCGTCAAGCGTATCTATACCCATTCTGTCGGCTATTTCATAGAAGAAATAGTTACACGAACCTTGTATCGCGCCCTTTACGTTTACATATCCGTGCGTTCTTCCGCTTGAATCGTATATCCAGCAATGCGGCTGATATGACTCGTATTTTGTATACACGCCTTTATCGTAAACAATGGTATCGCTGTCTATTACGCCCGAACCGAGAGCCGCAGCTGCGGTTGCTATCTTAAATGTTGAACCGGGAGGATATATTCCCTGCACAGCGCGGTTTACGAACGGCGTTGCCGGATCGTCCTTGAGTTTATCATATTCTTCGGAAAAGTTATTGAGATCATATCCCGGAGCGCTCGCGCACACAAGCACCTCTCCGGTATTTGGATTCATCACCGCAACGCTGCCTGCGCGGCAATCCTCTCCGTCTCCTTTAAGCGGCGTGCTTTCGCCGTATCTTCTTGCAAAGTTTATCTGTTCGGCAAGCGCCTTTTCGGCGGCGTCCTGGAGTGACGCGTCTATTGTCAGGCGGACGGAATATCCGACCTTGGGTTCTGTTTTTACTTTTTTATCAATGACATTATTATTATCGTCAAGTTCAAGTCTTGCAACGCCGTTTATACCTCTGAGGTAATCTTCAAACGCCTTTTCAACGCCGTCTCTGCCGACGGTTGCGTCAAGAGAATATCCCTTTCCTATATACTCGTCAGCGTCCTCGCGGAATATTCTTCCGGTTCTGCCGAGAAAATGCGCGCCGAGACTGCCGAGATTGTAATATCTCGAATAAGAATACGATATTTCAATGCCGTGCATATTATGGATATGCTCGGAAATTACGGTGCGCAGCTTATCATCTACATTATAAAGCGCGGTATACGGCGTCATATACGAAAAGTCGTTTGCCTCCATATCGTACCGCAGTCCCGCAAGCTTACGGTACTCCTCTTTTTCGGAATCTTCATCGGAAATGCCGTATTTCTCGCAGACAAGCTTATATATTCCCTTTTCGTACAGATCGGTTTCGCTAAGTTCGTTATTGCGAAGAAAATTTTTAAGGCTGCGTTCTGCTTTTGAGTCAAATATATAATCGCGGTCAAGCTCATACGGATATTCCTTTGACGCAGGCAGCGAATCCGGAAGTTGTGCGCCGTACATATCGCAAATTCTGACAAGCTCGATAAGCGCGGCATTAGGATCCGACTGACTCAGCTCCGCGCGGTTGATCCTCACGTTATACGACGTCACGTTTGACACAAGGCTTACGCCGTTTCTGTCGTATATTTCTCCGCGCGTGGTTTCAATAACTTCGTCACGGTAATTCTTGCTTACTGCAAGTCCCGAATAATACTTATTCTGCGAGATCTGAAGAACAAAAAGCCTGAAAACAAAAACAAGCACGAGAAAAGCAAAAACAGCTGCAATTATAATTATGCGTATCTGTTCTGCGGACTTTTTATTAAAATTTTCTCCCGTATTTCTTTTCATCTTCAGACTCCAAAACAATGCAAATGCATTTTGACCGGCGTCCATACGTCAAAGTTTTGTACAAACGCCGGTATTTTCCGCTTATTTCCGTTATTTACCGATATTTTCTATCATATCCGTGACGATAAAACCTGCCTGCTTTGCGGCAATCTCTGCCATTGCGTCAAAAGACATATCGGCATCGTCGTCGGCATTATCGGAAATTGCCCTTATTACCACAAACGGTTTTTTATTTAAAAGTGCGGCATGGGCAATAGCCGCGCCCTCCATTTCGGTACAAAGCGCGCCGAACTTTTCATTAAGCTTTTGCACGTCGTTTGTACCGCTTACGAATTTATCCCCCGAAATTATAAGTCCCGAAGCATATCCGAAGCCCTCTTTTTGCTCCGCAAGTCTTTCGCAGGCACTTTTTGCAAGTCCGACAAGCTTTTCGTCCGCCTTGAAAACCGATGTAAACGGCGAATTTCTGTCGAGTATGTCAATGGGTTCAAAATCGTGATATGTAAGACTTTCGGAAACGGCAACGTCGCAGATCTTGAGTTTTTTCGACACGCTGCCCGCAACGCCCGAATTTATTATGCAGTCAACGCCCTCAACGTCGCACAGTCTCTGCGTACAGACCGCAGCGTTTACCTTTCCTATTCCGCAAAGGCAGACGTATATCTCGTGTCCTGCGTAATGTCCCTTATATATTCCGTCAATTCCGGTGCTTACTGCGTCAAAGTCCTTGCAAAACTCTCTTATTTCGCAGTCCATTGCGCCAATAACGCCAATTTTCACTGTGCTTTTTCCTTTCTCATCAATCGAGATAATCTCTGAGTCTCTTTGAACGGCTGGGATGGCGGAGCTTTCTGAGCGCCTTTGCCTCTATCTGACGGATACGCTCACGGGTGATATTGAAAACTTTACCCACTTCTTCAAGCGTTCTTGTACGTCCGTCCTCAAGACCGAATCTGAGTTTCAGAACGTGTTCCTCACGCGGAGTGAGCGTATGCAGCACCTCGCAGAGCTGTTCGCGAAGCAGCGTATATGACGCAGCCTCTGCCGGAGCAGGTGCGTCGTCGTCGGGAATAAAGTCGCCTAGATGGCTGTCCTCTTCTTCACCGATAGGTGTTTCAAGGCTTACGGGTTCCTGTGCGAGTTTCATTATATCGCGAACCTTTTCGACGCTCATATTCATCTTTTCGGCAATTTCTTCGGTAGACGCCTCATGTCCGAGTTCCTGGAGAAGCTGTCTTGACACTCTGAGGACCTTATTAATGGTTTCAACCATATGAACGGGTATTCTTATGGTTCTTGCCTGGTCGGCAATGGCTCTTGTTATTGCCTGTCTTATCCACCATGTTGCGTAAGTCGAGAACTTATATCCCTTTGTATAGTCGAACTTTTCTACCGCCTTCATAAGTCCGAGGTTGCCCTCCTGAATAAGGTCGAGGAAGAACATTCCTCTGCCGACATAACGCTTTGCAATGCTTACAACGAGTCTGAGGTTGCTCTCTACGAGCATCTTCTTTGCTTCCTCATCGCCCTTTGCCATTCTTTCTGCAAGCTCAAGCTCTTTTTCGGTAGACAGAAGATTGACTTTGCCTATTTCCTTTAAGTACATCTTGACGGGATCGTCGATTATAAGTCCTTCTTGTGCAAGAAGTGTGTCGGCATCGTCCGAGTCATACCCGTCGATATTGTCAACGCTGCTGTCAAGGTTGGAATTGAGATCGTCGAAAACAGCGTCGTCATTATAGCCTGTGACTTCTATTCCGAGGTTTTCAATAGTCTCCATGAGTTTTTCCATGTTTTCAACGTCAAGCTCAGCCTCATCGAGAACTTCAAGTATTTCTTCGTTTGTCAGCGAACCCTTTGCCTTGCCTTTTTCGATAAGCTCCTGGAAATCCGCCTTATGCTTTTTATCGCCGTCCTTGGTTTCCTCTTTAGGTGCGTCCTTGGTTTCTTCCGGCTTTGCTTTTGCCTTTTTTGTGCGCGTTTTTTTTGCCGCTGCCGATTCTTGTGCGACCACGGCGCCATCGGTCTGCTTTTCGGTTATTCCGTCAAGCTCGACCTTTTCTTTTTCCGCTGCGGCGGTCTTTTTCCTTTCTGCCATTTATAACATCCTTTCTGCCGAAAAACGGCAATGAGATAAATATACTTAATTTTTGCCTATACCCTGTTTTTTTCTCAAAAGCTCTATTGCATCAAGCATTTCGTCATCGGTATTTACTTTATGCTGTTTTGCCGAGAGTCTTATTTTTTCGGTCTTCAGCGCCGAGATCTGCTCATTCAGCGCGGAAATTCCGTTTGCGGACAAGTCGGAACGCCTATGTTTCATATCATATATGCGCGACATCTGTTCGGGACTGAAAATTTCGTTAAACGCCGAAATATCTGTTTTACCGTCTGAATACAGTGCGGAAAGTTCTTTATACACCTGTTTGTTAAAGCCGGTTACAAAGTCGTCATGTGAAATTGCGTCGCATTTTGAGTATAACTCCGGAAAAAGAAGAAGTATTCCGATTATGCGCTCCTCTATTTCGGCAGCTGCGGGACACGTAACAGCGTCTGGGTTTATTTTATCGTCAAAGCGCATAAGCTTTTTCTGGCTTGTATCAGCCGTCTGCTTGTCATACTGCTTTTTCTGATAGCGTTTACTGCCCTCGACCTGTCTTTTTATACTTTCCTGCGGTATACCCGAAAGTTCCGACAGCCGCTGTATGTATATATCCTGCTTTATCGGCGAATATATGCCGGCAAGCATATCGCAGCACTCCCTGAGAGCTTTCAGCTTTTCATCGGGGTTATTCAGATCATACTTTGAAACAATTTCGTTTATGCGGTAATCCGTCTGTCCGACAGAGCCGTAGAGCATTTTTGAAAAGGCTGCCGAACCGTATTTTTTAATATACTCGTCGGGATCTTTTGCACCGGTTATTCTTAAGACCCTGCATTCTACGCCAACCTCTGATAACAGTTTCAGTGCTTTATCTGCGGCGCGTTTTCCGGCTTCGTCAGAGTCATATGCGACAAACGCGGTCTTAGCGTATCTCGACACTATTCTTGCGTGTTCGGGCGTAATTGCCGTTCCGAGCGTTGCGACGGCGTTTGAAAAACCGCCCTGATGCATTGCAATTACGTCCATATATCCCTCGCACAGTATTATCTCGCCGGATTTCACAAGCGGACTCTGAATATTTCCGAGCAGCACGTCTTTTGCAAAATTGAGTGCGAACAGTTGCTTGCTCTTTTTAAACACCGGCGTATCGGAGGAATTGAGGTACTTCGGCTTTGAATCGTCCATTACCCTGCCGCCGAACGCGACTATATTTCCGCTTGTATCTATTATCGGAAACATTACGCGGTTACGGAACATATCGAAAAGTCTTGCGGTCTTTTGAGAAATTCCGCAAAGAAAGCCTGTCTGCATTTCCTCTTTTGTATATCCGAGCTTTGAAAGCTTATCCGTCATATCGTTAAAGCTGTCGGGTGCAAAACCAAGCCCGAAATGGCGAATCGTTGAATTTGAAAGTCCCCTGTCGGCAAGATATTTTCGCGCCGCCTGCCCTTTTTCGGACATGAGATTTTCATAAAAGATCTTTGCCGCAGCCTTATTCATTGCAAGTCCGCGTTCGCGCGTAAGCTTTGGTTTTTCACGTACCGCAGCGTAAAGATTATCGTCGGGAACAGTCATTCCGCTCCTGTCTGCAAGAAACTGCACGGCGTCTCTGTATTCGAGGTTCTCAATCCTCATGATAAAGGTTATCACATCTCCGCCTGCAGAGCAGCCGAAACAATGGAAATTATCCGAAAACACCGTAAACGACGGAGTTTTTTCGCTGTGAAACGGACATCTGCCGACAAGGTTTCGTCCTGCGCGTTTCAGCTCGACATATCTGCCCACGACCTGGTCTATGGGATTTCTGTTTTTGAGTTCCTGTATAAAACCCTCCGGGAAAGCCAATTTCACACCTCCTGACGTTTTGGAAATAAATCAAAATTCAGTCCCTGTTATTTATAAAGTCAAAAGCCGGAATGACCGTCGCTGCGGCAGCGACAAGCGCAAACAGCACTGCGGCAGGCTTTTTTCCTTTCTGCGGCAGGAGAATTCCCAAAACCGCACCGGCGCAGACGCATATTATCTGCACCGAAACAAGCGACAGCGTTTTAACAAGTTTTGCAAAATCGCAAATTTCTCTGTACATCTGTTTATATCCACTCCGTTACGAAAAATTACATTATAGACCACTTTTTCGGGATATACAGCGTTGTAAATGTCTGCACGGCGTATCTGTCTGTCATTCCGGCGATATAGTCGCACACTGCGCGGTTTACGCTGATTCCCTCGGGTATATATTTTTTGTATTCATCGGGCATTTTATCCGCATTTGCGCAATAATAGCCGTAAAGCGTCTTTAACATATCGCACGCGCGCGTTTCTTCACTCTTTGCGACAGGATTGAAATAGACTTTTTTAAACAGAAATTCGCGAAGCTCCATTGTAGCCTCATAAATTTCTTTTTTCATGGTAACATCGTTTATATCCTTATCGAAATTATGCTGTGTTTCCTCGATAAGGCTCTTTACCATGACGTCTATGCGTTCGCTGTGAGTATTTCCGAGCACCTTTTTTAGTTCCGTCGGTATATCGTCGTCCGACAGCACGCCTGCGCGCACTGCGTCATCTATATCGTGGTTTATATAGGCTATCCTGTCGGCAAATTTTATTATCTTTCCCTCGGGAGTTGCCGCGCTCTGCTTTCCCGTATGGCAGACAATTCCGTTACGCACTTCATACGTAAGATTAAGTCCGTCGCCGTCACGTTCGAGAAGATCCACAACGCGAAGGCTCTGTTCGTTATGCGCAAAGCCCTCGGGACTCAGTTCATTAAGCACACGTTCTCCTGCGTGACCGAACGGCGTATGACCGAGATCGTGTCCGAGAGCTATTGCCTCAGTCAGGTCCTCATTGAGCCTCAGCGAACGCGCGATAGTCCGTGCAATCTGCGAAACCTCAAGCGTATGTGTAAGACGGGTTCTGTAATGGTCGCCCTCAGGCGAGAGAAAGCATTGCGTCTTATGCATAAGACGTCTGAAAGACTTACAGTGTATTATTCTGTCGCGGTCGCGCATAAAAGGAGTGCGTATATCGTCGGGTTCATCGACGGGTTTGAGTCTTCCTCGCGTTTCAAACGAAAAAGTCGCAAAAGGACTAAGTGTATTCTTTTCATTATCACGGTAAAACTTAAGAATGTCTGTCATAAACACGCACCTCTATATAGTTATACTTTCAAAACCCGAAAAACACTTTATTTTTTTCAAAAAGTGCTGTATTTTTTTATTTCCGCTCCTCTTCGACAATATATTTCTTATACATACCGTAGCATTTCTCATCGACAAGCGCGTTTACAAGCGCGCCGTTCTCGGTATATTCCACGGAATTTACTGCGGCGTTCTTATACAGATCGTTTACCGCCGACTGCATTTCAAACGGGAACAGGAAATTCACGGTCTTTTTTGTTTCGGACAGAATTTTATCAATTCTTTCAAGCAGCGTTTCTACGTTTGTGCCGTCCTTTGCACTGATACAAACGCTGTCATGCCGCGAAAGCGTCTCGCGCGGAGGAAGAATATCGAGTCTGTCGCACTTATTATAAACGTATATTACGGGTTTTCCGCCTGCGTCCATATCGGAAAGTATCTGCTCGGTAACGCTTATCTTTTTTGATACATCGGGATCCGACGCGTCGGCAACCACAAGCACAATATCGGCGTCCCTTACTTCTTCAAGCGTTGACTTGAAAGATTCCACGAGCTGATGCGGAAGTCTGCTTATAAATCCTACGGTATCCGACAGAAGTATTGTTCTTCCCGACGGCAGCACGAGCTTTCTTACCGTCGGATCGAGCGTTGCGAAAAGCATATCCTTTTCAAGTATTCCTGCATCGGTAAGATAATTAAGCAGCGTCGATTTACCGGCGTTTGTATATCCGGCGATGACTGCGGACGGAACCGTACTCTTATTTCTCTTGGTTCGTTTTACCGCGCGGTTGCCCTCAATTTCCGACAGTTCCTTTTTGAGTGCGAGCAGGCGTCTTGCAATATGGCGCTTATCGGTTTCAAGCTTTGTTTCTCCGGGACCTCTCGCGCCTATACTTCCGCTTGTACCGCCCTGACGCGAAAGCGCCGTACCTTTTCCGGTAAGTCTGGGGGCGGTATATTTAAGCTGCGCAATTTCAACCTGGAGCTTACCCTCGCCGGTGACGGCGTGCTTTGCGAAAATATCGAGTATAAGCATGGTACGGTCAATTACGCGCACATCATTTTCTTTATTTGAATTGATCTCATTTTCGAGATTTCTGATCTGCGACGGCGAAAGCTCCGAATCCACAACGACTAGAGAAACGTTATTGCCGGCGCATATTTCCTTTGCCTCGACTGCCTTGCCGGAACCGATAAAAGTTGCGGGATCGGGCGACGGTCTGCACTGTGTAAGCGTATAGAACGACGACTCGGCAGCGGTGTCTCCGACGGAAGTTTCCGCAAGAAGTCTGAGTTCCGCAAGGCTTTTAAGGCACTCGTTTTCCTCCGACGTATCCTTATACAAACCGACAAGAAGTATATTTACGGGTTCGGAATTTTCCGTTTCGTGGAGTTTTGTGACGTTATTATCCATAAACAAACACCTCCGTGTTAATCCAAAATCAAAAAATACGAAAACATTATCAATTATTCTCCGCCGTGCGCATATATTCAGAATATATGACAGAAACGGAGGCAAACAAAATTGAGAAAATGCACTTTCGGCGAACTTACCGAAAAGGAAGTAATAAACAGCAGCGACTGCCGCAGGCTCGGCAATGTGACGGACTGCGCGATAGATCTTGAAACCGGCAGAATAATTTCCGTCGAGGTATGCTCTCAGAATTCAATCTTCTGCTTTTCAAAACCCGACGACTGCGTAAACATTCCGTGGGAATGCATAAGAAAGATCGGAGACGACATAATTCTGGTCGACATTATACTGCCGCCCGTGCCGCCGTGTCCGCCAAAGCCGCAGAAATGCGAAAGAAAAAACAAATTTTTCTTCTCTCATTAAACAAAAACAAGACTGCCTTGCAAATCCTGTTACGGAAAAACAGCAAAGCAGTCATTATTCTTTTTAAAAATGCTTAAACGGTCGTAACCTTATTTACGGTATCTGTGTTTTCCGCGTCAAGTCCGTTCTGCTTGAGCTTTCTCTTCTCGAAGAACTTAACGGCTACCTGTTCAAACAGCGCATACGAAAGAACGTCTTCGTCCTGGGTGATATACTGTGCGCACTCGCTCCTTAGTTTTTCAAGTTCGGGCTTAAGATTATCAGCCGGACGGCAGGTTATAGGCTTTTCGTCTCCTATTATCTTCTTTCTGAATTCATCGGATATAGGCATAGGAGTCTTGCCGTATTCGCCTCTTACGATACCTTTGAATTCCTTTGTCACCATCTTATATCTTTCTCCGGCAATTACGTTCATAACAGCCTGAGTACCTACGATCTGCGACGAAGGAGTTACGAGAGGAGGATAACCGACATCGGCTCTTACTCTCGGCACTTCAGCGAGAACATCGGCAAGCTTATCTGACTTACCTGCGTTTTTAAGCTGAGAAACGAGATTTGAAAGCATTCCGCCGGGAACCTGATAAAGCAGAGTATTTACGTCTACCTTAAGGACCTTGGGATCGAGAAGTCCGTTCTTGAGGTACTTTTCGCGAAGTTCGCCGAACATCTTGGACGCTTTATCGAGCTTTTCGAGAGAAAGTCCCGTATCATATTCGGTACCTGCGAGAGTAGCTACGAGAGATTCCGTAGGAGGCTGCGAAGTACCCATGGCAAGAGGCGCCATTGCGGTATCTACTATATCTACGCCTGCTTCAATTGCCTTCAAGAGAGTCATGGAGGCAAGACCTGCGGTATAGTGCGTATGCAGCTGTATCGGAACCTTTACGTTTTCTTTAAGCGCCTTTATAAGCTCATATGCGTCATACGGCTTTAAAAGACCGGCCATATCCTTTACGCAGATTGAATCGGCGCCCATATCCTGGAGCTGCTTTGCGTACTTGATATAGTAGTCCGTCGTATAAACGGGGCCTGTGGTATAGCTGAGAGCCGCCTGTACGTGACCGCCCTCCTTTTTGGTCGCGTTTATTGCGGTTTTGAGGTTTCTTACGTCATTAAGGGCGTCAAATATTCTTATTACGTCAATACCGTTTGCGATGGACTTCTGTACGAAGTATTCAACAACGTCGTCGGCATAGTGACGGTATCCGAGTATATTCTGACCTCTGAAAAGCATCTGGAGCTTTGAATTCTTTATATGACTTCTTATTGTGCGGAGTCTCTGCCACGGATCTTCATCGAGAAAACGCAGGCAAGCGTCAAACGTAGCTCCGCCCCATGCCTCGATGGCATAATATCCGATATCATCAAGATAATCAAGAATCGGAAGCATTTCTTCCGTAGTCATACGCGTTGCTATCAGCGACTGATGAGCGTCACGCAGAGCAGTTTCCATTATTTTTACTGCCATAGTGTGTTATATCCTTTCCGGCGCAAGGTCTTAAAAATGTACCTTACGTCAAAGCTGATTACAATTTTGTGTTTTATGCGTAAAGTGCAAGGAACACGCCTGCCGCAACGGCAGAGCCTATAACGCCTGCGACGTTAGGTCCCATTGCGTGCATGAGAAGGAAGTTAGAAGGATCATCCTTCTGTCCAACTACCTGAGAAACACGCGCTGCCATAGGAACTGCGGAAACGCCTGCCGAACCGATAAGCGGATTTATCTTGCCGCCGGTGAGCGCGCACATTATCTTACCGAAGATTACGCCGCCGAAGGTTGCAAAGCAGAATGCGGTAAGTCCGAGAACAATTATAAGAAGCGTCTTTGCGGACAGGAAGTTTTCCGCATTTGCAGTTACGCCTACGGAAACACCGAGGAATATTGTAACGATATTGCAAAGCTCATTCTGAGCAGTCTTTGAAAGTCTGTCGGTTACTCCGCAAACGTTAAGCAGGTTGCCGAGCATAAGGAAACCTATGAGAGGTGCTGCGTCCGGAAGAAGGAGTGATACAAATGCGCCGACGAATATCGGGAATACTACCTTTTCGGTCTGAGATACAGGTCTTAACTGCTGCATCTTTATGCATCTTTCCTTTTTAGTGGTGCAGAGTCTCATTATAGGCGGCTGAATGATAGGAACAAGCGCCATATACGAGTATGCCGCAACGGCTATCGCACCGAGAAGATGAGGTGCAAGAGTCTTGGTTACGTAAATTGCGGTAGGGCCGTCGGCACCGCCGATTATACCGATAGACGCGGCTTCTGCCGGAGTGAATGCGCCGCTTGCTATTGCAAGGGTATACGCAATGTATATACCGAACTGTGCGGCAGCTCCGAGAAGAAGCGACTTAGGATTTGCTATAAGGGGAGTAAAGTCAGTCATCGCGCCGACGCCAAGGAATATAAGCGACGGGTAAATACCGAGTTTTACGCCGAGATAAAGGTAGTCCATAAGTCCGCCCATTTCGGTTATCTGCTGGATATTGAGCGGTGATCCATCCTCATGGATAAACAGTTCGGAGTGATAAAGCTCAGCTCCGGGAAGGTTTGCGAGAAGCATACCGAATGCTATCGGCAGCAGAAGCAGAGGCTCGAATTTCTTTGCTATTGCAAGGTACATAAGAACCGCTACTATAACGTACATGATAAGCGTCTTTACGAATCCGGTATTGAATACTGCGGCGCCTGTGGCTGCGTCTACCGTGTACAGCATCTTATAGATACCCGTGGATTCCCACAGGTTTAACAGGCTGTCTAAAAAGTTCATTTGTTTATTTCCTCCTTAAAATTTTTCTCTCACAGAGGAATTACGCGATAGTTGCGAGAGCGTCGCCGGCATTTACCGTGCTGCCCTTCTGTACCGCAACAGAGGTGATTGTGCCGTCCTTGGGAGCAAGTATTTCATTTTCCATCTTCATCGCTTCGATGATGAGAAGAAGATCGCCCTTCTTTACTGCTGTGCCGCTTGAAACCTTAACGTCAAGAACAGTACCGTTGAGAGGTGCGTCGATCTTTTCTCCGGCGCCGGTTGCTGCAGGAGCTTTGGGAGCTGCAGGTGCCTGTGCGGGTACCGGAGCTGCAACGGGTGCAGGTGCAGGTGCGGGTGTGGGTGCCGATACGGCTGCCGGAGCTGCGGCAGTACCGAGTTCTTCGACTGTAACGTCATAAACAGTACCGTTTACGGTAACGCTGTATTGCTTTGCCATAATAATTCTCCATTTCTCCGGGAAATCAAAAACCCGGCAAACATTTATTTTCTCTTTTTAAAGGAAACTACGCGGAATCCGCCTGCGCTCTCTCCGTGTGCGACCCTGTATGCGCTTACTGCTGCGGTTATCGCCGCAACAAGAGCTGCTTCATCGACTGCCGGAGACACGTTCTGTACTGCGGACTCAGTTATTTCGGGTTTTTTTTTATCCTCTTCGCTTTTGCCGGCAAAGAAGATCTTAAAGAGTGAAAGTACACCCCATATCAAAGCAAGCACACCGAAAACTACCGCGAAACCGAAAAGCGATGTTGAAAGCGAGTATCCGAGAGCTTCTCCGACGTTCTTTATGGGCTGGTTTGCGTCTATCACGCCCGCTGCTGCCGCCGACTGTGCGGAAAGCATTACACTGTACATATTCATTTTATTTCACCTTCGGCTTTCATTTAAAGATCAAGAAATTCTTTCTTCATGGAAAGCATTTCAAGTGCGGAGGCTATTCTCTGACGAAGCTCTGCGGCAGGAACTATATCGTCTACCTGTCCGCTGTAAGCCGCCATAAGAGGAGTTGACATTACGTTTGCCCACTCTTCCTCAAGAGCCTTTCTTTTTTCGATGGGCGCCTTTGCTCCGAGAAGCTTTTCCGTCCACATCATTGCAACAGACGCCGCCGGGTCGAGTACTCCGAGCTTTGCGCTGTCGAGCGCGAGCACGAGATCGGCACCGAGCGCCTTTGAACCCATTACGGTAAGTGCGCTGCCGTATGCGCTGCCGGTATATACGGTAATTACGGGAACAGACGCGAGTGCGTATGCCTTTGCCGTCTTTGCGGATTCTTCGGTCATTCTGCCGCCTTCAGCCTCGCACTTTGCGTTATATCCCTTTGTATCAACGAGATTCAGAACCGAAATTCCAAACGAATTGCAAAGATTTACGAATGCGGAAAGCTTTCTGAGAGCACCTGCCGAAAGTCTGCCGCCGTTATGCGCGGGGTTATTTGCGGCAACTCCGCATACAACTCCGTTGACCGTCATGAACGCGGTAATTACGGCATTTGCCTTGCATGCTCCGAGTTCGGTAAATCTTGCGCCGTCCGCTACGGACTTTATAAGGTCATGTGCGTCGTAATTTTCATTTGCAACAAGCGTCTCAACTTCGGGAGTTGCGCGGTTGGGATCGTCCTCAACGCCTGTATAAACGTTATTGTCAAGCTTATTTGACGGGAGGAAAGAAAGGATATCCTTTACGCTTTCAAAAGCGTCCTCGTCTTTTGCGCACATTACGTCGACATATCCGTCTTCATATGCGCTCTTTGCGCTTGCAGTGTCCTTATCCGCACCGTTATCGGCAAGCACGCTTGCGGGTGAAACCGAGAACTTTGCTTTTTCCGTCATAACACGAACATCAGCCATGGAGGCTATCGTTGCCGACGCGCCTGCGGTATTTCCGCACACAACTGCAATCTGAGGTACTCTGCCGCTTAATGCCGCAGTCTTTTTCATAACTGCGCCGTAGCCTGCGAGAACGTCAACGCCCTCTTCAATCTTTGCGCCGTTCGAGTCGAACACCGATACTACGGGTGCGCCGTTCTTGATTGCCATGTCGCACAGGGCCGTGATCTTTGCCGCCGCCGCCTTTGAAAAAGCACCGTTCATTCTTGCGGCGTTCTGAACATAGGCAAACGTAAGTCTTCCGTCAACCGCACCGTAGCCGCAGACAACGCCTTCGTATTCGGCAGGGTTTGACGTGCCAAGCTCATTGGCATACGCTCTGACATAAGCGTTTGTCTCTACAAAAGTTCCGCTGTCAAAGAGCATATCCATAAGCTCATATGCGGTATGTTTTCCCGCTTTATGGAGTTTATCGGCATTTGTCTTATCGTTGAGCAGCTTTTTTGCCTTTGCAAGACTGTCGCTTCTCATTTGTAAATCCATATTTTTACCTCCATACAGATTATTAAAAATGGCAGATTTTTTCAAGTTTTCCAACTTCCGCCCCATTTTGAGAGTATTATACAACTTTCCGTCTCAAATTGCAATAGTTTTCATTATTATTATTGACAAAAAATTGTGAATTTTTCGGAGAAAATTGAAACGGTTTTCAATAAAGGCAAAAAAGTTTGTGTTTTATCACTTTTGTTTACAGAAAAAAGCATTTTACGGAAATTGAGGCACCAAAAAGAAAACTCCGTGCCGAATCCCGAAGCAACAGGAAAGACACAGAGTTTATTTTTAAAATCAAAGCCGAAACGCGAATAAATTACCGTTTATCAGTCGCAGTCGGCGCTTGTCGCCTTTGCGTAGATGTCAAGAACCTCATCAGAGGGTTTCTTATCGCAGAGGGAAACGACAACGGCTGCGATAAAACCGACTGCAAATGCCGGAAGTATCTCGTAAATGCCGGTTACGGGCTTGAACTTAATGAGCCAAAGCACATCTGTAAGCGCACCGAAAACAACGCCGGCACACGCGCCCTTATATGTCATTCTCTTCCAGAACAGCGACAGCACAACGACCGGTCCGAAAGAACCGCCGAATCCTGCCCATGCGTTTTCAACCATTTCCATTATAGCCTGTGCTCCCGAACCCTTGCTGCTTGCGATGAAGTATGCAATTACGGAAACCGCGAGAACCACGATTCTTCCGACCCAGAGAACTTCCTTTTCGGAAGTGTTCTTTCTGATAACGGGCTTATAAATATCGCTTGTAAATGACGAGGACGCAACAAGCAGCTGCGAGTCTGCCGTTGACATTGAAGCCGCGATTATTGCAGCGAGCAGAATTCCCGCCACAAACGGGTGGAACAGCATTCTTGCAAGTCTTACGAATACAAGCTTCTGATTACCGTCAACAAGCAGTTCTTCTCCGATAAGCATACGTCCGTAGTATGCGAGGAGTATTGTGCATGCAAGAGAGATCACAACCCAGATTATAGCCACCGTCGCGCTTTTCTTTATCATGGACGGCTTTTCGATAGACATAAATCTTACGAGTATGTGCGGCATTCCGCAGTATCCGAGTCCCCATGCGAGTCCCGATACTATATCCTGCCATGACGCATTGAAAAAGTTTGCAACAAATGTATACTGTGTTCCGTCGGAGCCCACTATGGTATTTGCAAGTGCGGAAGCATCCGGGTTCTGAGTAAACATGATCATTATCGGCACTGCGAGAAGTGCAACGAGCATAAGCAGTCCCTGGAAAAAGTCCGTCCAGCATACGGCGTTAAATCCGCCCAAGAAGGTATAGACAATTATGATGAACGCAAAGATAAGCATTGACCTTGATTCGCCGAGAGACGGGAAAAGTTCATTGAACACCGAAGCACCGGCTACAAATCCGCTTGCAACGTATACCGTAAAGCATACCAAGAATATTACGGCGCTTACGACCTGAAGAGCATGGCTCTTTGACGCAAATCTGTTTGAAAGATACTGCGGCAGTGTAATGGAGTCGCCGGCAGCCTTTGAAAAGCATCTGAGACGCTTTGCGACGAACATCCAGTTAAGCGATGTTCCTATGGCAAGACCGATACCGATCCACGCCTGTCCGAGGCCGAACGCGAGTATGCTTCCCGGCAGTCCCATAAGCAGCCATGCGCTCATATCCGACGCCTGTGCGCTCATTGCCGTTACCCACGGTCCCATTTTTCTTCCGCCGAGAAAATAATCCTTTTCGCTTTCCTCTTTTCCCTTGCCCTTAAAGAAGAAATACACTCCTATTCCGAGCATGAGCAGAAAGTAAAGCACAAATGACAAAACTTCCATGATTTTTACCTCACTGTTAAAAAATTACTCGGATATTGTATCATACTTATTCATAAAACGCAATACAGAACGCAGTATAGACTACATTCTGTACCAAAATTATAATTCGCGACAAATTTCGACTTATATATACCTTTTCAGACCGTACCAAACATCATAATCGCGCCGAACCGTTAATAAACTTTTTACATTTAAACTTTGAGTTTTGACAGGAAAATCGGCATAACCTCTTTTGCGTACTCTTTAAGCGAGTATTCTCCGTTATGTATACACCAGTCATACATTATTCCGCGTTCGCACATCGCATAGAAATTTACTATATCGTTCACCGACATTTCGCGGCTAATTTCGCCTCTCTCCTGCCCTTCGGAAACGACTTTTCTGAGCAGTTTGTAATACTCTCTGTTATAGTCAAGCATATGTTTCTGGCTTTTTGCGGTGAGCTGAGAAGAATAGAGGCGCGCAAGCAGGTCTATATTTATCTCGCTGTCTATCATTCCGAAAAGCACTTCATTCATATACAGCAGTTTGTCAAAGCTGTTCATGCCGTCGTCGAGAGTTTCGCGAAGCTCCGTATACTTTTCGTCGAACATATACGAAAGAGAGCTTAACAGCGCGTCCTTGCCGTCGAAATAGTGATAGAACGAGCCTTTGGAAGTACCGGACTCGGAAATTATTTCATCGACCGTCGTATCGTCGTACCCTTGCTCATAAAACAGTTTCCATGCAGCTTTTACAATTTTGCTTTTTGTATTGTTAGTCTTTTTTGCCATTATATTTCTCCGCAGATAAATATTTTTCACTTAAATTTTACACGCAAATTTAAACTTTGTCAACCGCAAAACAAAACGCGGCGGAAGATATTTCGTCTCCGCCGTATTTTACGCACATTTTTACTTTACTATATTTTCCGCAATGGGATTTCCGTTTGCAAAGCTCATTGCATTATCGAGCGTTGTCGTGCTTATAGCCTCAAGAGCCTCTTTTGTGAGAAAGCCCTGATGCGACGTCACGATTACATTCGGGAACGAAAGCAGTCTTGATGTTACGGAAGTTTCGAGAATATCGTCCTCGCGGTTTTCAAAGACGTTTTTCTGTTCCTCCTCGTACACGTCAAGTCCTATTCCCGCAAACTTATGCATACGGTTGCCCTTAATGAGATCGTCCGTGCTGATAAGTGCTCCGCGCGACGTATTTACAAGTATTACTCCGTCCTTCATCTTCTCTATGGTGTCGATATTTATCATGTGATAGGTTTCTTGCGTCAAAGGACAGTGCAGAGATATAAGATCGCTTTCAGAAAGCACCTCGTCCAGAGTTTTATATTCGACAAAGTCAAGCGACTTATTCGGGTACTTATCATAGGCTATTACTTTCATGCCTATACCGCGGCAGCAGCGAGCCATTGCGGCGCCGATCTTGCCGGTTCCGATAATGCCGGCGGTCTTTCCGTGAAAATTGATACCGGTAAGTCCCATAAGACTGAAATTATTTTCGCGCACTTTGATATACGCCTTATGGATATGTCTGTTTACGGCAAAAGCAAGCGCAAGCGCGTGTTCGGCTATTGCTTCGGGCGAGTATCCCGGCACGCGCATAACAGTCATTCCAAGCTCGTCCGCAGTTTTCAAATCGACGTTATTATATCCCGCGCAGCGCATGAGTATAAGCTTTACCCCGGCGTCATGCAGCGCCCTTACCGTCTTTTCTCCGACGTCCGACGCCACAAACAGGCATACTGCGTCGCTCTCACGTGCAAGGGACGCGGTTCGCGGAGAAATATCGGTTTTGAGATAATCTATGGTTATATCGGGATATGACGGCAGTATCGCGTCAAAAGATTCGCTGTCATAAGGCTTTGTATCGTAAAACAATATCTTCATGTATTTCACCTCTGTTTATTATCACAATAAGTATTTAAATTTGCCGTGCATTTTATACGTCTGATTTTGATTTTTGCTGCAATTCCGCCGTTTCATTACGCCATTTTTTTGAAAGTCCGGCATAAAAATACATTCCGAGCGCGCAGGTAAGTATTTCGGTAATCGGGAAAGTACACCACACAAAGTTAAGTCCGGCGAATGAAAGCAGCCATGCCAGCGGCACGAAAAGTATTACCTGACGCAGCACCGTAAGCGCCACGCTCTCGAAATTTCTGCCGACCGCCTGAAAGAAAACAGGTATCAAAAGCGAATAGGCTGCCGGAAGAAAGCTTGACGCTATAATGCGAAATCCCACTCTGCCGACGTCCTTTACAAGTTCGCTGTGCGAAAACAATCCTATAAGCTGAGTCGGGAAAAATTCAAACGCAATTATTCCGAACGCCATGAAAGCCGCGCTCACGCCGAAAGATTCAAACAATATTTTACGGCATCTGTCATAACTCTTTCGCGCGCAGTTATAACTGAGCACCGGGACTATACAGGTCTCCATCCCGAAAAGCGGTATAAAAAACAGCGACTGGAGCTTATAGTATATTCCGAGAACCGTAACCGCAGCGTCCGAGAAAGTCACGAGAAGAAGATTGAGTCCGAGTATGTACACGGTATACAGCGCCTGCATTACGATAGACGGCATTCCGGCTGTCCAGATGAGTTTGGTGTATTTTACAGTCTCTGACACAACGGGCGGTTTATACCTCATGCTTGCGCCCGTAATTACCGCAGCGAGTATCTGACCTCCGACCGTCGCATATGCGGCGCCCTTTATTCCGAGCGCGGGTATTGACCCGAGGCCGAAAATCAATATCTTATCGAAAACAATATTGAACAGCGCTCCGCACACTTGGGCTATCATGGGAAGTTTCATATTTCCCTTTGCCTGATGTATCTTTGAAAACACACCTTCAAGGAATATTCCCGTACTTCCGACGCATACGATATATCCGTAGTCCTTTACGTACTGTCTTACAAGTACTGACTGCGACGACGCGTTTGCAAACGGTTTCATAAATATAAGCGAAACAAGCGCAAAGACGATCCAGCACAGTGCCGAAACAGCAATTCCGGTGCCTGCGGTCTTAGCTGCCTTTTCCTTTTCTCCGAGTCCGTAAAAACGCGCCATTACGGTATTTACTCCGACGCCGATTCCCACGCCGAGAGCTATTATTATAAGCTGTATCGGATATATTACGGACAGTGCCGTAAGTCCCTCCTCGGAACATTTTCCGATAAAATAGCTGTCTACCAGATTATACAAAGCCTGTATGAGCTGTGCGAACATTACCGGCGGACAGATCTTTAACAATATTTTACTCACTCTTTCGCTGCCGAAAAAAGTATTTTCAGTATTGTCCATGGACATTATCTCCGTATTGTGCAAAAAATTCCGTTCTTTTAGCGTTAAGAACAATTATACAGCCTGTTTTCCGAAAATTCAAGTACAAAAAGAAAAAAGCCGTGAGAGCTTTTGAAATATTATGCCCTCACGGTTATGATTTTTATTCAATCGGCTCTATTACGCCGTATTCGTCGTTCTTTTTCTTATAAACGACATTGAATTCTCCGCTTTCAGCGTCCCTATACAGGAAGAACGAATGTCCGAGAAGGTTCATCTGCATTACTGCTTCCTCCGCAGTCATGAGTCTTACGTCGAACTTCTTTACCCTCGTTATCTTTATCTCATCTTCGGGTACGTCCTTGAATTCTTCGACAAGGCTCTCGACAGATCCGGTTTTAAGACGTTTTTCAAGTCTTGTTTTATTCTTTCTTATCTGTCTTTCTATTATGTCTATCGACTTATCGAGTGCAGCCGGTATTTTTTCTTCCGCAACCTCCGAACGGAACATTGTTCCTTTATATGTTATTGTAATTTCAAGTATTTCTTTGTTTCTCTCGGCGCGCATAGTGACGTTTGCTACCGCCTGCTCGTCGAAAAATTTATCAAGCTTTAAAAGCTTTTTCTCAACTTTCTGCTTGAGATCGTCCGTTACGTCAAATCTTCTTCCGACAATGATTACTTTCATGTAAATTCCTCCTGTACCTTTTTGAGATCATCTCTTGATCTCTATATGTATTATAGCACAAAAATCGCATGAATGTAAAGAAGTTTTATGTAAAAAATGCAAAAAATATGTTTACTTTAGGTGAGAATTATGTGACGCCGTATCAGTCCGGAAGATTATTATAGAAATACTTGGCATTGGGATCCTTATATCCGAGCTGATCCGACGCAACGCGCGCAACATAGTCGTCGTCAAGCGGCATATCAAGTTCGCTCTGAAGTTTTTCGTTCTGATATTTCAGCTCATCTCTCTGCTCGGCAAGCTCCTGTTTTTTCATATTGGCTTCGTTTATGGTGATCTGTATTCTGACCGCAACCACCATTACTGCAATCAGCACAAATCCTATTACTATCTGTTTGATATAATTCATTTAATATACACTTCCCGTATCATTAACAAACGTTTTTACAAGCCTTTATCATTTTAATTTTAACTCTGTACGTATAAAGCGTGTTTTGCGTTTCCGTCAAGTCGCGGCGCAAAATTTTTGCAATATGCGAAAGCAGTTTAAACACCGGTTTAAAGATAGTTTTCAAAATCCGCAGCAAAAAGTTGCAGACCGCACGGAAAATTCTCTTTATCAGCCTTGAAAGGAAAAAGAAAAATTTAATTACAAGCTTTGAGAGCGTTGCGCGGTAAGCAAGAAAACCTATACACGGGCTAAAAAACTCAAACCAGCGCAGATTTCCGTTATTTACCCTGAAAACGCCGAGTATAAGCACACACGTACAGAACAGCATATAGGCAAGATCGTCAAAAAAAAGCACAAGTCTTGATGTGCCGAAAAACTCACGCTTGATCCGCAGCACATCAAAGACTATTCCCAGAAAAACTCCGACAGCCAAGAAGTACAGAAAAACAATCTTCTGATTTTCGGGATAATATATCTGCATCAGCCCTTGACCAGCCTTGAGAAAAATCCGCGCTTTACCGGTGACGAATCGCTGTAAAACATTCCAGTCACAAGCCCCGACGCCTCTACGCTCCCCTTTTCGAGATCGAGGTCGGTTATGCTCAAATTCACGCCCTCAACCGTAAGCGTACTGCCCTCGTCAAGCTCCATTACAACCATACTTTCGTCAAAGCTCTCAACCGACGAAACGCCGGTAACGCAGAAACGCTCCCTGTCATACAAATTTAAATTATGTCCCTTGTGCGCAGTCTGTCCGTTCACAAAATCATTCCCTTGCATTATTGACACAAACAATCATGTCAATATACATTATGCGCGCACAGCCCGACATATGCCAAATCAGAGCGCCTCGTACATCTGAGACGCCTCGTTTTTTGAAACGTGCTCCCTTACGTCGGTCACTCTTACCTTCAGCGTCTTTTCACCGAAGGTTATGCTTATAATATCGCCTTCTTTTACGTCATACGACGCCTTTACCGTTTTGCCGTTCACCGCGATATGCTCGCTGTCGCAGGCGTCGTTTGCAACGGTTCTGCGCTTTATAAGTCTTGAAACCTTTAAATATTTATCTATTCTCATTATTCCTCCGGTGCATTTTCACTTTTACAAAAGACAGACCGTTTCAGCTTTTGCACACCCCATATACCGACGGCACATAATTATGCCGTCCATAACAGACTTAAAGCAAAGTGAAACGGTCGCGGTTGTTATTGAATTAAAACTGTCTTAAAAAATCAGCCCTTGTACTTTGCAACGGTTTCCTTGAGGCTCTTGCCTGCGGAAAATGCCGGACGGTATGTTGCGGGAACCTTGATCTTTTCGCCGGTTCTCGGATTCTTGGATTCCTTTTCTGCACGGTATTTAACTGCAAATGTACCGAATCCTACGAGCTGGATCTTATCGCCCTGTGCGAGTGCATCGGTCATGGATGCGAATACTGCGTTAACTGCGTTAGCGGACTGTTCCTTTGTAAGACCTGTCTTTTCCGCAACTTTTGCTGTAAGTTCTGTCTTGTTCATTTTGAATACTCCTTAATTTAAATTAAAATAATCAGCATTGATAATATAACATTATTTTGCCGAAATTGCAAGAACTATTTTGGCTTTTTTAAGTTAAAACATACAAATTAACCATTTATTTACAATTGTGCATTCATAAATCGTCAAATTGCGGCGTCTGTGCGCAAAAATCGTTCGTTATATTTTTTCACTTACCGTAATTTTCGCGGAATTGTTCGGTAAATGCGTTGTTTGCGCGGTACAGAGCCTCTTCGGCGTCCACTCCTGCCGACTCCGAAATTTCCGTGCAAACCGATAGCAGGTGCGAAATATTGTCTGCATTTACACCGTCTTTTTTCATATCGGCGATGATTTTTTCAGCTTCGTCAAGGCTTTCCGGCGCGTTCTTTTTTTCACACAATCCGTATTTGCACGCCTTTGAGTACAGTTTCTGACTTCTCATGAGCGACGGCAGCGACACGGCAACGCTTTTCAGTCTTTCATACGGCGTCTTTCTCTGCTTTTCGTCATTTTTGATATTTTCCCAGTTGACAAGCACTTCGGCGGAATTTTTAACGTCGGTATCGCCGAACACGTGCGGATGACGCAAAATCATCTTTTTGCAGATACCGTCTATCACGTCGGATTCGTCAAACTCATCGGTTTCGGACTTTATGCAGCAGTGGAACACTATCTGAAACAGCACGTCGCCGAGTTCCTCGCACATAAGCTTATTATCGTCCGCGTCAAGCCCTTCGATAAACTCATACGTTTCGTCGATAAAGGCATTTCTCACGGATTTATTTGTTTGTTCCCTGTCCCACGGACAGCCTCTTTCACTTCTTAGCACACGCGTCAGCAGACACAGATCCTCAAAGCTGTAATGTTCCTTTGACTTTAAATATCCGACCGATTTTTCAAAATCCAGCATATTCTTTCCTTACTTTTCGAGAAGATTATATTTATCCATAACGCCGCAGATCTTTTCGCCTTTGGGCATCATAAGCACGTCATCGCGGCAAATACCCTTTCCGAAAACAAGCACTGCGAAGTATACCGCAACAGCGCCGGCTATTGCCGCAAGAGTCGTCAGTTTTTCGGGTATTCCGACATTTAAAAGCACAAAGTTAAAGATCAGCGCGCTCACGCCGCAGCATACTCCCGCAAGCAGCGGTTTTACGAATATTCTTCCGACATTCGGCACATATCCAGTCTTTTTTATTACAAAGAACAGGTTTATCGCCATTATCGTAAAGTAGCAGAGCATTGTGCCGACGGCGCTTCCGATAATTCCCGTACCGGGTATTCCGGTAACTATATATGTTGCCGCAAATTTTACGGCGACTCCTGCTCCTGTCGATACGAGCGTATATCTTTCAAGGCGCCATGCCTGAAGAACCGAGTTTGTAATTGCTATTACGCCCAAGAATACTATTGCGCACGCGACGACCGACAGTGCCGGTGCTGCAAGTTCCGTTGAGGACACCGAGGACGCGCCGTTCTTTATCATTTCTTCTTTGAAAAGCAGTCTTACGATACCGCGCGACATTGACGCAAGTCCTATTGCACATGGGATCGATATTATAGCGCAGTTTCTGAATGCGGATTCTATGCTCGAATAAGCCTTATCGAGTCTTTTTGCGGCTATTGCCGAAGAAACAGCCGGAATTGCGCTTATCGCAAACGGGTATATAAATGTAGGCGTCATATTGAAAAGCGGTATTACCATTGAGGAATATGTTCCGTAATAGGATGCGGCTGCCTTTGCCGAAACGCCTGCGCTTATAAGGCGGTTTGCTATGAGAAAAGTATCTATAACGTTTGTAAGTCCCATTATGGAGGACGCTAGCGTTATCGGAATTGCAGTTATTACAAGTTCGGACAATATGGATTTTGACGGACGAGCGTTATAGGGGCAATTTTGAATTTTCGCCCTGTACTCGGGTGAGGACGCGTACTTTATCTTTACCGCCATTGCGTAGAACATACTGAGAGCGACGCCTATTGAAACGCCTGAGATTACAAACGCTGCGGTAATCTTCACGGGATACGCGTTTCTTGTAAAGTAGATTGCGGCGGCAAGTCCTATTCCGAGCTTACCGACAGCCTCTATTACCTGCGAGACAGCGGTAGGCACCATATCCGACATACCCTGAAAATATCCTCTGTATGCGCTTGAAACGCAGATAAAGAATATTGTCGGCGCTATTGCGAGCATTGCATAGCTTGAATCGGGCATTTTCGACCACTCTGCAAAAAACTGCGCGCCTGCCATCATGACAGCCGTTCCGACAACGCCTATAACTACAAAGAGCTTCAGCGCAATATCGAATATCTTCTGCGCCTCCTTATAGTTGCCCTTTGAGGCGCTTGCGGCTACCATTCGCGACACGGCGACGGGTATACCTGCCGTGGATATGTTATAGAACATTACGTATATGCTGTACGCTGCGTTGAAATACCCCATACCCTCGACTTTGATTATATTGGTAAGAGGTATTCTGAAAAGCGCGCCTATAAGCTTTACGAGAATATTTGACGCCATAAGCACGACGGCGCCGAATACAAACGTCTGTCCGGTCTTTTTACTCAAATCTTGCCCACCCTTTGATTATTTTTTGTTACTGTAAAATTGTGTTACGCTTTGTTTGTCAAAGCCCTTATATTTTTGTCTGTCGAGATATTCATACGGATATTTCGGCGCGAATATGCGCTCTATCTTTCCGCCCGTCGCGGCGTTCGGGACAAGCTTTGTCACAGCTCCCGCACCGGCTGCGAAAACCGTATGCTTTTCGCCCATCATGACGATATTGTAAATGCTTTCAAAGCCGGGTTTTGCATATCCCGTATTATCGAGATCTCCCACGGTGTTTTTCTGCCTGTACACGTAGTACGGAGAATATCCGTTTGTTCCCAGCTTATCAGCGGCGTAATCAAGCATTTTTTCAGCCTGTGAAAACGACGATGTTATATCGGTATTTCCCTCGGTTCTGAACTTTGACGACTTCTTTAAAGTAAAGGCATGGACGGTTATATTTTCCGGTTCAAGCGCCGTAATATTATCCACGCTGTTTTTAAAGCTTTCAAGGCTGTCCGACGGAAGTCCCGCTATAAGATCGGTATTTATACAGTCAAATCCCGTTTCTCTCGCAAGTCGGAACGCATCGAAAAACTGCTTTGCCGTATGGTTTCTGCCGACATACCGCAGAACCGCGTCGTTCGTCGTCTGCGCGTTTACGCTTATTCTGCCTATGCCGTAACTTTTAAGCACTTCAAGCTTAGGCTTTGTTATGCAGTCGGGACGTCCGGCTTCAAAAGTAAATTCTTTTATATCGGTATCCGAAAAGTTCTTGAAAAAGCAGTCAAGGACATCATTTATCTGTCCGTGTTCAAGTATTGCCGGAGTTCCTCCGCCGACATAGACGCTGCGTACTTCAAGCCCGTTCTGTCTTACGGTATCTGCAATATCGGCTATATCCTGCTTTAATCTTACGATATAATCCGGAATCAGCGCAAGCAGACGCGGCGTTGTACACGAAACAAACGAGCAATAATCGCACCTTGACGGGCAGAACGGCACCGAAATATACACAGAACAGGAATTATCCGGCACATTTTTCAACGCTTCGGTTTCGCGTCGGTTTGCCTCTATACAGAGCTTTGCTTTTCGCTCGTCAAACGCGTAGTCGCGGCACAGCGTTTCAAGCGCAGACTGTTCCCCGTCCTTCAGAATAAACTCGCGCGCAAGCTTAACGGGCTTTACGCCTGTTGAAATTCCCCACGGAGGTTTACGGTCAAATATTTTTTCAAACGCCGACAGCACGTTTCTGCCTATCAGATTTTTCATCTGCCGCGTTTTTGACGGCATTATATCTTCGCTCTGCCCACTTACTGCGGTCTTACCCGAAATATCAAGGCTTACTGTTACGAAAAACTTGCCGTCCTTTGAAAAGGCATCGACATTCATCTTATTTTCCGTATCGTTTAAAGTGAATTTTTCGCACGGAAGAAACAGCAGTGCAAGCGACTGATAATACAGCAGATTTGCGCTGTTTTGCGTATCGTTTACGGTTATAATCATATTTTAAAGCTTATCCGTATCTAAAATTATTGTTACGGGTCCGTCGTTCAGCAGCTCGACTTTCATATCTGCGCCGAAAATGCCGTGTCCGACCTCTATTCCGTACCCGCTTTTCAGTCTGTCCATATATCTTTCATACAGAGGAACTGCCTTTTCGGGACGCGCCGCCTTTATAAACGACGGTCTGTTCTGTCCCTTACAGTCAGCGCACAGCGTAAACTGCGAAACGACAAGCACGGACGCTTTTTCTCCCATCTCGGAAAGATTGAGCAGCGAAAGATTCATTTTATCGTTTTCATCGGTAAATATGCGAAGTTTTGCGGTCTTATCCGCAAGCAGATCCGCCTCTTTTTCGGTATCGTTTTCAAAAACTCCGAAAAGCACCAGAAATCCTTTTCCTATTTCGGACACACACTCGCCGTCTACCGTGACGCTTGCGTGTTTTACTCTCTGAACAAGTGCTGTCATGAAGAAAATCCTCTCGTTACGTCTATTACGTCCTTTACTTTTTTAAGCCGCGATATAATTGAATTTACGTGCGACGTATTACGGCAGGTTATGGTGAGATTTATTATCATTCCGTCTGTACCCGTAGTCTTTGAGTTCATGGCATGAACAGGCACTCTCATATCCGCAAACACGGCGGTAATGGCGGCAAAAACTTCAAAGGAATTATTTGCGTATACCTGAAGCAGTGCCTCAAACGAACCGCTTGTATTATCGCCCTGTTCGAGCGAACGTCTTGACCAGCGCACGTTTACCCATCTGTCCTTTTCGTCCTGTTTGAGCAGTCCGCTCCTTGCGTTGGGACAGTCGTATTTATGAACCGAAACGCCGAATCCGCGCGTTACAAAGCCGATTATACTGTCGCCCGGCAGAGGATTGCAGCACTTTGCAAAACGCACCTGGCAGTTATCGAGACTGTCTACTATAACGCTCTGCATTGCCTCGTGCGCGTGTTCTTTTACGCGTTTATTCTCAGCCTGCTTTGTCTTATCGGTTACTATATCCTCTATCGGATTTACGCTCTTTGGTACTTCCGGCTTTACTACGCGGTCAAACTCGTCTTTAAGCTTTGCCGCGAATTTTGAAACGGATATTCCACCGTAGCCGATATTATTATAAAAGTCATCAACATCGGGAAATCCCGTGCGCTTTGCGACGTTTGCCACGACCTCGTTCTTCTGCGACTCGGTATAGGCTCTGCCGTAATGCCTGAATTCACGTTCGATCTCATTTTTGCCCTCGATTATATTTTCCTCGCGTTTTTCACGCTTGAACCAAAGGCGTATTTTATTCTTTGCTTCCGTGGTCTTTACGATTTTCAGCCAGTCGCGGCTGGGACCTTTGGATGAAACCGACGTCACGATCTCGCATATATCGGCATTCTGAAGCACCGTATCTATCGGAACTATAACGCCGTTTACCTTTGCGCCGACCATCTTATTTCCGACTTCGGAATGTATACAGTACGCAAAATCTATCGTATTTGAGCCGTAAGGCAGGCTCTTTACGTCGCCTTTGGGCGTGAACACGAAAATTTCGTCCTCATACAGGTCTATTTTAAGCGGTCTTAAAAAGTCCTCTGCGTCTCCTGCGTCCTTTTCGGTTTCGATAAGCGTTCTTATCCATTGGAGTTTTTCGGCAATATTCTCCTTATCAACCTCGCCGGACTTATACATCCAGTGCGCCGCGATACCGTATTCCGCAACGGCGTGCATTTCCCAGGTTCTTATCTGAACCTCAAACGGTATTCCGTGCTTTCCGATTACGGTCGTATGCAGAGAACGGTACATATTGGGTTTAGGCGTTGAAATATAGTCCTTGAAACGTCCCGGCATAAGATTGAACATCTCGTGTATTATGCCGAGAACCGTATAACACTCAAGTTCGGTATCAACGATAACGCGTATTGCGTAAAAGTCATATATTTCATCAAAGCTCTTGCTTTGGTTATACATCTTCTTATAGATACTGTATATCGACTTTACGCGTCCGGTAATCTTGGCTTTTATTCCGACTTCGGCAAGCTTATCCGAAACTTTCTGCTTTGCCTCTTCGAGAAAGTCCTTATTCTTGCCGTATCTTAAGTCTATATCCTTTTTAACCTCGTCATATCCTATCGGATCGAGATATTTCAGCGCAAGGTTTTCAAGTTCGGTCTTTATCTTCTGGACACCAAGCCTATGCGCAAGAGGCGCGTACAGATGCATTGTTTCGAGTGCTATGGTTCTCTGGCTCTTTTCGCTCTTTGCGTCAAGAGTTCTCATATTATGCAGTCTGTCGGCAAACTTTATGAAAATTACGCGTATATCGTGGTTCATTGCAAGGAAAAGCTTTCGCGTATTCTCGATACTTGCCTCTTCCTTATCTTCAAAGAACACGACGGGCAGCTTTGTAAGTCCTTCGACAAGCTCCGCGACTTCGTTTCCGAAAAGGCTTTTTATGGTTTCGACATTTGTCTTATCCTTACAATCCTCGAGCGTATCGTGAAGAAGCGCCGCGCAGATCGAGTCGGTATCAAGCTCAAGCTCCGCAACAATTACCGCTACCGCAAGAGGGTGCGTTATATACGGCTCCCCGGATTTTCTGAACTGTCCGGCGTGCATTTCGCTTGCGTATTTATATGCCCTTTCGATTTTATCTATATCGTATTTTGCACCTGTATTATTGAGCTGATCTACAAGTGTCTGATACGTTACCGTTGCAGCCAAAAATCATACCGCCTTTCAATTTAAAATTCCGCATTTAAGCCTTATAAGTATTTCGGATTCGTCAAGGTTGACCTTGCCCGTTGTTTTATTAAGCTTTATCAGCACATGATTTTCATTATATCTTGACATTTCGGCAATGCCCGTTTCGCAAAGCACGCAGAGGATTATATTCAGCATAAGCTGGCTTATATCCGTCATATACTCGCGAGAGATTATACCGGCTGTCTGCCAGACGTCGAGGTCCTGCATTTGCGTATCTATTCCGAGAACGCGGCGAAGATACATAAACGCCGCCCTGAATTCCTTTACTGTCGGTATATCCTCTTTTGAACAGCCTCCGCCTTCAAGTATTCCTGCAAAGGTTTCTTCTTCGGCACGTTTCTTATCAATATCCTCCGATGTCATATTTACGTCTTTTACGAGCAGCTGCACCGAAAGTGTTCCGCGGAAATCGTTAAGGTCTATATTTGCCATAAAGTCGGCGCGGTCGCCCTCTGAAAACGGGAAATTCTCACGCGTCATTCCGAAATACAGAGCCGTCACGACGTTTCCGTCCTTTTCAAGCTGGAGCTTTAAGTGTTTGCCCTCTCCTATCGAATATATTTCGGCTACCGTCACGTCCTTTAAATAAAAAAGCGGCACGGGATTCATAAGTCCGAAAGGTTCGAGCTTTTGTATTTCCACGGCGTTATTTACGGTGACATCCGAAAGTCTTGCCTCAAAATCTGCGTCTATACACTTATGTACGCTTGAAAAATCAAAAGTATTCTCCGCATATTCGTTAATCTTTTGCTTGAACGCCTCAATATCGCTTTTATTTACGGTAAGTCCGGCGGCAAGCTCATGTCCGCCGTATTTTACAAGCATATCCGAGCACGCGGAAAGAGCTTCGTTTATATTAAAGCCGTTCACGCTTCTGCACGAGCCTTTTCCGACCTCTCCGTCTACCGATATTAGAATTGACGGCAGTTTATAGCGTTCCGTTATCTTTGACGCGACGATTCCTATTACGCCTATATGCCACGAGTCGGATTCAAGCACTATTACGCGCTGTTTTTCAAAATCAAACTCGTTCTCTATGCGTTCGACCGCCTGATTGAATATATTATTCTCGATTACCTGTCTTTCGCGGTTTACCGCGCAAAGGTACGACGCAATATTTTCAGCCTCGGCGGCATTATCGGTTATCATGAGCCTTACGGCGCGGTTTACATCGCCTATTCTGCCGGCTGCGTTTATTCTCGGCGCAAGCCCGAAGCCGATAGACGACGCGGTAAGATTTTTTCTCTTTGCCTTTGTTCTTTCCGAAAAGCTTTGTGCGGCAAGAGCCGCAAGTCCTTTATTTTTTGTATTTTCGAGCTGTTTTAAGCCGAGACTTACTATAACCCTGTTTTCTCCGACAAGCGGCATAACGTCGGCAACCGTTCCGAGCGCGACAAGATCGCAGTAAGCGCGGCACAAGGCGGGCACATTCTTATTATCTTCAAGCGCGCACACAAGTTTGAACACTACGCCGACTCCCGCAAATTCCGAAAACGGATATTCGCAGTCGCGTCTGTGCGGATTCACAACTGCGCACGCTTCGGGAAGCTCATCTCTGCATTCATGATGATCCGTTATTACAACGTCTATGCCGTTCTGCTTTGCAAATTCAACCTCGTCATGTGCGGTAATACCGCTGTCTACGGTTATAATAAGGTCAACGCCGTCCTGTTTAAATTTGTTTATCGCCGAGATATTAAGTCCGTAGCCTTCATTGACTCTCTGCGGAATATAATAGTCCGCATTTACACCCTTTGACAGGAGATAACGCAAAAGTACCGACACGCTTGTAACTCCGTCAACGTCATAGTCGCCGTAGATGAGTATTTTCTGATTATTCGTTTGCGCATACCGTATTCTTTCAACCGCCTTTTCCATATCTTTTAACAGATACGGGTCTTGTAGGCTCTCATAGGAATTATAAAGATATTCCTTTGCGCTCTTTACGTCGCAAAAGCCCTTTGCGGCTATTATTTTTGCGGCAAAAGGCGATATATCGAGTTGTTGCGAAAGCGAGGCGGCAACATCTTCGGAGACGCTGCCGACAGTCCAGACGGTACCGTCGGAATATTCATATGTCATGTTACAAACTCTTGCGAAAGAAATCTCTTACGCGTTCTCCTCAAGTATTTTTACGGCTTCTATGCGTATATTCTTCTGCGCGTACTTATTCATGAAAAAAGCGGCAGCCGCAAAGGAAATTACAAACACGGCTCCGAGCGAAACCGCAGGAGCGTATATATTATCCGTAAGTTTATCTGCAAGAAAATATCCTATCATTGAAAGCAGCACGGGAAAAACAAAAACGACAAGCGAGACAAGAAGTATCCGTTCTCCCGACGAGGCAAGCTCAACCGTATCTCCGACTTTTGCGCCGACCGCGTTAAACACGTCCGTTTCGACGGTCTTATTTTCTTCGCCAAGCACAAGATGCGCCGAGCACGCGCCTTTTTGAGCGCATTTTTCGCACGAATCGCACGCTGCCGAACGAACGGTAACTACTTTTATCATATCCCCGTTTACTTCGACAACCTTTCCCGAAGCCTTCATTTCAGATTTTCACCTTTCAGCGTATTTATATAATTAATTGCCGCCTTTAATCCGTCAACCGCGGCGCTTGTTATTCCTCCGGCATATCCCGCACCCTCACCGCACGGATAAACGCCGCTTTTCCCAACCGACACCATTCTCTCATCTCTGTTTATTCTTACGGGCGACGAGGTTCTTGTTTCGGGAAAAGTAAGCACTGCGTCATCACACGAAAAGCCTTTTATATCATACTCAAACGCGCGTATTCCCTTTTTAAGGTTATCGGTTACAAATCCGGGAAAAATATCCGACGCTTTGCAAAGCTTTGTTTTTCCGGTATACGTCGGCATTATCCTTGACGGCTCGCGGCAGAGTTTATCGGACAGAAAATCACCTAAGAGCTGTATCGGCGCGCCCGAATCATTTCCTGCAGCGCAAAATGCCGCCGTTTCGAGATTTTTTTGAAAATCAACGGCACCCTGTACGGTATTTCCGTAATCTGATGGAGAAACCGACACCGCTATTGCGGAATTTGCATTAAGTCCGCTTCTGTCATAATAGCTCATGCCGTTTGTGACTATCTCGCCGTTATCCGACGCCGACGCCGTGACAACACCTCCGGGACACATACAGAAAGAATACACGGCTCTGCCGTCAAATTTTCGTGAAAGCGTATACTGTGCCCTTGAAAGTACGGGTGCGCCCGAAAAAGCGCCGTACATTGCGTTATCTATATCCTTTTGCAGATGCTCTATTCTTACCCCTACCGAAAAAGGCTTGGGCTGCACGTCAAAACCGCCTTTTAACAATTCTTTTACGGTATCTCTCGCGCTGTGGCCTATACACAGAAACACTGCGCCGCACGGAGTTTCATTGCCGTCCGAGTCGGTTACGCCGCAGACATTTCCCGACGAAGAAAAATTTATCTTTTCAAGCTTTGTACGAAATCTTACCTCTCCTCCGAGAGAAATAATCTCGTTTCGGACAGCCGCGACGATTTTCCTTAAATTATCCGTTCCTATATGCGGTTTTGCAAGATATGTTATTTCTTTCGGCGCTCCGAACCGAACAAATTCCGACAGCACAAAGCCGCACAACGAATCGCTTATGCGTGTCAAGAGTTTTCCGTCCGAAAACGTGCCTGCGCCGCCCTCTCCGAACTGCACGTTGCTGTTTACGTCAAGAGTGCCGTCTTTCCAATATTTTTCGACTTTTTTCGCCCTTGTTTCAACATCGTCTCCGCGCTCGAGTACGACAGGTCTCAGTCCTGCCTTTGCAAGCGCAAGCGCACAGAACATACCCGACGGTCCGAACCCGACGACAACGGGACGTTTATCTTTATTTATTTCCGGACACGAAAAATCAGGCTCTTTTGAAACTGCCGCGTCGGTATTCTTATATTTTTTCAGCTGCGGCAGCAATTTATCCGCATTTTCCGGCTGTATTTCGGCAGCAACCGAATATATCAGCTTTACCGCGTTCTTATCTCTCGCGTCAATACTGCGTTTATACACAAACGGCAAACCCGCAAACGCACCCTTTTGCTTTGAAAAAAACGTCTTTTCGGCAATCTTAATCGCTTTTGCGTCAAGCTCGCTCTCATTTTCAAAGGTACACGGTATTTTTATATTGCGGACGACCGCAAAGCTCTTTTGATTAATCATTATCACCCAAACAGCAAATTTCAGTTATTTTCAGCATTATCCGCGGCGTTTCTGACATTAGACACCGTGACGGTAACGGCTGAAATTATATTTCCGTTTTCATCATACGCGGTAACTTCGTTAGGCAGCGAAAGCCGCAGGCTTGTAACGCTCGATTTTACGATTTCGAGAACGTCCGTCGAAACGGAATCTATACTGTCCACAAGCTTTGCTTCGCCCTTTATTATTACATTTTTGGGCGACACGTCAATGTCATATTCAAGATCGGTATCCGCGATATTGACATTCACTCTCTTCTGCTCGCTCTTTAAAACAGGCACGGTGACGTCCACCGTCGATTCATTCATGCGAAGATACGGACTCTGAACTATATTATCGTTTGCGTCAACAAGCGTGACCGAACATTTCGCCGTGACTTTTCCGCTGACCGTTCCGAGATCAAGTGAAACTCTGCCCTGTTCCACCGAGTCAACGAGATCTTGGGGTCCTGATACGTATATATTTTTCGGAGACATTGATATTTCGTCAAACTCATACGAATCCGGCAGCGTATACGTCATTTCAAGCTTTAACGGCACTGTCTTTCCGACAGTTTTATCGACGGACACCTCGACATATCCTATGCTCTTTTCTACAACTGTAAGTCCCGACGGAACCGTAACGCTGACATTCAGTCTGTAATCTCCCGATTCGTTTACACCCGACATATCCGCACTTGCCTTTATATCGGTCTCGCCGAGTGCGTTTACCTGAGCCTTTGTACCCTTGATAACGACGTCCACCGTGCCGTTTCGTCCCGAAATAATATCAAGTCCCTGCGACGTATCGAAATTCTCAAGCGTTACGGCTACCCCGTAAAATGTCTTTTCAAACTGCGTCGTCTGGACGTCTATTACATAAAACCACAGGGCGATCGCCGCAAGTATGGAAAGTATTTTCGGCACTATTGAAGAACCGCGTCCGGCGTTCTGTTCTTCTTCGGTATTCTGTACCGTAACGACGGTGCTTTTCTTTTCTTTATTCTTTGCCACAGCCATGCCCCTTTCACATTTTTTACTTTTTATTCGGGATCTTTCGAGCTTTTCACGGATTTTTTCTTTGACGACTTTGTATCATATCCCGCAAGGTATTTCATGAGATCGTTTTTGAGAGTAAATTCATTATATCCGCGCGTCAGAACTCCGTCGCAGGCAACAGACACCGTACCCGTTTCCTCTGATACGACCACAACGACGCTGTCGGAGTTTTCGCTCATTCCTATTGCGGCTCTGTGACGCGTTCCGAGATCTTTTATTATATCATCCTTTGAGGACAAAGGCAGAAAACAGCCTGCCGAACAAAGGCGGTTATTGCGTATCACAAGCGCGCCGTCATGCAGAGGAGCTTTATTGAAAAATATATTCTTTATGAGAAATACCGCAGGATCTGCGTCTATTACGGTGCCTGTTCTAATGACGTCTCCGAGTTTTGTCGAACGCTCGAACACTATAAGCGCTCCCGTCTTTTCGTCGGCAAAGTACATACACGCCTCAACGACGCTGTCTATACATCTGACGGTACTCTGCACATCGTTATTCTTCTTATTCAGCGAGCCTATAAACGACGTTCCGCCGACCTTTTCGAGAAAAGAACGCAGCTCGGACTGAAACACTATAAGAAGTCCTATTATACCGACCTGCATTATATTCTGAAGTAAGAAGTTGAGCGCGTGCATATTCAGAATATCGCTCAAGAACAGCACGAGTATGATCAGCAGTATTCCGAGAGCAAGTTTTCCTGCGCGTCTGTCCTTTACGAACTTAAACACATAATAAAAGATTATCGACACTATTGCTATATCCAAAAGGTCGAACACCGTAACCGCGGCAAGCTGATTTATTATGTATGTCCACGCATTTTGCAGCACGTTCATAAACTTCGCCCTCCATTCATATCTGCTTATTATATAAGTATATCACACATAGCCGTTGTTTGGAATACTTTTTTTCAAATAAACAATTTTTTTACATTTATTTTCCGCGTCTTTTCAACAATACAAAAATCCACCCTCAATTTCGGATTATTACCGTCAAACAAGGGTGGAATTTCTTTACTCGCAGGGCGCGTTTTATAAATCCGCGCACTTTTTCTTTATTATATCGCCTACGCCGTTATATATATACATTGGTCTGTACGGGAACTGTTTCATGACGTTCCCGTCGGTTACTCCAGAAAGCACAAGTACCGTTTCTATTTCGGATTCTATACCCGCTATTATATCGGTATCCATTCTGTCGCCGACAATAACCGCCTCTTCGGGCTTTACACCGAGAAGCTTTATTCCGGTTTTCATCATGAGAGGATTGGGCTTTCCGAGATAGTACGCCACAACTCCCGTCGAAAGTTCGATAGGCGCTACAAGCGCGCGGCATGCGGGAATTATACCCTGTTCCGACGGGCCCGTCATGTCGGGGTTTGTTCCGATAAGCTTAGCGCCCGCATTTACAAGCCTTACGGCTCTTATTATGCTGTCGTAGTTATAGTTTCTCGTTTCGCCGACGACTACATAATCGGGATTTACGTCGTTCATGGATATACCCTTTGCATAGAGCGCATTTATAAGTCCGGGTTCGCCTATTACATACGCTGAGCAGCCGGGGCGCTGATGTGCCAGAAAGTCCGCTGTCGCAAGTGCGCTTGTATAGAAATGCGACGGATCGACGTCAAGTCCCATTCTCTGAAGTTTCTGATGAAGTTCGATAGGAGATCTTTCAGAACTGTTTGTCAGAAACAGAAAGTTTTTGTCGTTATTTTTAAGCCATTCCACAAATTCCGCAACACCGGGCAGTATTCTGTTTCCGTGGTATATAACACCGTCCATATCGCAGATAAATCCGTTTTTCTTTTCAATATCGAGTATTCTTTGCATTTTCTCTATTCCTTTTTATTTATTTTCCATGAGATATGTCGCTATAACGTCGGCTATATGAAGTTTAACCGCAAGAGGGTACTTTTCATACGCTCCGTTTATTGCAAAACTTCCTCCGCGCGCCGCGTCGTCAAAACCGCCCATATGCCATCTTATTGCTATTGCTTCTTCTACTTTAAGACGCATAAAGCGTTCGACAAGAAACACGCTCTTTTCTCCGTGTCCGAACGGAAATTTATCTTCAATGGTATAATAGTTTACCCTTTCCCACTGTCCGGTAGCCTCGTTTTTGACGTTTCTCTGGCTGACCTTATAAAACTCAGCCTTGCACAGATCATGCAGCAATGCGCATATCGCAAAAGATTCGTCGGGTTTTCCGTCGTTGAAATGTTCAATCATCGCGTTATAAACATTGAGCGAGTGTTCGGCAAGTCCGCCCTCAAAGGCGTTATGGTATTTTGAGCTTGCGGGCGCCTTGAAAAAGTCGGTCTTATCCGACATCCATGCCAAAAGCTCCGCGGAACCCTGTCTTTTTATTGCCTCGTTATATGCTTTTACGAATTTATCCTTTACGGATTCTATCTCTATTGCACGCAGCTGTTCTTCGTTCATCTTTTCCTCCGTAGCCGTAAGACTGTTTGCGTTATCCGGCGAATTTTAATCATCGCCGAACATTCTGTCATTATAAGTATAACACACGCAAAGCTTTTTTTCAAGAAAAACAGCAAACTTTTACTCATTTTCCGAAATATTTTTCTTTTAACCGTAAATTAAAAAAATATTACAAAGTTGTTTACTTAAAATCAACAGTTTATCCCAAATAAATTATTTATTCTTTTGTATAATCTATATATTAATTTTAAGCAGGTGAATTATGAGCAATAAATCAAGCGCGGACGCAAAAAGCTGTTCCCGTCTCGGAACGGTCGGCGGTCAGGCTGTAATCGAAGGCGTAATGATGAAATCCAAGAATTATGTTGCGCTCTCGGTAAGGCAGACCGACGGAAAAATTGCGACCGAAGTTGAAAAATTTACAACAATACGCGACAAGAGCGCTTTTTTAAGACTTCCGATCATACGCGGAATCGTAAATTTTGCCGAAACAATGGTTTTAAGTTTCAAAACCCTCAACCGTTCGGCTGAAATGCTGGGAATCGAAGAAGAACCGTCGAAGTTTGAAAAGTGGCTTGAGAAAAAGCTCGGAAAGAGCGCCACGGCAATAGCCTCGGTAATAGGCACTGTAATAGGACTTGCAATGTCGGTACTGCTTTTCATGTATCTTCCGGCCCTTGTTTCGGATCTTGTTGACAAGATATACTACAACATATATTTAAAGAGCGTAATCGAGGGCGTTCTCAAAATCGCGATCTTTACGGCATACATTGCTCTTGTCGGACTCATTCCCGACATGAAACGTGTTTTTCAGTATCACGGTGCGGAACACAAGTCGATATTCTGCCACGAAGCCGGGCTTGAACTGACTCCCGAAAACGTAAAAAAGCAGATTCGCTTTCATCCGAGATGCGGAACAAGCTTTTTGTTTGTAATGATGTTTATAGGCATTATTATCTCGGTATTCTACATTGATCTGCCGAGACTTCCGAGAGTAGCCGTAAAGCTGCTTATTCTGCCGCTTATAGTCGGAATAGGATTTGAATTCATCAAATTTGCCGGAACTCACGACAATCTCTTTGTACGTATTCTCTCGGCTCCCGGACTTTGGATTCAGCGTCTTACGACAAAAGAACCCGATCTTGATCAGATAGAAGTTGCCATAAGCTCTCTGAAGGCTGCGCTTCCCGACTTCTATCCGCCGGAAAAGCAAGAAAATGCCGGCGAAAATATAAAAAGCACTCAAAACGGCACTGCGGACACCGCCGCCGAATAAACGCAAACTTCAAACCGCCACGCAGAAAAAACGCTGCGTATTCTGAGGAAACTGTTATTCTACCATGACTTACAACGAATTTAAAGCAACCGCAATTACAAAACTTTCAAGTATTACCGACAACGCGCGTTTTGAAACCGACACGCTTATAACACATTTTTCGGGTATGAAAAAGAACGAGTTTTTAATGAAACGCGCAAACGAAATTCCGGACGACATTTACCAAAAGCTTGACAAAGCACTTGAGCGCCGCATGAATCACGAGCCTCTTCAGTACATTATCGGAGAGTGGGAGTTTTTCGGCCTGCGCATTTTCTGCGGAGAAGGCTGTCTTATTCCGCGTCCCGAAACAGAGCTTCTTGCCGAACTTGCTATAAAGTATCTGCCGAGAAACGGACTTTTACTCGATTTATGCACCGGCAGCGGCTGCGTACCCATTGCGGTTCTTAACAATCGTCCCGACGTCCGTGCAATTGCGGTCGACGTTTCGGAAAAGGCGCTTTCCTATGCGAAAAAGAACGCCGAATATCACGGCATATCCGAGTCACGTTTACGCCTTGTAAAGAGCGACGTTTACGAATACACACCGTCGGTATTTCCCGACATGATTACCTCCAATCCGCCCTACATCAAGTCAGACGACATAAAAGGACTTTCAGAAGAGGTTCTGCACGAGCCGTCCATAGCGCTTGACGGCGGTCACGACGGTCTTGATTTCTACAAGGTGATTGTCAAGAATATTGTTTCAAAATATCTAAAGGACGACGGATACTGCGCAGTGGAAGTCGGATATGACATAGGCAGAGAGGTTGCGGCAATTTTCAAATCTCAGAGATTTGACTCAAAGATCATACGTGATATGTTTGAAGTCGAACGCATTTGTCTCGCAAAACGTTCCAGGCTTTGAAAAAGAACAATCCAATACTTTTAAGAACGTCCGTTTTTATAATGACGTTCTTTTTTACGCGGCAGGTTAGGCATTGATCAACAGGCGCAGAAAAGCCGCAGTCTTTACGGCTGCGGCAATGCGAAAAAGGAGAGTCGGTATATGCGCAATAATCAGATTTTAGTTACTATTATCTTATCAATTCTATGCACACCGCCCGCTGCGGAAACAGGATCGAAACGTATTCCTGTTACGGTGCCGATCCACGAAGGATTATCGCCGAACTTGAATACTGCCCACTTATATCCTTCGTCGTCAGTATACATATCGGAAAAATTAAGGTATATTCCTCTGTCCTCACTGAATGCGGTTTCGGTATCGGTCGCGAAATATGCGTTTGCCTGCTTTGCGCCGACTGTGGCATCGGGCTTAAATCTGACAACAACCGCATTATAGTCCCCTGCTTTTATCGAGAGCTTATTTACGGTAATATGAGGATCTGTCGAGCCTTCATCGGAAGTAACTACCATATCCTCGCCGTCAAAGCCGATTTTTGAGTTTGTTGGTGTCCAACCGTGTGCTTGGTCTGTCTTAAAATCGTATACGACTCCGCTGAGCTTTTCAAAATCAATCCGACTCGGTTCGGCAGTTTTATCCGTATTGCCGTAAGGAACTACCGAAACGTTATCAAGCTGGAAGTTGAGCGCTATCTGATGGTCATATTGAGAGATGATGATAGGATTTCCGTAAATGCCGAATCTTGTATCGTCTCCGTTTACGTAATTTTCCGGAATTTCGGCAATAAGATTTACGTGCGCCCAATCACCGAGATTCTGCTCAAACGTGATTCCGCCGACACCGTGTTCTTTATTATTCTCGCCGTCGCTTGTGGAATATTTAAGGCAAGTTCCGATTTGAACTTTCATTCCGCTCATTGATACATTTAAGGCGTTGCCCGTTACGCGGACATCATACTCTATCTTATACTTCTGCCCGGCTTTATAGTCATTTGTCTTATACCAGAAATACGTCCACGACGCACGGTCTGTTACGTTTGACACAAGATTATAGACATGATTTGACGAATTTCTTTCATCTTCAACGATTGTCATGACCGCGTCGCCGGCATACACCGCAACATTTTCGGTCACAGGCTCTGCGTTTGCAAGAGTAATGATATCGCCGTCATTTTTCCCGTCGTCTGCATATGTAATTTTTACGGTCTTTGCGGAATCCTCCCACTCAACATTGCAGTCGAATGCTTCGGATATTGCTCTTACGGGAACAAGAGTTCTGGAATCGACTATCTGTGCCGGAACGTCAAGAGTTTTTTCTTCACCGTTCTTTATAAGCTTATTTTCACCGATCGTAAACGAAATTGTTGTATCGTCCTTTGCGGACTTTACGGTTTTTGTAACATCGTCCCACTCGACTGTTGCATTAAGCGCCTCGAAGATTGCACGAAGAGGAACCATTGTTCTACCCTCAATTATCTGCGGTGCTACGTCGCCGAACTCAACGGGCTTATCATTGATTACGACGGATATTCCAGCCGATGCGTTTACGGCAGTTACAGCGCCTGCCGCGAGCAGTCCCGACATGACGATACCGAGAAGTTTTTTCATAATACCTTTCTCCTTTTTTAGATTTTACACCGCAATTATAGTATTCGTATAAAATTTTGTCAACATAAATGCTTACTGTTTAGAATTTACCTGCGCAAATCGCAAAATCTTCGACTTTTTAAGGCTTTAGCTTTTTTAAGTCATACAATCGCAAAAAGAAAGCCGCGGTCATTACGACCACGGCAATCTATGAAAGGACTCTGTCGGATTAATTAGATTTTTGCGACAATTATCTTGTCAATCTTGCTTACGCCGCCTACTGCATGGACAGGGTCAAAGCGAAGCGTGGTAACGGTTCCGCTCCACGAAGGATTATCGCCGAACTTGAATACTGCCCATGTGTATCCGTCTGCGTCAACATAGCATGTATCAAGATTAAGATATATTGACTTTGATTCGCCGAGAGTAGGTTCGCCGTCAGTTGCGAAGAAAGCATTGGTCTGCTTTGCGCCGACTGTGGTATCGGGCTTGAATCTTACAACAAAAGCGTTATAGTCGTCAGCCTTAAGCGAAAGATCGGAAAGTGTGATCTGAGGGTCGGTAGAACCTTCGTTTGCGGTAAGAACCATATCGTCGCCGTCAAAGGAAATCGTTGAACCTGCGGGTTTCCAGCCGAGATCCTCATCAGCCTTGAAGTCATAAACCACGCCTGTGATCTTTGAGTAATCAATGTTTTTTTCTTCTCTGTTAAAAGGAAGTACGGACAGGTTATCTATCTGGAAGCTTACTGCAACATTATGATCATAACCGTCAACCTGTATGGGGTTTGCGTAAATACCGAATCTTGTATCGGAACCTTCAACATAAGTTGAGGGGATTTCGCCTACGAGTGAAACATGAGCCCACTTCTTGCCGTCCGGACCTTCAAACGTTACTCCGCCCATACCGTGGTCTTTATTATTTTCACCGTCGCTTGTGGAATACTTGAAGCAAGTTCCGACAGTTACTATCTTATCCGCCATGTCTGCACCTGCAACGTTTCCGGTAACGCATACGTCGTATTCTACCTTATACTTCTGTCCGGGTTTATAATCATTTGTGTTGAACCAAAGATATGTCCAGGAAGCCTTGTCGGTAACATTTGCTTTGAGGTCATACACATGGTTTGCTGCGTCTCTTGCATCTTCAACGACTTTCATCTCAGCACCGTCTGCATATACGGCAACATCGGCGGTTTCAGGCTCTGCGTTTGCAAGAGTGATAATCGCGCCGTCTACCTTATCAACCGTGTTTGTCTTTTCTTCATATGTAATCTTTACGGTCTTTGTGGAATCTTCCCAATCAACTTTACAGTCGAATGCTTCGGATATTGCTCTTACGGGAACGAGAGTTCTCGATTCGATTATCTGTGCCGGAACGTCAAGCTCTTTATCTTCGCCGTTCTTTATGAGCTTATTTTCGCCGATCGTAAGTGAAATTGTTGTATCGCCCTTTGTCGACTTTACGGTCTTTGTAGCGTCGTCCCAGTCAACGGTTGCATTAAGAGCCTCAAAGATTGCACGAAGAGGAACCATTGTTCTGCTCTCAATTATCTGCGGTGCCACATCGCCGAACTCGACGGGCTTATCATTGATTACGACGGATATTCCGTCTGCTGCGCTTGCGGCGGTTGCTGCACTTACTGCAAGCAGTCCTGCCATGACAATACCAAGAAGTTTTTTCATGATATTCTCTCCTTTTTCTGAATTTTTGTAATTTAATTATAGCATTAATGCTAAAATTTGTCAATAGCCGAATGTATTTTTGTGAAATATTCCGATATTCATTCTTCTATATAATTGCCGCAAATTTTCACGGTCAATGCACGATTGGGTAATAATCACTGTTCTTCATACATATAATTTGTAAATTTTACAAGCTCCGCCATATATTTATCTCTGAAATCAGCAGTTTTAAGATATTCATTTTTAGTATCTTCAAACCATTCCCAGCCGTCTTTTCGAATTGCCTAAAAAACACACTGTACTTCCCTGTCTCATTTTCTCCGCAAAGCTCATTATTTTTACTCCGTTCTTTAGTTTTTCAAAAATATTATAACTTTTATATTTTTTAAATCAACCTATATTTTTAATTATAACGGAAAACACATTTTTTGTGACAGAAAACACATATACCGTCAAACACAAAAGCATCTGACGGTATATAAAAATATTCTGTTTTGCGCTCAGTCGATAGGAGTTACGGAAATATTGTCAACCATAAAGGTAACGCCCTTATCGCTTATGGGATCAAAGTAAACGCCTATTTTATCGTCGCCTTCGCGGTATTCATAATCTCCGGGAATTGTATATTCTCCGGCAAGATGCGTCCAGCCGTCCTTTGAAACAGCCGAGAAGCCTACGCCGTTATCCTTGCCGGTATGACGGAAGCACATTCCGGCGTTGAACTTTTCGGACTCGATTCCGCCGAATACCGAAACAGGTCTTACATCTGCCTCAATTTTATATTTCTGACCTGCCTTGAACTGCATATTGCACCAGATATAGTTCCAGATCTTTGATTCGGTCTTGCAGGTAACAAGGAATACCTTATTTGCAGCGTCATCGGGATCGGCTGCAATGGTGAGAGCTGCGGTTGAGGGAGAATAGAAGCCAAATTCGTTTTTATCCGCGGTTGCCTTGGGTATTTCGGTAACTATACCTACTTCTTCGGCTTTCGGCAGCTTTATAAGAACGGTTCTGTTATCTGCGTCCCAGTTTACCTCGCACTCAAACGCTTCGGATATTGCTCTTACGGGAACGAGAGTTCTCGAATCAACTATCTGTGCCGGGACATCAAGCGTTACTGTCTGAGTATCCTTCTGCATTTCTTTTTTGCCGATAGTAAGAGCAACATTAACGCCGTCGCGATTTGCGGAAACGGTCTTGGTTGTGTCGTCCCACTTTACCTCTGCGCCGAGAGCCTCAAAAATTGCACGAAGCGGAACCATGGTTCTGCCTTCTATTATCTGAGGCGCAACGTCAAATGTGAGATATCTGCTGTCAAGTTTTACCTTTACCGCACCCTTATCGAGAACAGGCTTTATCTGCGAAAACAGTTCTTCCGCAACTGCGCGCATTCCCTTATCTCCGGGGTGGTTTGCGACACCGGAATGTTCAAACAGACCAAGCGCCTTATTCTCGTCTTTATTGAGCTTTCTGAGGTCAGCGCAGGCAAAACCTGTCTCTTCCGCAGCAAGAAGTGTACCGCTCTGCTTTGTTTCGCTTGCAAAGAAAGGAACAGAGTACACAACCGCAACATCGGGATTGAGTTTTTTGAAATAATCGCCTATCTGAACAAGTGCGTGCGCATAGGATTTAGGTGTAATATTTGACGAAGTATTATCGCCTATCTGAAGAGTTACGACATCGGGCACGAAGTCTGCGGTTACCGCGTCAAAAGCACCCTTTATATCGTTTATGTAGTCGTGATTCTCATCGGTGTCAACGGCTCTTTCGAGAGGTGACACTGCGACTTTTTTGAATTCGGCTTTTACGTCCGGATATTCTTCGGCAATTATGTTCTGAAGCTGATGATAATAATCCTTATCTTCGGAAGAGGCTGCCATACCCCATGTTCCGCTCCAGCCAAGGTCTGCGTTTACGCCGTGCGCGAGCAGCGAATTTCCGACGCAGAGAACATTGAGTTTTTGTTCCTCAGCCGACGCTGCAAAGCAGTTTACCGCAACGAGAAGTGCTGCGGCTGTAATGAAAATTTTTGTGACGATGTTTTTCATACGCTCACTCCTTAAAATTTTTTATATAAAAGCTCCCGACAATATATCATCAGGAGCCTTTATTTCAGATAAAAAGCATTATGCGGTTCCTGCCGTGCATGGCTTTCTCTTCGTTAACGCTTAACCCTCCGCAACGCTTACCTTGATATTATCAAGCATATAGGAAATGTTGCGGAAATCGTCTCCGTTCTGAAGAGGACTTGTGAATATTGAAAATTCATCATAGTCGCGGAAAGTTGAATTTTCACTGATGGTATGCTCAAAGGTAAAGTGTACCCAGCCGTCTTTTGTGGAAGCCTTGCCGACAACCTTATTATGGTCTGCACTTGTCTTTACCTGTCCGTTTACAACGTCATAATATCTGAGGTTTACCTGAGGCAGAACATTTTCAACGGGTTTTCCGTCCTTATCGCCTGCGGCATAGTAATCAAACTCGATCTTATATGTAACTCCGGGCTTGAAACGGGTCTTCTGATATACATATACCCAATTCACCTTATTCTGTATGCTCGGAACTACCGATATTACCTTATTTCCTGCTTTTAACGGATCATCAACAATGGAAATTTTCGCATTATGGGAATAATATATTCCGTCGGAATTATTTCCGCTTTCACCGTCGGGATTTGCAAGATAGAAAGGTTCGCCCTTGTCTGCCGCGAGATACTTTGCAAGTCTCTCCTCCTCCGCTTTCTGCGCTTCGGCAGCCTTTGCTTCGGCATTGGGATCCTTTATCATTCTGATATAGTCGATATAGTATTTTCCGCCGTAGTTGGTCGGGTCAAATCTGAGTTTACTTACGATACCGGTCCAATTTTCGTTGGTTGTGGTATCGAATCTGAGAATTGCATATCCTTCGCCGTCAAGCTTTGTGCTGTCGTAACTTGTGCGGAAGGTTTTCTTTTCGTCGTAGTTTGAATCGGCCGTGGTTGCAAAGTAAATTGTAGTGTCGGAGGGATTCTTTACGTTCTCGGAAGTGAACTCGCACTTAACGCGTACCTCGATTGCGTTATAAAAAGCTGCATTGACCGAAAGAAAATCATTTGAAATCTGCGGATCATAGCCTTGGGGCGTATTGGTTACGGGCGATGCGGTAAGCTCAAAATTACCGTTGATTACGTCGCCGGTCGCGCAGCCGGGTTTCCAGCCCTCGGTATCGTTATCAATCTCGAATTCCCACTCGTTTTCAACGCGGTTCTTGATTATTTCGGTATATCCGCCTTCTCTTACGTTAAGTTCATAGCCATTTTCGGTCTTCTTATAGTCAAATCCGCCGTTGGTATAGAAAAATTCAAGCGGAATTACGGGGAGTCCGTCAAAGAGCGAGAACTTTTCCTTGAGTGAAGTCTCCTTGCCGTTTACAAGCGCCTTATCGCTTCCTACGGTAAATACGATTTCGGTATTATTCGGAGTTTTGAGAAGAAGAACGCCGTCGTTCTTATGCCATTCAACATAAGTATTATGCAGAGAGTAGAATCCGCGATACTGTTCTGCGGCAAGGTATGTTTCACCGTTTCTTACGGCAACAAGATCGGAACCGGGCTTGAAATCTGAACCGTCTACGTGGATTGTAAACGCGCTGCCGGCAGAGGGTTTAAGGAATTCTATGGTCTTTATCCATACTTTTCCGACTATGGTATTGGGGTCAAATCTGACACCGGTGATCTCACCTACCCAGTGAGAATTATCGGAAAGCTTTACATAATAATCGTTATACTCGCCGTTGGCTTTCATAGTCTCTGCATAACACTTTTTGGCAGTCCAGTCTTTATCGCCTGTCTTGAAGTAAAGTGTAAATACCGAAACGGTATCCGTCTTAATGCAAACGTGGAGATATTCAGCGTCGGTTGCCTTGAACTTGGTAGCTGCATTCTGATCTATGGGAACTATTGCGGCGTCGGTTGTCGAAGAATTTACTGCAAGCGCCTTTTCCGCGGAGTCATAGGCAAACTTACTGGTATTCATCATGCTTCTCCATGATGCTACGGTCTTTTCATCGGTGAAGTCCCACTTACGCAAAGCGTCAGTGCCGTAATCTTCCTTTGTAGCAATATTCATCTGACGGCGGATACGTGTGGTTTCACCGGAGTACATGAAGTTAAGTCTTGAAAGCTGATTCTTTGTAGGAACTACATCATAGTGGTTATCAGTCTTGCCTGCCGCGCTTGAGAATACGCTTCTCATATCGTCAAGGTATCCGAAACCGTTTATGCCCGACGGCATGATGTAATGTCCCTCGCCGTACTCATTCCATGTGGTCATGAATACGAACTTGCCCTTCCATGCGTTTGCGCTGTCTCTCTTTGCAAGCATGGGAAGATATGTGTCGCGCGCCCATTCGAGAACCTTTGTATGTTCTTCGGTGGTTGCGTTGGGTGTACGCTTGCCTGTCCAGCCTATACTGTTAAAGCCGACACCGACGCTGGGAACAAGGTCAAGATTTCCTGCCTTATATGCGACGTTCATGGAGTCTATCTGATACTGGCTCGAATAGGAGTTTTTGCCGAAAGTATAAGAAACGAGTCCGTCTGCGCCGACATCTTTCATCTTCTTATTATTTGCGGAATTTGCGCCTCCGTCGGAGAAGAATACAAGCATTCCGTCATAGCCGTACTTCTTGATTTCGGTCTTCATGAAATCTATGACTTCTTTTGCCTTATCTTCGCCGCCCATCTGTTCGACAAACTTGCTGTAAGTATAAATTGTAAGTACAGCCTTATTGTCGATGCTCATATATCTTGAGTCTGTAAAGTACCAGTCAACCCAGTAATTCCAGATGGTTTCCTTAAAGTCTTGTGCGCTCTTTGCGTTTGACGCAGAGTTTTCAAACATTATGGAGAACTTCTGCATATCGCTGTACTTTGCGTTCATATAGCCGTTATTGAGAGCGTCTGCAAGTCTCGGGGTCTTGATAGGAGTTGCCTTATCGGACGAGCTTACGTACCAGCAGAAATGCTGGAAGTCGACGCCGTGTTCAACTAAGAACTTGATTTCCCAGTCCGCAACTTCGGGAATACCTTCATCATAGTATCCGAGTGCAAGCTTTACTTCGTCATAAGCCGAGACGCAGTCCCAGCCGAAATGTGTTCCCTCATGCCACAGCGAGCATACGCTCATGCCGACATACCACTCATCATCGGTTACGGGAACGGGTGTGGGACAATAGTCGGTATACTCATATTCTTTCTTTACGATAACGTCATCGAACCAGAGAACCTTACCAGCCTCGTCAAAGGAAATCACAACGTTATCTATTTTCTTTTCGGCAAGGTCAACCTCTGCGCACTTTTTGCCGTTGATCTTGACAAGCGCTTTTCCTGTTTCGGTATTGCCCTCGATTCTGAGAGTCTGCCATACATTTGCGGTAAACTTTCTGAGTGAGGTGCTTCCGGAAACGAACTGTCCGTCTTTTGTGGTCTTTACTTCAACAGCAGTTTTATCGCCGTTCTTGAGTGCGAAAGACGCTTCTGCGTATTCAGGCAGCCAGAGCTGAGTTTCATATGTAAACATACCGTCAAGAGCGTCAAAGTTTCTCTTTGCGGTACCGGTTCCGTCGATCTTAACACTGTAATTGTCATTGCTGTTAATGTTCATTGACAGAGTTTTTTCAGCGGTAGTTTTGCCGGTAACAGTCCAGCCGTAAGGAGCGTTGCCTGCTGCGTCTATACGGAACACATCATTTACAGTAAAGTCCTTATAGAGGTGTGTTGCATCGGGAGTAAAGGTAAGTGCTCCCTCTTCGGAAGTTGCATACCACATTCTCGCAATATCCTTTGCTCCGGAAAGCATATCAAACGTGCCTGCGTCCTTTGCGTCTACTACGAGCGAAGCCTTCTTTGTATCGAGATTCATTGAGAGTCTGATTGCAGTTGACTTTGTCGTATACTTTACTCCGGTATCGGAATCTGTATTTCCGATGACGTGATATGTACCGCCCTTGGTGCATACTTCTATGGCATTCTTTCCGTCGGAATCGGTAAAGTATATTCTCGCGCCGTCTCCGGTAAGCGTGAACACGGATTCAAGAACAATGGTTCCCTTATCCTGTACGGCAAGGTACTTATTTATTGCAACATAGCCCTTACCCTTATCGGCAAGAACGTTTGTCGTAACATCATCCTTGTTAACGGAACCGGAATTGCGGTTTTCATAGAGCCAGCCTGAGCGCAGAGCCATATTATTGAGCTTGCCTCTGGTATTTGCCTGCATTGAACGGTCGTCTATGAGATATGCCGCCATAGGTCTGTCGCCGTAATCTTCAAGCGTTTTTGAAAGGCGGTTTTCGGGAAGTGCGACACGGTTGATAATTGCCGCAGTCTCGCTTCTCTTTATGGAATTATTCGGATAAAATGTACCGTAAGCGTCCGAACCCATTACAACGCCTGCCTTATACAGCTTTATAAGCTCGGCATAGTAATCTTCGGTCTCGGTAACGTCGGGAATTGATTTTACGTCGTTCTTTGCAGTGAAGTAATCGGCGGGCATTGCCTTTGTGAAAAGCAGCGCCATTTCAATTCTTGTGATGTTTCTGTCGAAGTTGTCAAACTGACCGTCGGCAATTATGCCGTTTGCCTTGGCATAATCAACATACATATCGTACCAGTTTGCGCCCTTCTTTTCAGCAATCGTCTTGCCGTTGTAAATTGCGTGTACGCGTACAGCCATGGTAATGCCTGCGGAAACCGTCACATTGCCGTCAGGCGAAAACTGTCCGTCACCGACACCGTTCATGAATCCGAGTTCGTATGCAGACTTTACCTCGGAAGCATACCATGCGTTTGCGGCAACATCCTTGAACATTCCGTCCTTGTACTGAAGCGTGCGGTCAAATCCCGCAGCGTTTGCGCACAGGGCAAGAGCGGCAGTCGCGGATGCAGCTGCAATCAGTTTGAGAATTCTTGTTGATTTCATTCTTTTCTCCCCTTAGAAAAAATTTATTATATATATTTTACATATATATCAAATCGGCAGTACACAAACTTACGTTGCGGAATATATTCAATAAATCAAAATTATTGCCGCAAAACGGGAAAATTTGTGCAATATACTAAATTCTTCTTTAGTATATCATATCTATTTCGACTTTTCAAGAGTTTTTACGCAATTTAAAGTATAATATTTTAATACTTTTATATACAATTTTAACACATTGCGTTTTTCTGCATTTTTTCAGGGACACGTGAATAAAAAGTCTCTCATATACAGACAATATCAGACGAGGTTACAGCCTCGACAAATTAGAAAGGACGGAATAAGATATGCCTGCAATTTCATGTGAAGTTAAGAAATGTTTTTACAATAAAGACGGAGGATGCCGACTCGAGGGCATCAAGGTAGACGGCGAAAATGCCGTTATCGCCTCCGAAACCATGTGCGAGAGCTACACCGATGCAAAACAGGCGGGAACCGCCGACTGTGCGTGCGAATCATGCGCCTGCGACGATGCTGAGATCGAATGCAGTGCCGAAAAGTGCCGACACAACGAACACGGCTACTGTGAAGCAAGCAGCATCAACATGGGCTGCTCAAGCTCTTGCTGCGCCTCCGAAACAAAGTGCGAAACCTTTGAGGAATAAGGCACTTTAACAAAGTAAAAAGCGAAGTTTTGAATGCTCTGCGCGCTCACAAACGTGCAGGGCAGATTTTTATATATATGTACAAAACTATTATTGTTGCAAAATTTCAAAGAATGTGATACAATATTTTCTGGAGTGTGATGTATATGCTTAACAGGCCTGACGAAATACGTGCGTTTACAATGCTTGCAATATCTTACATAGGCGAACCGGTTCAGGCCGGCGCTTTGCAGTCGGCGGTGCTTTCGGCAGGGCTTTTTGACGTCACGGACTACATTGCCGCATATGACAGCCTTGTGCGCGACGGTCTGATAGAGACAAGCCGCGACGGCAAAAACGAGATCTGCGTTCTTACGCAGAAAGCACATTCCATACTTCCCGAACTCGGCGGATTCATTCCCGAAAGCATACTCGACGAGGCGCTGAGAAACGCATGGCGCTACTACGAATCACTTTCAGCCGGAGTTGAATACAAAACGGTGCTTTGCGACGAAAAAGACGGCGTTTCAACGCTTAAAACAGGCGTATACGTTAATTCAAAGCCGTTATGCGAGGTAACATTGAACTTTGAAACCAGAGCCGAGGCCCTGCGCGCAAAAACAAACTGCGAAACACGTCCGCAGGCTGTGACAAACGCTGTTATAGCGGCTATTACAGGCGACGTAAACTACATGATATAAGTAAAAAAGAGGTAAGTCCGTTTAATGGAAAAAATCAAGCTCTCCGACGTAATAGTGGTTGAGGGCAAATACGACAAGATAAAACTTTCGTCCTTTGTGGACGCGGTAATACTGACAACAGGCGGTTTCGGAGTATTCAACAGCCGCGAAAAATCGGCGCTTATAAAAAAGCTTTCCGAAAAGAAGAAGATTATCATTCTGACGGACAGCGACGGTGCAGGATTTGTCATACGGAACAAGATCAAAAACATTATCGGTGACAACAGCCGCATTATAAACCTTTACATACCGCAGATATCCGGCAAAGAACAGCGCAAGAACAAAGCGTCCAAAGAAGGCACTCTCGGCGTCGAAGGAATGGAGACCGAAACTCTCAAAAAGCTTTTTTCCGACGCCGGTCTGTTAAGCAAATGCGATGACAGGACAAAGCATACATACACAAAATCCGAAATCTACGCACTCGGACTGTCCGGCAAAAGCGACAGTGCCGCAAAACGCGCCGAAATCCTAAAGCGTCACGCCTTACCCGACGACATGAGCGCAAACGCATTTTTAGACGCCGTAAACATACTCGGGATTGACCTTGATTCAGAAACAAAATAAAGAAAAAAGCACGTCCGAATCAAAAAGACACTCGGCGTGCTTATTATATACTCATTTTTCAGTTATCGGAATCGGACAGCAGTGTAAATTTATTCCTTGAATACAGTATCAATCCGTCTTTACGCATTTTTGAAAGCTCCGCTGAAAGTGCGCTGCGGTCAACGTTAAGATAATCCGCAAGCTGCTGACGGTCAAATTCTATTTCAAAATGCGCGTTTCCCGAAATTTTCGCCTGTTCCGAAAGATAGGTCAGCAAACGCGCGCGAATCGTTCTCGGAGAGGTACTCAGAATTTTTCTTGACAGTGCGAGGTTTTTTCCTGACGACGCATAAATCAGATTTTTCAGGAATGACAGCGCAAGATGCGTATTCCCGCAGTTACAGTCAAATATCTTCTCTCCGTCAAGAAACATGACCTCGGTACTTCCGAAAGCCACGGCGTTTACCATAAGCGCGCTGCCCTTTGAAAAAGCGTAAGCCTCGGCAAAAACCTGTCCCGGCAGGGTATTTCCGAGTATTGTCTTATTACCCCAGAAATCGCAGTTCTCTATTCTTACGCAGCCCGACAGCACAAGTCCGAATTTTGTTACGGCGTTTCCCTCTCTCATTACGGTTTCGCCGTCCTCATATATACGCGTATATGCGCCCATACGCTCCGTAAGCTGCTTTACGCACTTAGGTTCAATTCCGGTAAACAGCGGACTTTTTTTCAAAATTTCATCAGTATTCACGGTTCACTCTCCAAAAAAAATCAATCGTCAATAAAGTTTCAGAGGATTCTGCGCAAAAAACGCCGAACCCTCCGTTATTTTTTATGATTAAAATTACATATGCCTTATTTTGCAAGCGCTCTGTAAAGGAACGTTACAATCTGTCCTCTGTCGCAAACTCTCTTGGGCGAGAATTTATACTCGGACGTGCCCTGAGTTATTCCTTTTTCAACCGCCCAGCATACGGCTTTCTGCTCATCGCTGCCGTCCTCTTCAACGTCCGTAAACCATGTTTCGTAACTTGTATCGGGTTTACCGGCGTTCTTATAGAGGTAAGTCACGGTCATGGAACGCGTACAGGGAGTATTGGGTGCGAACTCCACTCCGGTTATGATTTTATTTTTAAATGCCCAGAGCGCCGCGTCATAGTAATAATCCGACGCGCTTACGTCTCTGAAAGGATTTGAAACATCGGTCTTTGGTGCGCCGACAGCTCTCCAGAGGAAAGTAATAATCTGCGCTTTTGTGCAGGAATTCTTAGGCGAAAAAGTAGTTGCGGAGGTACCGGTAGTAACATTATTATCAACCGCCCACTTTACGGCCTCTTCATAATAATCTCCCGGTTTTACGTCTGAAAATCCGGTCGTGCTCTTCTGTGTATTATCCTGTAAGGAATTCTTTATTTTCAGAGTCACGGTAAACGATGAATTCAGCTTTAAAGTATATCCGCCGTCCGACGGTTTAAGATAGTTTATATCTATCGGCATATACGAAACCAAACCGTCCGGATTATTGAATATAAGGTACTCCTTCTGCATAGCTTCTTCATCTTCAAATTCGAGAGTTCCGTTACTCGAAACGGCGCTGTTTATAGGCTTTCCGGACGCCGCAAACATCTGAACGGCTGTGCTGTCCTCACCGGTCTCATACGAGCCCACGCCGATATATGTATAAGCGGTTTTAAGGATATTTTCACGGTGTCCGGGGCTTTCCATCCATGATGTCATCGCCCTTGCGGTATCGAGAGTCCTTGTCTTTGACGGGCAATGATATATATTTTCTCCGGCGGTCGAGTATGAAAAATTCTTAATCGCGGTAAAGCAGCTCGAACCGTTGGGACGTGTATGCGAAAAGCTCTCGGCAATTTCTTTTGCACGCGTATCGCACGTGTCCTGCAGTGCACCCGGCATTGCAAGGCATATTTCGCCTTCGTTAAAGCGTTCAATATTTACTCTTCTTAAAATATCCCACTCTTCTTCATTGAGTGAAATCTGATCCTTGGGAACCTTACGCACAAGCATAGGTATTTTCTCATGGTATCTTACTTCTCTTGTTTCGCTCTTATATGTTGCGACAAGATAGCCTATAATCTCACCTTCTGCCTCAAATGTTGCGTCTTTCTTATAAAAACCGTCTTTCCAGTACGCAGTCGATCCGTTCTTGGCTGCGGCAAGAGCAACTTTGAGCATATCCTCTTTTGTCGTTTTATTGGTAAGCGTCATTGCGTCTACCGCAACGCTCATCTCATGCAGGTCCTCGGTGAGCATTTTATCGTCGCCCTCGATAATACGTTCAATGGGACTTCCCGTACCCATTACGAAATACTCGCCGTCACAGCTTAAAATAAAGCTGATATACAGCTTTCCTTCACTCTCCTTTGTAGCCTTACGTATACTGAAAGAGCCTTCCTTTACGGTTACGGTAACGCGGCTGTCTTTACGAAGTCCGGCTATTGCCGCGGCGAGCGCCTCTTCCTCGGTAGTATCATTGGCAGCGGCAAACCGCGCCATTGTGGCATCTATCGATCTTTGCGCGGTCGCTATCTGCTTTTGTGTATCTGCGTTAGCATAAACCGTGCCGTAACCGGTGTATGTAAATTCCGGAATGCATATGACCGATACCGCAAACATTACTGCAAGAACAGCAGTTACAATTCTTTTCATGGTTTTCTCCCTTGCAACATTTATTTTTTATCATATACATTTTACACCCGCAAATATTTTTTGTCAACACATCGGACACAGCTTGTACAAAAAGCATTTATTTGGAGCCGCGTCAATTATTTCTTTGTGCGTATTTTATAAACGGTTCCGTCGGAATTCTCATTTACAAGACTTATATACTTTTCTCCGACATACGGTTCAAAATCAAAGCTTTGACGCGCAATAAGCCGTTTTCTGTACTCGGTATCGCCGAACTGGCGTGTTGTCATATCTATAAAGGGCATCATGGAAATATCGAATCCGTATATACGCCACACCTTACGGCTGAAATAATCCATGCCGTTTTTTGTTTCGCCGCTGCGGATATAAATATCTGCTATCATTGCAAGAGTCGGCAAGTCGCCCATTCCCGTAAACGTCATATTCTTCTGCATCTTCCAGCACAGCGTTCTGTTTTTGCAATAATATGACAATGCAAAAATATCTCTTTCGTCCTCTGCGATCACTTCAGGCGGAAGCTGGTTGAGAAGATCCGCCGCCCTTGCCGGGTCATGATTGCAAAGTGCGTAAATATACGGTTTATAATATCTGAGTTCCGACTTTTTACCGTATTCCTCATGATATGCGTCGTCAAGCATATACACGGCGTCCTCATATCTCCTGTTTCCGATATATGACAGCGCACAGTTATATTTTGCCGCAAAGCTATGCTCGCGTTTATCGGCGGCTTTAAACTTTTTGACGGCTCTCTCAAATTCGCCCTGCTTATAGTATGCGCATCCGAATCCAAGATCGTTTCTGTACGACCTCGAAAGCTTTCTCGCCTTTTCGAGATAATTCATCCCGTGCCGCAGCGCGCTTATACGCTTTCCGTTTTTACTGTACACCCCTTTATCCACATAAAACATTCCGAGGTTTGTGAGAGTGTCATGATTCGGACTCTTGGCAACTTCGTATCTCAGCACTTCCTGAAGTTCGGCATAATCCGAAATTTCACGCACGCACTTTACGTCTTTACTTATCTGCACATTTTGTCTGTTTTCCTCACACATTTTCAGACTCTCCTGTCCAATCGGTATTTTTAGAACAAGACATTCTCTTGCCCTGTCATGTCCTCAACTTTCTACACCTAAAGTATAGCATTGCAGATCATACTTTTGACGCATTTGGCACAACTGACACAAATAATGGCACATCTTACACAATTTCGAGGAAAATGTAAAACGTACTTGACATTTACATTCATATATGCTAATATATCGGTGTAAAGTATGCTTTACATAATTTGGGAGGTGAAATTTTGGAAAACAAAATACGCGAATACAGAAAAAAATTCGGAATTACGCAGGAAGAGCTCGCCAATGATCTCGGAGTGACGAGGCAGACTATAATTTCGCTGGAAAACGGGAAATACTGTGCGTCGCTGTTGCTCGCGCACAAGGCTGCAAAGAGATTCGGAACCACTATTGAAGAATTATTTATTTTTGAGGAGTGAAACTTATGAGCTACGAAAAGAAATTAAAGTTAAGAACATTACTGCAAGCAATATGGGCGCTTACGGGAATTGCAATGATTGCGCTGTGCGTCACGGGAGCTGTAATGGACGAACAGGCGGCATATTTCGGCGCTGCTTTATGTGCGGCGAGCCTTATCGGAGTAATCAAGAAGATACGCATTTTAAGAAATCCCGATTTACTCAAGCAAAGCGGCATAGAGGAAAACGACGAGCGCAACATCTCATTAATGCTGAAAGCAAAAAATTCTGCGGCAAGTCTTTCGGCAAGCGCAGCGTTTTTAGCAATCATTTATTTTATGATCTCCGGAAACTCACAGATTGCGGAAACAATTGCGATGTGTGTTTGCGCATATGTGGTTTTTTACGTTATTTCGTATTACTTTTTTGCGAAAAGGTCTTGAACGTATTGGGGTGTTGCTTGGTTTGAGCGGAAACGGGAAATTTTCTTCAAAGCGCAACTTTATACTGACGCTTTTCTACGGAGAAAAGCTGAAAGATGTTTTGCGTTTGGCTGACTTTAGATTATTTTGGACGAAAAACGGATTATCCACTTCTAACTATCGTCGGTAAAACTTTTCTGTACCTCCGAAATCCTCTATCTTCGCTCACAGATGCTCCGCACTGCCCGATGGGGTTGGTATCTAAGTAAAATTTGTTTACCTCAGTTTTAACTCTTATGCCATGCCTCGCCGCTGTCTGCGTAAACTTCATTTTGGGTGCGAAAGTATTAATTTTATGTATAAAAAACTCTGTGCGAAGTTAAATACAACGCACAGAGTTATCTTTGTTATTAACTTACCCTTTGTATTTGGCTGCCATAGCTTGCTTTGGCATCTGCTCAGATTTGAGTCAGCCGCCTGCGTTTTGGCGGCTGACGGTACAAGCCGGAGGCAGAAAGTTGCCAACTGCTTTATTTTTATTTAAGGGCTATTAAAGTCTTTTGCAGCTTTTCTTCAGAAAAGCGCGTTTCCCCGTTTTCTTTGCAGCTTTCTTTTCAAAAAGAAAGCGCGTACTCTTCAGCGCGTTCCCATTCGCGTACTCCTTCGTATTCTTACTTTACGCCTTCCCAGTCTTTAAGAAAACGTTCGATACCGGCGTCTGTAAGAGGATGAGAGATCATACGTACGATAACGCCATAAGGAATAGTAGCGATATTTGCGCCTGCGAGAGCCGCGTCAACGACATCTTCGGGACTTCTTATACTTGCGGCGATAATTTCACAGGAAATATCGTGGAGTTTAAATATCTTTGAAATATTTTCGATAAGCTTATTACCGTCGGAAGATATATCATTAAGTCTGCCGACAAAGGGGCTGACATACGACGCGCCGGCACGTGCTGCGAGAAGTGCCTGAGACGGGCTGAATATAAGAGTTACATTTGTACGTATACCCTTTTTAGAGAGCACCGACACGGCTTTCAGACCTTCGGAGGTCATGGGTATCTTTATTACAATATTTTTATGTATTTCTGAAAGTTCAAGCGCCTCCTTTATCATATTTTCCGAGTCAAGGCTGATGACTTCGGCGCTTATCGGTCCGTCAACGATAGAAGTAATTTCCTTTACGACTTCCTTGAACACCCTGCCCTCTTTCGCTATAAGCGACGGGTTGGTAGTTACTCCGCAGATAACTCCGAGGTCGTTCGCCTTTCTTATTTCATCTGTATTTGCGGTATCCACAAAAAGTTTCATTGTAATTTATTCTCCTTGTTCAATAGTTATTATTCTCAAAAAATCTCTTTTCGCACGCGGCGCAAAGATAGTGATAAACCGGAAGATGCAGTTCCTGAACCTTAAAGGTTTCGGTTTCCGGCACGTGTATTACTGTATAGGCAGTTTCGTCAAGCAAATTTTTCTTTTTTCCGGTAAGACCTATGACTTTCATTCCGCAAGCCTTTGCCACCTTTGCGGCATTTACCACGTTTGCGGAATTTCCGGAAGTTGTAATTCCTATTAGCACGTCGCCGCGCTTTGCATATCCGTAGACCTGCTGCGCGTACACCATATCGGCTTTTACGTCGTTTGCAAATGCCGAAATAAGTCCCGCGTGGGCAGTCAGCGAAATTGCCGGAAGCGCGCCCTGAAGATTATCGGCAAGATATTCTCCGTCGGAATATACGGCAAGTTTTGTGCGCATGGCGTCCGGTATTTTTCGCTTTGAAAGAAAGCCTTTCATGAGTTCTCCGACTATATGATCGCTGTCGGCGCAGCTTCCGCCGTTCCCGCAGACAAGCAGTTTTCCGCCGTTTTCAAAACATTCCGTCAGTATATCCCGTGCCGAAATTATACTGTCCTTACATTCATACAGCTTTTGATATCTTTCTATTAGTTCTTCAAGCATTTTTATCCTTACTCCTTTCACAGCAGTCAAGTGCGAGTGCGAGAGCCGCAGCGTCTCCGATAGAATTTCCGAGCTTTGCCTTTACGACTTCAAGCACTTCCAATGACGCACTCAGCGCCTCTTTTTTCATTTCTTCGTACATTGATTTTTCAAGCAGCTCCGCGCTTCTTTCAAATATGCTTCCTATTACTATGCGGTCGGGATTGAGTATATCCGCAAGAACCGCGATTCCGCGTCCGAGCATACGTCCTGCCGTTTCATAGACCTCGATTGCCGTTTTATCGCCTTTTTCCGCAGCGTCGGCTATGGTCTTTGCGTTGATCTCAGAAAGTTCCGACAGATCCTTGCAGTACATCGGCTTTTCGCCTCTCTGCAAAGCTTCGCACGCCTTGATTTTGCCGTACATGGCAATTCCTCTGCCGCTTGCAAAGCCCTCAAAAGAGCCTTGCTTTCCGTAACCGGTCGGTCCGAAGTTTTCCATTCTTATATGCCCTATTTCTCCGGCGTTTCCGTTTGTGCCGTTATAGAGCTTTCCGTCAAGTATAAGCCCTGCACCCATGCCTGTCCCGAAGGTCAGAAAAACCATGTTGCGGCTACCGATACCGGCTCCGAACTTAAATTCGGCAAGTGCGCAGGCATTTGCGTCGTTGCACAGGTATGCCGGAAGTCCGAGCTGCTTATTTATAATCTTCACTATCTCTATATTATCCCAGCCGGGAAGATTGGGCGGAGAAAGTATAACGCCGGTTTCGGAATTCAGCGGCCCTCCGCAGCTTATTCCCACTGCAGCCGAATCATGTGCGAGCTTTTTTGCCGCGGACAGTATATTATCAAGCGTATCGTTTACGTTTGTCGTCGGAAACTTAACCTTTTCGTGAACCTGTCCGTCCTCATTCCCTCTTACGACGGCGCATTTTGTACCTCCTATGTCTATTCCGAGAAGTTCCATGCGGTCATACCTCCGTTTTTGCTTTTTCAGTTTAATTCTATTATGTTATGGACGGCGTTTCTTTGCTTTTTTTGGCATATGTGTTGCATTTTTTTAGATTATGGGATATAATCTCACTATCGGAGGAACGGAAAATGATAAAGCATTACACAAAGCTCCAGAAAGTTCCCGAAATCGGAATATCGGTGTTAGAAAAGACAATATACGGCGAATATCCTACGCACTGGCACGACTTTACCGAAATGGAATTTATACTTTCCGGCGGCGGTAAATACATCATTGACGGAAAGCAGCACGAAATACGCGAAAATATGCTTTTTTTTATGACGCCCGTAAATTTCCACAGCGTCAAAGTATCGCGCGGCGGGGCAAGAATAGTCAACATCAAATTTTCGGAAAGTTTATGCGACGGCAGCACTCTTTTTTCTCTCATTGCAAAAAACAAAGAAAACGCAGTGATTTTTCCGCAAAGCGACGCCATGTTTATAAGGGCATTGCTCCAACAGATGAAAGACGCCTGTTTAAAGGAAAACGAAGAATATCTCAAAGCCACTCTCGGCGTGCTGTTGCTAAAGACCGCACAAAACGTTTCGGCTGTCACGGACGGTTCGCTTTCTTACGCGCAGACGGCAATGCTCTACGTTCTCGAAAATTTCCGTTCGGACATAACCCTTTCTTCAGCCGCAAAGCACATAGGCTTGTCCGTATCATATCTCAGCAAAGTATTTGCGGACGAAAACGGTATTACTTTCAAAAAATATCTTGACGGCATAAGATTTGACTATGCAAAAAAACTGCTTGCATATTCCGATATGAGCGTTTCCGAAATCTGTGCCGAAAGCGGTTTCGACGACTACGCAAACTTTATGCGCGCCTTTAAACAGAATTTCGGAATGTCGCCCGGAAACTACCGCAGCATTTACCGCGGTACTGCTCAAAAAACAATATAAAACACAAAGGTGCAAGGCTTATCCTTTTGCGGACACAGCCTCACACCCTTTTTCACTTTTGCCGCGAAGTGCCGGTTTACTTTACGTTCCCGGTCCTACGCGACATTGCATTTAAGCGTTGCCGCTCAGTTTCCCGAACAGCGGCAGCACTTATTTCCGGTATTGGACGAACCCACGTTTGTGCAGCAGGACGTCGGACATTCCTTACACTGTTCTCCGCCGGCTATGCCGCTTGAAACCGCGCCGCAGCTCGGAGGATAGAAATCACAGGTCGGGAAATTCATGGTCTTGAACAGCTTGCAGGGATCTGTTGTCGAATCGGAAAGAACGGAGCTTTCTCTTTCGGGTACGCAGAATTCGGCGCTGTCGAGAAGTATGGAAACAGGTCTTTCCATTCTTGTAAGAGTAAACAGTCCGAGCGTTACATACAGCGATTTTACGCCGCACTCGTCGCTTACGGGCTTACAGCCGCAGCTGTTGCATATGCATTCGGGTATCTGTTCGCAGCAGCAGCAGGTACAGCCGTACTTATACGTTTTTTCAACAGCCTTTACCGCAAGGCATATGGGCGTTGCAACTTCAAGCACAACTTTGGGCATATTTGAAACCGCCTGTGTAAGTCCGGAATCCGGCACTCCGCCGCAGATAGAACCGTTGGCTGCCTCGGACGTGAACACGCTGACGTTTCCTTCGCTGCCGTACATTATTGTCTGCTTATCGTAAACGGCTATACCGCAGAACTCTCTTGCTCTGCCCGATACGCACGCTTCAAAGCATATGCGGAAATAGTATCTTATGTCTACCGCATAATAGCCGCGGTTAAAAGCGACGTCATGTACCGAAATGTTTGCCCAGAGAACTTCCGCGCTTGTGCATCTTATGGTAGTTGCGTTATCCACTATGTCCTGTCCTTCGTTATCGAGATATACTCTTAAATCCTCTATACATTCCTTATCTTTTGCGGAATCGTATATCTTATCGACATCTATGCAAGTGGACTTGTCTCTGCAGCAGCCCGTCGATGTTCCGAGAACATTTGACGCTGTCTGGCAATTTTTATCTGTCATAAGCTAAAAAACCTCCTTTGGATTAAAGGCTCTTATGACCTTGGAGCCTTTGCTGTATATTATGCCGCGATGAGGTTTTTTGTGCCGTGCGCAATATGCGCCTGCGACGCAAATAAAATTTTTTAAGGCTTTTTTGTTAAAACTTCTTGTAAAAGGCGCAATGTTGTTGTATAATAATATGAATAACTTTATTTGGTTAGGAGAAAAAATCATGGCACAAGTCAGAGCATTCGGTGCGCTGAGGTACACGGACAAAGGCAAAACCGCGCTTAACGTATGCCCTCCGTATGACATTATCAGCGAAGAACAGAGACTCGGTTACATTTCCGAAAGTCCCGAAAACATAATAAGGCTTGAAAAGCCCGTCGGTGACAACGCTTACGCGAAAGCGCGCGAAACATATCTCGGCTGGCTTAAAAGCGGCGTTATAGCCTGCGACGAAAAGCCCGGCATTTACGTCTACGAGGAAGAATTCGAAGCATACGGCAAAACAAAAAAGCTCCGCGGAATTTTCACGCGGGTAAAGCTTGAGGAGTTTTCAAAAGGCGTGGTGCTTCCGCACGAAGAAACGCTTTCCAAGGCAAAGCAGGACAGATTTGAGCTTATGTGCGCGACGGGCTGCAATTTCAGTCCCATTTATTCAATGTACAGCGACGAAAACCGTGTTATAAGCTCACGCGTAATGCAGTGCAGCGCAGGAAAGCCCGAAATTGAATTTACGGCGGAGGACGGAGTTATACAGCGTCTGTGGAAGATAGAAAACCGCGAAGATATAGCTTTTCTCGAAAAGGCTTTTGAGGATAAAAAGCTCTTTATCGCGGACGGTCATCACAGATACGAAACGGCGCTGCGTTACAGAGACAAGCTCATTTCCGACGGTGTTATAAAAGACGAAAACCACCCGGCAAACTACTGCATGATGATGCTTATAGACATGGAAAACGACGGTCTTGTGGTATTCCCCACTCACAGAATAGTAAGGGGTCTGGAAAACTACGACGAAACGGCGCTGCTTGACAAAATATCGGCGTACTTTGACGTAACGGGCATCGAGCAGAACGAAATTCAGTCGGTTCTCGGCGAAAATGACTCAGAAAAGGTCTTTGTCATGTGCTCAAAGGACAAGATTTTCTACAAGCTGACCATGAAGGACGGCGCGCAGCAAAAGGTTGCGGAAATGAATCCCGGAAAGACCGCCGCTTACACATCTCTTGACGTGACGGTGCTGCACTCGCTGATACTTGAGAACATTCTCGGCATTGACAAGCAAAACATGGCAAATCAGATAAACTTAAACTACACGCGCGACATTTCAGAGGCTATCGACCTTGTAAACTGCTCGCATGATGTAAACTGCGCTTTTCTGATTCGTCCGACGCTCATTTCACAGATAAAGGACGCGGCTCTTGCAGGAGAAAAAATGCCGCAGAAGTCCACATATTTCTATCCGAAACTCATAACGGGGCTTGTTATGAACCAGATACTTGACCCCGATACCATTTAACATAAAGTTTAAACCGAAAGGAAACAAACAAATGTCTATTGAACTCGAAAAGAACTATGATCCTCATTCAAGCGAGGAAAAAATATACGAAAAGTGGGAAAGTACCGGAAGCTTCAAGCCCTCCGGCGACAGGACAAAGCCGACCTACACCATAGTTATTCCTCCGCCTAACGTAACGGGACAGCTCCACATGGGACACGCTCTCGACGACACCTTACAGGACATTCTCATAAGATACAAGAGGATGAAAGGTTTTGACACGCTCTGGGTTCCGGGCACCGACCATGCCGGAATTGCAACTCAGATCAAAGTTGAGGAAAATCTCAGAAAAGAAGAAGGTCTTACAAGATACGATCTCGGCAGAGAAAAGTTTTTGGAACGCGTCTGGGACTGGAAAAACAAATACGGTTCGAGAATCATTACACAGCTTAAAAAGATAGGCTGCTCCTGCGACTGGTCAAGACTCCGCTTTACCATGGACGAAGGCTGTTCGGAGGCAGTAAAAGAGGTCTTCGTTTCGCTTTACGACAAAGGTCTTATTTACAGAGGTCACAGAATAGCAAACTGGTGTCCGCACTGCAAGACGGCTCTTTCCGACGCCGAGGTTGAAAATCCCGAACAGCAGGGCAATTACTGGCACATTAAATATTATGTAAAGGACAGCGACGAATACGTTATTGTCGCAACCACGCGTCCCGAAACATTATTCGGCGATACAGCCGTTGCGGTAAACCCCGACGACGAAAGATACAAGCACCTTGTAGGCAAAAAAGTCGTTGTTCCGTTTGTCAACCGCGAAATTCCGATAATAACCGACGAATACGCCGACATGGAAAAAGGCACGGGCTGTGTTAAGATAACTCCCGCGCACGACCCCAACGACTTCCTTGTAGGTCAGAGACACGATCTCGAACAGATAAACGTAATGAACGACGACGCAACTCTCAACGAGGTCGCGGGCAAGTTTGAAGGTCTTGACAGATACGAGGCGAGAAAACAGGTTGTAAAAGAGCTTGAAGAAATGGGAGTTCTCGTAAAGGTTGAGCCGACGGTTCACAATGTAGGCACATGCTACCGCTGCGGAACAACGGTTGAGCCGCTCATCTCTGATCAGTGGTTCGTAAAGATGGAGCCTCTTGCAAAACCGGCTATCGACGTTGTAAGAAGCGGAAAGATAAAGTTCATTCCCGAAAATCAGTCCAAAAAATACTTCAACTGGATGGAAAACATTCACGACTGGTGCATTTCCCGTCAGCTTTGGTGGGGTCACAGAATTCCTGCGTTCTACTGCGACAAGTGCGGCAAAATGATAGTTTCCAAGAAAGACGAAAAGATTTGTCCCGACTGCGGCGCTCCGCTTCGTCAGGAGGAGGACGTTCTCGATACATGGTTCTCGTCGGCGCTCTGGCCGTTCTCTACTCTCGGCTGGCCCGAAATCACAGAGGACTACAAGAGATACTATCCTACATCTACCCTCGTTACAGGCTACGACATTATCACGTTCTGGGTTTCGAGAATGATCTTCTCGGGACTTGAACACACAGGAAAAGCTCCGTTTGAAAACGTCCTCATTCACGGTCTTGTAAGAGACGAACAGGGACGCAAGATGTCTAAATCTCTCGGAAACGGCATTGATCCGCTTGAAGTTATCGAAAAGTACGGTGCCGACGCGCTCAGATTTACCCTTGTTACGGGAAATGCACCCGGAAACGATATGCGTTTCTCTTACACAAAGATGGACAATTCGAGAAACTTTGCAAACAAAATCTGGAACGCCGCGCGTTTTGTTCTCATGAACCTTGACGACGGAGCAAAGCCCTGCATTCCCGAAAATCTTGCAATCGAGGACAAATGGATACTCACGCACTACAACAATGCTGTTAAGGAAATAACAGTCAATCTCGACAAGTTTGAGCTTGGCGTTGCGGCTGCAAAGTTGCTTGAATTTATCTGGGACGTATACTGCGACTGGTACATTGAAGTCGTAAAACCCAGACTCTTTGAAAAAGGCACGCAATCCTGCAAAGACGCACAGAGCGTTCTTCTCTACGTACTCACGGGTATATTGAAGCTGCTGCACCCGTTTATGCCCTTTATCTCGGAAGAAATATGGTCTCACCTCAACATTTCAGACGGTCTTCTCATCTCGCAAAGCTATCCCGAATATGATGAAAAGCTCGACTTCGGCGCAGAATGCAAGAGCATGGACAGAGTTATCGACGCAATACGCGCCGTAAGAAACACAAGAACCCAGATGAACGTACCGCCGTCAAGAAAGGCTAAGCTCTACGTCATCTCGGAGTACACGGATTCTTTCAACGGAAATACCGGCAAATTCTTTGAAAAGCTTGCAAGCGCGTCGGGACTTGAAGTTGTTGACAGCTACGACGCGGACGGTGCGGTAAGCATTGTTTCGGACGGTGCAAAGATCTTTATTCCCATGGCTGAAATGCTTGACATGGAAAAAGAAAAAGCGCGTCTTGAAAAGGAAAAGCAGACAGCGCTTGCCGAAATAGAAAGAGTAAACAAAAAGCTCTCCAACGCTTCATTCGTTGACAAGGCTCCTGCTGCCGTCGTTGACGGCGAAAAGGCTAAGCTTGCAAAATACACCGAAATGCTTGCCAATGTCGAAGATATGTTAAAGGCTCTCGACAAGTAATTTACAAGATTGTACCGCATTACGGGGGATGACAAAATACCCCGTATTTTTATTGAACGGGGAATATTATGAACATCAAGACTTTCTGTATGGGCGTGTGCGCGACAAACTGCTACATTGCCGACGACGGCTGCGGAAACTGCGCCGTTTTTGATCCCTGCGACATGGGCGATAGCGTATACAGGTACACAAAGTTGCAAAACCTGGAAATATGTGCTGTTATCATCACTCACGCGCATTTTGACCACATATTCGGTCTTACGGACTTGATAAACGCCGCAAAAGCCGATGGATTAGATATACCTGTATACATTCACGAGCTTGACGCGGCTGCAATGTCCGACGTTTCGGCTAATCTTTCGGGTACGCTGTTTAAAAGTCCGTATTCATATAACGGAAAGCTGAAAACACTCAAGGACGGCGACACTGTAACAGTCGGAAAACTTTGTTTTAAGGTAATGCACACACCCGGTCACACGCCGGGAAGTTCCTGCTTTGCGGAGGAGCACGAACGCGTCATATTCACGGGCGACACGATGTTTGCCGGCAGCTGCGGCAGAACGGATTTTGACGGCGGAAGTCCGTCGGACATGAAAAACTCGCTTTCGTCGCTTGCCGCGCTTTGCGGAAACTATGAAATATACCCCGGTCACGGTCAGAAAACAGAGCTTGATGAACAACGCGCGCACAATCCATATATGTCATGAAAAAAGCAAGAACTTACATCGGCGATGTTGTTATTAACATCTTAATTTTTGCTTTTTGCATTGCCTTTTCTATGATTTTACGCTATAATTACGCTAAGATAAGCACCGTCACGGTAACGCTTGACGGAAAAGCCGCAAAAACTCTTGATCTGTCGCAGAACTCGTCCTACTCCCCCGACGGCGGTCACACGACGGTTACGGTAAAGGACGGAAAAGCGTATATTTCGGATTCTGACTGCCCCGACGGTCTTTGTCTTTTGATGAATCCCGTCACAAAGGACGGCGGCAGCGTTATATGTCTGCCGAACAGGGTTGCGGTAGTGTCGGAAAAATCAAATAACGGCGGAGGTGCGGACTATGCGGCAGGATAACAAAAAAGCGCTCCAAGTTATGCTTGACGCCGCGTTATTTACTGCTTTTGCGGCAATAATATCTATTATTGAAAGTTTTATATTTCCGACGGGACTGTTTCTGCCGGGAGTTAAGCTCGGACTTTCAAACATTGCAACGGCTGCCGCGTTTTATCTTTCAGGCACCGTGTGCGCGTTTTTCACGGCATTCTTACGTCCGCTGTTTATCTTTGTTTTTACAGGGAATGTCTTTTCGCTTTGCCTTTCGATGTGCGGATCGCTGTTATCTTTCGCAAGCCTTATTATATCAAAGCCGCTTTACGGTAAACGCATATCATTTATCGGCGTATCGGCGCTCAGCGCGCTTTTTCACAGCATAGGTCAGTCGATAGCCGGCGGTATTCTGACATCGGGTACTGCATTCGCTTTATACTTCCCGTTATTTGCTGCGGCAAGCGTTATAAGCGGAGACATTTGCGGCGTTGTCATGAATACTGTTCTGCCGAGACTGTCTGCGGCTTTCGGACGGACAAAGGGCACGGAGAAAGCTCTATGAAAAAAATTATAAATTCGATTCTCGCATTTTCTGCGGCGTTAATAATTTTACTGTCCGGCTGTCAGAGTTCCGCGAAATACATTTACACGCAGTTTTTTTCAATGGACACGGTAATTGAACTTCAGTCCGACTCGGATAGCGGCACGGACGAGGTTGAAAAGTACACGTCGGAGCTTGAAAAAAACATATCGGCTAACATCGCCGACAGTGAAATTTCAAAGCTCAACGCTACCGGATATGCTTCCCTCTCGCCAGAAATTTACTCTATGCTTGAAAAAGCCGCATACGTTTCGGACATAACCGACGGTGCGTTTGACTTATGTTCGGGCGCATTGGTAAAACTCTGGAACATTACCTCGGAAAATCCGAAAATTCCGTCCGATGAGGACATTAAAAACGCGCTGAAAAGCTGCGGTGCGGAAAATCTGACTTTGCATGACGGAAAAGCCGAGTTAAAAAATAAAAGCGCTGTCGATCCGGGAGGATTTGCAAAAGGCTATGCCGCGCAAAAGTGCATTGAAATACTGAAAAACAACGGCGTAAAAAACGCTATGATAAGTTTCGGCGGAAACGTGGCAGTGACGGGTTCTTCCGAGAACAACGCAAAAGATGGCAAAAACGGCTGGAACATCGGAATAAAAAATCCCGACGACACGTCAGGCATTATCGGATACACAAGACTGTGCGATAAGGTTATTGCGGTATCGGGCGACTATGAAAGATATTTTGAAAAGGACGGCGTAAGATACCACCACATATTTGACACAAAAACCGGGTATCCTGCGGACAGTTCCTTACGCAGCGCTGCGGTCATCTGTGACGACGGTCTTTATGCAGACGCTTTTTCTACCGCGCTTTTTGTAATGGGGCCGCGAAAGGCTTTGGAATTCTACAACAAAAAACTTATCGGCTTTGAGGCGGTTCTTATCTGCGGTGACGGCACTGTCTACATTACCGACGGTCTGTACGGCGATTTTATACCCGACGGCAATGCCGTAAACTCCGACGGCAGGCACTACGTATTCAAACCTCTTTCAGGTATTAATTCTTAGATTTTTACCGAAAGACTAACTGTTAAAAGTCAAGATGTAAGATGTAAAATTAAAAAATTATCTGAATAAAAACAAGCATAGCAAACATATCTCAATGAGGAAGCCTTGAAAAAACATCAGGAAACAAATTAGGCAACAAGCATATATGGTAAACGAAATTTTTCTTTTGCAAAAATCAGTCGCACAAGTTTCTTTGCTGCGCGAGATATAGCAACACTGTAATGCTTGCCCTTAGAACGTTTTTTAGCGAGATATGCGGCAAATTTACCACCATATATGCAAACATATTTAGTCGCGTTGTAAAGGGCAAACAGCAGATATTCTGAGCCGCGCTTTTCCATGTGCGCATAGCAGCTTGTGAGTTGTCCTGATTGGTATGTAGATAGTGACATTCCGGCAAAAGCAAATATCTTCTCCGGCGTTTCAAATTTGGAAAGATGCCGAATGCATCTCTCATCCATGTTTTAAATGTAAAATAAATTTGAACGGAAACGGAATACCCGTCTCTCTTCCCGAAAATTCGGGAGTAATAATAAAGCTTAACAAATTAATATAAGAGGTAAAATGTGATGGAAATCAAATTGATTGCTATGGATTTGGATGGTACACTGACACAGCATAAAAGCCACATGAATGCTGCTAACAGAAAAACGCTGGAAGCATTGGCTAAGCAATATAAGCTGTTGATGGTTGGAGCAGGTCAGGTTGAGAGAATCTTCAAACAGATGGAAAGATTTCCGATAGACATAATAGGAAACTACGGGCTTCAATACGGAGAGTATTGCAGTGAAACAGGCGAAATCAAAATAATACGGGATATGAAATGCAGCTGTGACAGTGAGAATATAGAACGCAAGGTGACAGAGCTGAGGGAAAGATTCGGATATACTGAATTTTACGGCGACAACGTTGAATATCACCCGTCCGGGTGCGTGACAATTCCGTTGCTCGGAACCGCTGCAGCGAAGGAAAAAAAGCTCGCATTTGACCCCGACCGAACTAAACGGAGAAAAATATACAGGGATGTGTGTGAAACATTCCCGGAATACAGTGTGTTTGTCGGCGGATCGTCGAGCTTTGATATGGCGCCTAAGCCTTACAACAAATATTACGCACTTGACAGTTATTGCAATGAAAAAGGATATTTACACGGTGAAGTTGTGTATATAGGTGATGACTATGGCATGGGCGGAAACGATGAATCCGTATACCAATCTGATTTCAATTATTTGAAAATAGATAACTTTGAGGACTTCCCAGAAATTGTGGGATCGTTGCTGAGATATTCACACTCATCAATATAAAGGAGATTCAAAGCATGAAAAAACTCTTTACCGTACTTCTTGCGGCAATTCTTATTTTCTCTTTCTGCTCCTGCAAAAAATCCGACGGCGGCATTACGGGGGATCTGCGTGAGGACATTTCAGACGCTGAAGTAAAAAACAATGATGTTCAAAACCAAGATGAGAGCGTCAATACTCCCAATGAGGAACAAAAAAAAGAAACAGAAAATACAGACGAACAAAACACGGTTCTGGGATTCATTCAGTCGTATGACGCGGTAATTTTCGACGGCGAGGACGCAACAAAAGCCACATCCGACGCATTTATAAAAGCCCTTAAAGAAGCCGACGCCGACACTTTAAGTGAATTATGCGGAGACAAGCCGGAGCTTTATTCTTTCCTTAAAGATACCGAAATAGGCGCAACAAATGCCGTTCGCTTTACGTTTGCGGACGATAAGACTGACGAGGAAGAAACTAAAAACAACCGCATTGCACTTTGCAAATACGCTTCATTTTACGCGCTTTCCATGGACATATCGAAAATGCCGGAAAACGACACTTTAATGCAGGGAAACGGAATTTATCTTCTCAAAATCGAGACGGATAACGGAATGGGCTGCCCGATAACCATGTTCTGCAGCTCCGACAAGGTTTCGTATGACGACTTTTTCATACCGCAGCAGCCCGACAATTACGACAAATTCATAAGCGAATTTTCCGCGTCGTACTGCAAGGATCAGCTTACCGTCGGCAAAAACGATCCGTCTGCGCTTGATCTGTCAAAGGACGTTCACTTCATAACGCACATAATGGCGTATTTCACGAACGAATACCCTCCCTACTCTTTTGACGAGATAAACAGCTTTATTTCAAAAGTTTTTTCGGGCAATCCCGGACTTAAAAACGGCGACATTTACACATGGGCGCTTACCGCAGGCGATGATTTCCCCGACCAACCGAGCCGCACCGACAAAATTCTCGGCTGTTCATACGCGCACGGCGCTACTACCCTTATTCACAAAATCACGGACATTCGTAAGGACGGAACAAGCGCCGTCTACACCGTAGAGTACTACGGCGACTATGCCGGTCTTATCGTCGGAGATATTTACGAGTACTACTTTGACGAACAGGACGGCATACCCGTACTTTCGGGCATTGCGCTTGTAAAGGACAGCGGAATCGAAACGGCTGCCATATCGTTCTGACATTTTCGTAATATAAAAAAACAAACCGCGGAGAAAGACAAAAATCTTCGCGGCAATTTTTTGCTTATTTTAAAAAATTTCAGACGGTGTCTGTCCTTTCCTTTCGGAATTTTCCCGGCGACATTCCCTTATGCTTGCCGAACTGCTTTATAAAATAACTCAGATCATTATATCCGCAGTCAAGCGCTATCTGCGTTACGGGTTCGTCGGTATTGAGCAAGAGTTTTGCGGCTTTGGATATGCGGTACACGTTGAGATATTCGACGGGCGTATGTCCCGTCATACTCTTGAAATATGCGCAGAAATACTTTGGCGACATTCCGCAGACATTTGCCATATCCGTAAGATTTATCTGTCGCGAATAATTCTGTCTTATGTATTCGAGAGTACGTTTGAGCTTTACCGAATCTTTATTCTGTGCGACGGAGTCTGTGTTTGTCCGATTTACAAGCCCGAGATGCAGAAAAGTGCAGTAAAAATTATATATTGCGCTTACCGTTTCCATTTTCACATACGGCAGCCGTCCCGACGCGCCGCTTTCCAATGCGCCGAATACCGCGTTTATTGACTCAAGCGCGCGCTTATCCTCAGGCACTTCGCAAAAGCTTATTTGCCCCGATTTTATTTCATTTACAAACGACTGCACGCTCTGCTGCGGAGTTGCAAATCCCAACGGATCAAACACGGCGCAACTGTATTCGCAGTTTTTTTCGGGTATTGCGCCGTGAAGCGTATCGCTGTTTACCACCGCGGATTTTCCGCTTTCAAGAAAGTATGTTTTTCTGCCGAGCGTAAGAAAAAGATTTCCCTTTGTTACGCGTATAAGTTCTATTTCTTTATGCCAGTGATGCACCATCTCATATTTGGGCGAAAAAGGATAAAGACTATAAAGTTCTATCGGAAAATCCTGCGTTCCGTGCTGCTTAATCTCATTAAACCCCATTTTCTCACCATGCATCTGAATATTGTTATATTTTTTGTTATTATAACACAAGCAACCATTTAAAATCAAGTATATTATTATAGTAACAGCAAAATATAATTTTTCGGAGGTAAATATAAATGGCTCAGTCAAGACTTATCGGAAATTATCCCGTCATAGGCATAAGACCTACCATCGACGGCAGACGCGGAGCTTTGAAAGTACGCGAGTCGCTTGAAGAACAGACAATGAACATGGCAAAGAGCGCGGCAAAACTCATTAGCGAAAATCTTTGCTATACAAACGGCGAGCCTGTAAAGGTCATTATTGCCGACACAACCATAGGACGCGTTGCGGAGGCTGCTGCATGCGCGCAGAAATTCAAGGACAACGGCGTTGACATAACGCTTACGGTCACTCCCTGCTGGTGCTACGGTTCGGAAACAATGGACATGGATCCTATGACGATAAAAGCGGTTTGGGGCTTTAACGGCACCGAACGACCCGGTGCGGTTTATCTTGCAAGCGTTCTTGCGTCTCACGCGCAGAAAGGACTTCCGGCTTTCGGAATTTACGGTCACGACGTACAGGAAGCTGACTCAACCGAAATTCCCGCTGACGTAAAGGAAAAGATTTTACGTTTTGCAAAGGCAGCAGTCGCGGCTGCGACCATGAGAGGAAAATCGTATCTTCAGATCGGCTCTGTCACCATGGGCATTGCAGGCTCAATAGTTAATCCCGACTTCTTTGAAGAATATCTCGGAATGAGAGTGGAATCTGTCGACGAGGTTGAGATAATACGCCGAATGACGGAGGGCATATACGACAAGGCAGAGTATCGGAAAGCTCTCAAATGGGTTAAGGAAAACTGCAAAGAGGGATTTGACAAAAATCCTTACGAAGTGCGCGAAAGCGACAAGAAAAAGGAAGAGTCCTGGGAATTCATCGTAAAGATGATGTGCATTATAAAAGACCTTTACAACGGCAACAGCAACCTGCCCGACGCCTATCTTGAAGAGTCTGTCGGTCACAACGCCATTGCCGGCGGTTTTCAGGGACAGAGACAGTGGACGGACTTTTATCCCAACTGCGACTTTCCCGAAGCGCTGCTCAATTCCTCTTTCGACTGGAACGGAGCGCGCGAATCCTACATTCTCGCAACCGAAAACGACTCTCTCAACGGCGTTTGTATGCTGTTTTCAAAGTTACTTACGAACACGGCTCAGATATTTGCGGACGTTAGAACATATTGGAGTGAGGACGCCGTAAAGAAAGCCACGGGTTATTCTATCGAGGGCAAGGCAAAGGACGCCGGAGGATTTATTCACCTCATCAACTCCGGTGCTGCCTGCCTTGATGCCTGCGGTGAAGTCAAGGACAAGGACGGGAACGGCATTATCAAGCCGTTCTGGGAAATGACCGATGCCGACATCAAAGCCTGCACTGACGCGACGGTATGGTGTGCTGCCGACAAGGGCTATTTCAGAGGCGGCGGATTCTCCTCGAGATTCCTTACAAGAGCCGAAATGCCTGTTACAATGTTAAGACTTAATCTTGTAAAAGGTTTAGGTCCCGTTATGCAGATAGCCGAGGGCTGGACCATAAATCTGCCCGACGAGGTTTCGGACATTCTCTGGGAACGCACCGACTACACATGGCCCTGCACATGGTTTGCTCCGAGAATGACCGGAAAAGGCGCGTTTGCAACCGCTTACGACGTTATGAACAACTGGGGCGCAAATCACGGCGCCATAAGTTACGGTCACATAGGCGCGGACGTTATCACGCTTTGCTCAATGCTGAGAATACCCGTTTGTATGCATAACGTACCCGAAGAAAAGATCTTCCGTCCGTCAAGCTGGAACGCTTTCGGCATGGACAAGGAAGGACAGGATTACAGAGCCTGCGGCGCTTACGGCCCGATGTACAGAAACATCAGATAAACGGTTATACTTACAGCAAAACTGCCGCCCTTTCCGGGCGGCAGAAATTTTATTGCGCACCTTTTAACAGGTGCTTTTTTTATTTTTTTGCGCACAGAATTTATGTGTTCTGCGGCACACGGCACATTTATTTTCCTGACTTTTTTATATGCTCTTTAAGAATGATATTGATATACTGAGAAAGCGATCTGTCGTCATACTCTGCTTTCTCGCGGAGCTTTTCAAGAATATCTCCGTCAATGGTTATGCTTATCTTCTCTTTTAACGGTTTCATACTTTTCACCACCGATATTATTATACGCAAAAATCGGAACAGCTCTTGACAAGTAGTATAAAGTATGATTAATCTTAACAGTTGCAAAGGAGCAAAAGAGTTTATGTTCTTCAGCCGCGGCGGAGTAAAATGCACTATCACCGAAAAAACACGTTCCGGACATCAAAGCCGCGAATTTTCCCGTTCAGCAGAAAGAAAGAACAATACGGTTTTATTTTTATCCTGTATGGCGGCAAACTATATTCCGGTCTGCATTGTATCAATACTTGTAATATCGACAGCTTTTTTAGCATTTTTACTCTATTTCAAGCAGGCTGTTGAGCGTCACATACCCTTGCGGATTTCTGCGCATGAGATCCCATATAAAACCGCCCGCAAGGTCATATTCCTCTATAAGCGCGCACTTTGCGGCATAACTTCTCGCATCCTCAAACCAGACGACGTGCGCTCTTGAAAATTCATCGGTATAGTAAAAGTACGGCGCCATATTCTCCTCGTCAAACTCTATCTCGGCTCCGTACCTTATCGCAAGCTCTATTGCGGTTTCGGTTGACAGCGACGGTGCGTCACTCTCACCCTGAACAAAAGGCAAAGTCCAGTCATAGCCGTAATTTGATATGCCGAGTATTAGCTTTTCCGACGGTATTCTGCTAAGAGCATAATCTATCACACGTCTTACAGACGGCACAGGCGCGATCGGCAGCGGAGGCCCGAAACGGTACCCCCATTCATACGTCATGAGAAACACATAGTCGGCAGCCTCGCCGAGGCCTGCATAATCAACGCCCTCATAAAGCGTACCGGTCTGCGTATCGGAGATTTTCGGCGGCACGGCGACGACGCATATATATCCGTTATTATTCATCTCACGTGTTAGCTGAGAAATGAAATTTGTATAATTATCCCTATCAGCCGCGGGCAGATATTCAAAATCAACATCAACGCCGTAATATCCCTTTTGTATCACGTTATTCAGTACACTATTCACAAGATTCTGCGTGCTCTGCGGATCATTTAGCACGGCATCTGCAAGACTGCTGCTGAAATTTCCGTACTGTGTGAGCGTTGAAAGGTGCATAAGCGGCTTTACATCATACCGGTATGCCGTATCTATCAGCCGTTCGTCATCGGGCGCTATAAGCTCTCCGCTCTTGGTAAAACCATAGGTAAATGGCATGAGATACGTCATATAGCTTATTACGGTATCAAGCAGGCTTTGCGAAATAAAGTCATAGGCATATCCTCCGAGAAAACACGGTATTTTCACATTTTCAAGATAGTTTATCACAACCTGTGCTCCCTGCGGCACATTAGCTGCTCCGCCGAGAAATATATTATTGCGGTAAAGCATTTTTGCGCTGATACCGTTGTTTTGAGCGACGCTCTGAGCGCTCTGCTCATTTTGTAAGGTGTACGTCCTATCGGGGAAAAGTACGGTTATGCTCTGCCCCACCGCAAGCGCACCGTCTTCGCCTACTCCGTTATCATACGACAGCTTTTGAGCCGAAACGCCGAATCTTCTCGCTATGGAATATATGGTATCTCCCGGCTGTACAACGTATATTTCCATAAAAACCAAACTCCTTTTTCAGTCAATATTATTCGGAAAAAGGGCGGAAAATTCCGAAAAAGTAAACAAATACAAGCCGTTATGCATATAATACATCACATTCATTTTACAAGAGGTGTTGGTATATGCTGTTTTGCGGCGACATATTTTCAAATCTGTTATTTCTGTTTCTCAGGCTCTCTCCCACTGCAAGCTTTCCGCCGCCGTTAAGCGCCGCAGAGGAACGCGAATATTTCAAAAAGTGCCGCGACGGCGACATGGAGGCACGCAACGTACTGATTGAGCGCAATCTTCGGCTTGTTGCGCACATTGCAAAAAAATACTATTCACAGAACTGCGACAGCGACGATCTTATTTCAATCGGCACGATAGGACTTATAAAGGCTATCGACTCTTTTGACACCTCCAACGGCGCGAGGTTTGCGACATATGCCGGGAAGTGTCTGCAAAACGAAATTCTCATGCATTTCCGTTCGCAGAAAAAACTTGCGAGCGAAACCTCACTTTCGGACACGGTTGAAAACGACAAGGACGGAAATCCGCTGACGTACATGGACATTATAAGCGTTGACGACGACATTGCCGACAAAATTCACCTGAAAATATACACCGAAAAGCTTTTACAAGGTATTGAAACGGTGCTTACGCCGCGCGAAAAGCAGATAATCGTCATGCGGTACGGTCTCGGATTTTCAAAACCCATTACACAGCGTGAAGTCGCGCAGAAGCTTGACATTTCGCGTTCTTACGTATCACGCATAGAAAAATGTGCGCTCGAAAAATTACGCGGAGTATTTGAATGATTATTTTGCAAAAAAATGCGGATTTTGTGGAACTTTTACGAAAAAGTTTCGTCTATAATAGCAAACGGAGGTGTTTTAATGAAAAAATATATTATTTTCTCGTTATTACTCTTGGGACTATACACATTTTCCGCTTGCTATCCCATTGCACCGCTGTCAGAAACAGATGAAAATCAAAATACTTCGAAATTTAACATAGAAAACACCGACACAGACGGCGAAAGTAATTCCGAACAAAACGAAAAGTCCGAAAACGAAGGTTCGGACAGCACAGAAGAACAGCAAACGCCCATGGCGGTACGCATTGACGGCGTGCTTTACACCACGGACGGTGAAATAAGCGATATGCCGCGCTGCGGAGTTATGGACGGATACATCGACTCATGTGTTGACAAAAACTCTTTACCTGACAAAGACAATCAGTCTAATTTCGGCGACGATCTCGGTTTCCAGTACGGCCCCGACGGCACAATTCATGTACTTATCGACGGAAATTGGGTGGTATTCCGTAATGTGCGGAACGATGATAACAGCAATGACGGGCAAAAGGCAGATGTCATAATGTTCGACGGCAAAGCATATGAGAAAACCTCGCTTTCGGCAAGCACTCTCGAATGGCTTGAAAACTACAACAGTCTGACGCACAGCGAACAGCAGCTTATTGAGTACATTCCCGAGGATCTTATTTTCTGACAGACCGCGCGGCCGATCAAATAAAGCCGATCTTAGAATATGGGACACCGCATATACAACAACTCTCCTGTCTATGCAAAAAAGCCCCATATACAAAGATAACCGGACGGTATCAAAACCGTCCGGCGTTTTTTATTTCCCGATCTTATTTAAAGATATCGGTTACGTCGATTATGACGTCATTTTCTCCGCTTGCGCTCATAATGTCCTCTTTTGACATTGCAGCAACTTCAAGTTCGGGAATTACATATTCTTTTTTCATTTGCATTTACCTCATTATCAGTCTGCAACATAAAGCGCTGCGTACTTATCGACAAGCTCTTTCTGTGCGTCTGTAAGCTGATTGTAAGCTTCTTGGTTATCCTTATAGCTCTTGCAGATCTTTGTAAGGCTTGTGGTTACGGTATTGCCGTAGAGTGTTTCATTTCCCATATCCGCATAAGTTCTGATGGTGAACTTATCGTTTACGTGTTCTTCGGGAATTCCTACGATTGCTGCGGCTATCTTAATAAGACCGTCGCCCACGCTGTAATGATATTCGGTTCCGTCGTTCTTATTGTATGCATCTCTCGAAACATATTTTACTTCGGACTCAAATGTAAGCTCGTTATTTCCGAGAAGCTCGGTTCTGGCTACGAGATATCCGTAAGATACAAGATTCGCATTGCTCTTGATTTCTTCGCCTACGCTCGAAAGAAGTCTGATACCGTTGGGAGCGGTTCTTACGGAAGCTGTGCTTTCGTCTTCAAGAGTGAGCATAGGAGTCCAAACTGCATTGAGAGTTTTATCGCCTGCCGTGCCGAATGTTACGGTCTCGCCGGGCTTATAAACCTTTTCGCCGTCTGTCCAGCCTGCAAATGCAAAGCCGTTCTTGGTAAATGCTGTATCTTCGGGAAGAACGGTATTTACGTCCTTTGCAAAGTATCTTGTTGCCGGTGCAGTACCTGCCGCGTCTGTTCCGAGGTCAAAGTTAAGTTTGAACATTTCCTTCATGGTAATGTTATTGAACATGAAGTCAAAGCCGACCGTTACGGCATTTTTGCAAGCCTCGTCATAGAATATCTGACCGGGTTCCCATACAAAGTATGTCATAAGATTGGAATCTTCTGCGCTCTTGAGTATATACGTATATGTCTGATACTGATCGTTGAGAGAGCATACTCTTTTTTCGTTATTTACGCCGGGAGTATACGCCTTTACGTCATCGACAATACTGCTCTGATCCCATGCTTTCGGGAAATGTATAAATATCTTGGGCTTATTCTCAGGGTTTGAAGAAAGCTTGAATTCGGAAACCGTATCTACGCCGTCTTTTGTCGTCTTCTTATAGAGCGTAAGATCCTTGATCTTATTCCAGGAAGCATAAGTTTCGTCTGTATACTTTGCAGTGAAGGAGAAGTAATAATACTTAGGATTCTCAGCTGTGCCCTTTTCGTAGTCGATAAGGTTATTCCAGCTAAGTCCCTTAAAGGTATTCTGCGGCATTTCCTTACCGGTTCCGAGTGTGAGAACGCCGTTTCTGATCTTAGAGAAGAAAGAATTGTCACCAAGACGGATCATAGAGTCGGTATCTACACCGAGGTCGCCGTTAGGAACAAGGTTTTCACCGTCGGTTGCAAAGTCATTCGACATCTTTATTGAATAATTAGGTGTGATATAGCCCTTGCCGTCAGCAGTAAATCCGGATACGGAATTTGAAGTAAAGGGCATACCTTTGAGAGTGTTGCAGGTTGTCCATTTATCGTGATACTTATTGATACCGAACACTGCAGTCTTGGTATCTTCGTCATATGAGTTAAAATAGAGATTGCTCCAGTTTACGGATTTTAAGAATTCTTCGCCGCCTGTAAAGCTGTCGGGAAGCTTTGCGGTGATCTTTCTTGTTCTGTAATCAACGTTTGTCGCACCGTTTGCGGGTGTAAATACCATATCCGTAAGGTCATAAGTTTCGGTAGGAGTCTTTGAATAGAGCTTAATGTAGTCAACGTACAGAGCTTCATTTTCAAAGTAGTCGTTGAGAAGGTCGAAACGGAACATTGTTACGGTATTGCCTTTAAAGGTGCTGTTTGCCGGGAAATAGTAGAGATAATCGTGATACTCGCCGTCGCGCGCTACGTTTATCTTGATGCTGTTAGCTTCTCCGAGACCTACGGTATCGGTGGTGTAATAAATCTGAAGCTTTGTTTCGTCGGAGTCAGCCTGAGTTACTCTGTCATAGTAAGGTGTATCAAATCTTGCTCTGATAAGAATAGCATTTACGTTTGAAACAGGGAACTTCGGATTGAACGAGAAGTTCGGGTCGCGCATCTTCTTGACAGTGTTGCCGCCGTCGTCTTTGATTGTAATGCCGTCCTTTCCCGTATAATTTGCGGTATTGGGATCGTAGTAAAGCTTAAGAGCCGAACCGTTAACGGCGTCGGAATCCTTTTCTATCTTGGTTGTAAGTACGGACTTTGTCCACGAAGTGAACGTTTCGCCGATAAAGAACGGACGGGTTGTCATATCGTATGAATACATATCAACAGGATAACCGAGATCGCTTGCTACGCCGTCTTTAAGATAAATCTTGAAGCTTTCGATTCTTATTTCTTCTCCCTCAAAGAGTTCGTTGGTCGGGTCAACACGCATAGCGGTAAAATCGCCGGACCATTTAGCGCTGTCCGAAAAATCAAACACATAGTCATGTGATTTGCCGTCAAACTTGAACTGGAGTTTCTTCTGATTTGAACCGGAGAGACCGTTTGTGGTGTTGTATTTTCCGCCGGCTGCGGTTGTCATGAAGAATATCTGCAGCGCATTCATATCATTGTCCCTGTTGTTTACGGTGCCGTTTACACGCTCTTCATAAGGAGAAGTTGCGGTAGCGGTAACAACAACGCTCTTGATATTTTCTGTCGGGATCATGGGAACATACATATTGAAGATCGGATCGTTTGCGGAATAGTATGTACCCTTTACTCCGTCCTTGGTAAGGTCAAATTTATGTTCGCCCTTGTCGCTGCCCTCAGAGGTCTTTGTAACAGTAAGAACCATATCTTTGCCGTCAAAGCCGAAGTCTACATTACCGATATTTGCCCAAGCGCTACCCATAACGTCGGGTTTTCTAGACATATCGAAATTGAAGAACTCAGCCTCTTTGCCGTAGTCGTCATATGCAACGATACTGTCGATGTAAATCTCCTCGCCCTCATACAGGTAGTTGGGAAGGTCGATACGGAGATCTGTAAGTTCGCCGCTCCAGAGTGCAAGTCCGGAAAGGTCGAATGCATAGTCATGATATTCGCCGTCGAATACAAGATTCTGCATAGTCGAACTGCCTTCGGCTATACCGCCCTTGGTAGTCTTGATATATACCTTGAGCGCGCTTGTGTCACCCTCGTTAAGAGCGCCGTTTACACGTTCTGCATACGGAGAAACAGCCTTTACGCGAAATACTATCTTGTTGATAACACTTGTAGGAATTGAAGGAACCGCAAGCCAGAAGTTAGGATCGTTGATACCCTTGCGTTCGGCAGCCGTGCCTTGGACGGTAAGCTCCTTGGTAACGCTCTTGTCCGAAACATCGGGAGTAACTTTAAGTTCGCCGTTTTCAAAGGATTTTGAAATCTTTCCGACATTAGCAGCCCAGTTGCTGAAAGTACCGGGATCTTGGCTCATGTCGTAGTTAAGGAACGTATCGGGTGTGCCGTATTCCTCATACAAATTTGTGGTGTCCACGACAGTTTCTTTTTCTTCATCAAGAAGCTGTGCGTTTTCGGTAACTTCACCGGCATTTTCAACAGTTTCCGCCGTGGGTGCGGCAAGAGCCGTTGTCTGTGCAAGCATAAGTGCTGCGAGGATAACGCTGAAAAATCTCTTCATGTTTTTACACTCTCCTTTTGTTAAATATAGTTTTATTGAAGGATTTTTACGCTAAAAGTATTTTCTGACGCTGATACCGACACAATTCCGACACAGAGTTGTACAAATTTGTCGTATTTTTGTTTTATTTTGCTGCTTTTTGGCAAGCAGACGTCTAAACGCAAAAATACCTGCCGTGCAGAGTTCCGAAAATTCAAAACTTTTCCGTACAGCATCGCGTCAATCATTACAATATAATTATAGTTTGTTTTAGCACAAAAATCAATGAATAAATTGTTACAAAGTGCATTTTCGGCAAATCTGAACAAATACAAAGCCGCAAATTGTAGATTATAACAAAATTATACTTACACCACATTGACATTTAAACTATATTTGCGCATTTCACAGGAGATTTTTACATTTTTTCGTCGATTTCGTGATTATAACAATGTTGCTGTTTGTATAACATTATTGCTATCGCTTAATTGTTTGTTAATAAAGTAAAAAAGGGCAGTTTACTGCCCGTCACGGTTATCAATTTGAATTCAACTGTCAGAAAAGTTCCTCGGCGTCAATGATAACATCGTGCTCGCCGCTGGCATTGAGAATATCCTCGTCAGAAACAAAAATTTCGATTTTGAATTCGGGTTCTGCGTACTTTTTATTCATTATATTTAACCTCACCAAAATAATGTTTTGTATTGCGTCAATATACGCAGGATAACCGTCATTTGCATTTTCGTCTTTTACAACTAAAGTTCCGAACATTGTCAGGGATTCGCTGACTTTTCCGGCTTTGATTTCGTTCGCAACTCCTTCGGGCTGAGATGACATATCAAGGCTGAAATTCGGGAAAGGATATCCGTAATCCTCCGCATTGAGTTCCGCACCCGTCTGCACCTCGCTTACGGTTTCCTGTGCGGTTTCGGCAACCTCGGCTTCCGGTGCTGCAAAGGCTGTCATTTGTACAAGCATCATGCCTGCAAGCAGTATGCTTATCACAAAAGCATTTTTGAGTGACAAAATCGTGTCGCCGACGTTTTCCGCATACATTATTGACACTTTAATACATATATGATATAATGTCGAAAATACGAAAAACGAGGGAGATTGAATGAAAATAACATTTCTCGGCACAAGCCACGGATATCCCGAAAAAGGCAGAGTCGTATCCTGCACAATGGTGGAAACAGGCGGCAAAATTTACATAATCGACGCAGGTTCCGCAGTTGACGAACACTTAGTGGAACAGGACGCAGACTTTTCCGCAGTACGCGCGGTCTTCATCACACATATGCACTCAGATCATGTTAACGGGCTCTTATCGCTGCACGAAGAATTTCTGAGTTACCGTTACAATGATCAGACCGTCTGCTATCTTCCCGAGGACGACGCCTTGGACGGTTATCTGGCATTTGCAAAAACCATACATCTGGATCCCGAAGAAATATGCAAAACCGTTGACTTCAGAGTAACAAAAGAGGGTATCTGCTACCGGGACGAAAATATAAAAGTGCGCGCAATTCCGACAATGCATATTATGCACGGGCAGTATCCGGCATTTGCTTACGAAATACTTGCGGAGAACAAAAACGTACTGTTTACCGGCGATATGGACATTGGATTTCCCGAATACGAACAGGTTGTCGGCACGCAAAAGCACGACCTTGTAATATGCGAAATGGCGCACGCGGATCTAAAGGACATAAAGGAAAAGCTCAAAAAGACAAACACATCAAAAATGCTGTTAAACCACTACCATTATCCGAGGCTGCAAGGTTTTGAACAGATCTTCAAGGAATTCCCGTTCGACATTCAGCTCTCAACCGACGGACTCGCACTCTACCTGTAAAATGAAATAAAAACAAAAAGAAAAGCTAAGCGTAAAGATAGGCAGATCCTTTGCACTTAGCTTATTTTTATATATTTTTGTCGTTTATTATCAGTCTATCGGATAAAGATCGGGCAGCATACTGTGTCTGAAAAGCAGTATCGCGTCGTCTATATCGAACTTGCCGTCCTTATTGAAATCGGTATTTCCCGCATATTCTATCGGGTAAAGATCGGGCAGCATACTGTGTCTGAAAAGCAGTATTGCGTCGTCTATATCGACGCTGCCGTTCCCATCAATATCTCCTGCCGTATATGTGCCTTGCGCAAACACAAACGTGCCGAGGCTGTCGGTTTCAAACACGTATTTTTCATGCGTATATCTGTTTTCCAAGGCTTTGAGCGTGCCGTCGGAGCCTAGTCTGTACACGGACATATTCTCTGAAAATCCGTCGGGAACATCTGTGCCTATAATGAGTTTTCCGTCGGGCGAAAGGCTCTGTCCGAGCGCACTCTCGAGTGAAACGTCAAGTACGGAAACTTTTTTGCCGTCAAGCTGCGCTTTCAGAGATTCGGGAAGTGTATCGCCGTCATTTGCGTCGGTTTTCAGCTTTGCCGCAAGCGTGTTTTCCGAGTCTGACGTCACAAGAGCAACGTTATTTTCGGAATCTTTCAACGTAAAGTAAACCGCCGCGGTTTTGGGTACATCTCCGGAAATTCCGGAAAGAGCAAACTTTTCGGGAGTCGAATCATAGTAAAACTCTTTGAGCGGAGCATTCTTAAATGCATAGATAGATATTTCTCTGAGGTTTCCCGAAACTCTTATTTTTTCAAGACCGCTGTCCTGAAAAGCCTGATTATAAATCGCCTGTACGCTGTCGGGCAGGTATATTTCGGTAAGAGACTTACAATCCCTAAAAGCAAGCGTGCCAATCATCTCGGTTTTCTCACCCAGTTCTGCTTTTTCAAGCTTTTCGCAGCCTAAAAAGCAGAAAGCCGGAACTGTATATTCAGATCCCTTTATAATTACGCTTTTTAATTTTTTACAATAGCTGAACGCGGATTCGCCGATATAAGAAACGCTTTCGGGAATGACCGCCTCGGTAAGCGCGGTATAGCTGAAAGCAGCTTTTCCTATGCCGGTAACATTTCCGAATGTGACCTCGGAAAGATTTGTGCAGTTGAGAAAAGCATTATCTTCGATGCTCAAAAAAGACTCAGGGAAATCAACCCTTGTAAGTCCCGTACATTCCGAAAATGCGTCTGACCATATTTGCTCGGTACTTTCCGGAATCTTCACTCCTTCAAGCGTTTCAAGACGCGAAAAAGCACCTTCGCCGATATATTTCACGCCGTCCGGTATTTCAAATACACCCTTATAGGTCGGTATTACAAGCGCGAGCGTTTCGCGGTCTTTGGTATATACCGCGTTTTTATCGTAAACATAATTTTCGTTTGCCGGATCAACCTTAAAATTTTTAAGCAGCGTATCGCCGGCAAATGCATTTCCGGCAAGATTATGCGTTGTTTTAGGTATATTTGCGCTTGTCAGAGACGTACACCCTGCAAACACCGAAGCTCCTATCTTTCCGACATTCTGCGGCAGAGATATGCTCTTAAGCGAAGTACAGTCTTCAAACGCACTTGCTTCGACGGTGCGGAGTTCCGTATTAAAGTTTACGGAGGACAGCGATTTACACTGCGCAAAGGCAGACTCTCCGACTGTGTCAAGTCCCGACGGCATCGTCAGACTTTTCAGACTCTCACACTGATAAAACGCATTGTTTGAAATTTTATATACATGCTTATGTAATGCAACGCTCTGCAATGATTTGCAATATGCGAAAGCACCGTCAGGAATTATGTCGATTTCCGGCGGTATTGTAACGTTCTTTAAGCTTTCACAGCCGTAAAACGCCTCGTCTCCGAGTTCAATAAGCGTTTGGGGAAGATTGATTTCCTTTAACGACTTACACATATAAAAAGCACTGCCGCCGATAACGCTCACGGTTTCGGGAATCGTTGCCGTCACAAGCGCCTCACAATTTCTGAAAGCGCCCGAACCTATATAGCGCAATCCCGTTTTCATATCAGCAGACGTCAGTTTTCCGCATTCCAAAAACGATTTCTCGCCTATCGTTCTTATACTGTTCGGGAAGTTGACTCTTTCAAGATTCGTACAATTATTAAAAGCATTTATGCCTATACTCTTTATTCCGTCCGGCAAAGTTACTTTTTTTATATTATCGCGGTAATTCTTCCACGGAACTTTATTATCCATCACCCAATCGGTCATGTATCCCTTGCCGGTCGCTTTTATATCTGCTGTCGCGTACACCGCAAGGTTACCGTATTTATCCAAAGACCAGCCGAGTTCTTTTCCGCAGGTTCCCGACGCAACGACAAGCTCGCCGTCTGAAAGAATTCCGCCGACAGGCACAAATACGTCTTCCGAAAGTTCGGCATCTTCCGAAACTTCTTCACTGAAAACCGCATCGGGAGTATTTGCCGACACAGACGTATTCATTGCAAAAACCACCGTCTGTGCAAAACAAAGCGCAAAAAGCAGATGTCTGAATTTTGAAGTCATTTTTATATCCTTCCTCTTTTGATATTTACGTTTTTATCATTATAAATATATCACTGTTTTACCGCAATGTCAACGTTTCGGACGGATTATAAACATTTTTTCAAGCGTATGACTTCTGATAAACAAACACAGCAGAATATGTCACTCATTTTGCATAAAATCACATAATAGTGTTTGACTTTTGGCGCTTTCGGTGATATACTGTTATATAACATCAAAAAAGTCCTTCCGAAGAAGGACTGAATATGCGTATTCCGAGCGCGCAGGCTTACTTATTCTTCTGCTGATTTTTTGCGCCCTGAGGTTCGGACTTTGAATCCTTATAATCGGAGGGCTGAGTCTGCGACTGAGGCTGCTGATTCTGCGCCTTATCGGTTCCGTGCTGTTTCTGCTTATTCTTTGACATAAAAGTCACTCCTTTTTTGTTTTGTACAAGTATTATTTCCGTTTTTTCGGCTTTTATGCAATTTTTTCTTGAGAGGAAAACGACAATGAAAATCTATCCGTTAAAGTTAAAACCCGTAACAAAGCAAATACTCTGGGGAGGAACATATCTCTGTGAAAATTTCGGCATAGGCGAAAAAGGTCAGAGCATTGCCGAAGCATGGGTCATGACCGACCGTCCCGACGGCTGCAACACAATAGACAACGGCGACTACCGCGGAATGACGCTTGACGAGTACATAAATCAAGCATCAAAAGCCGCTGTTATCGGCAAGGACACGGATTTTCCGCTGCTTATAAAGCTTATCGACGCAAACGACCGTCTTTCTGTCCAGGTTCACCCCGACGACGAATATGCCGCAGCAAACGGACTCGACGCGGGAAAAACAGAAATGTGGTACATTGTAGACGCTAAGCCCGGCGCTAAGCTTGTTTACGGATTAAAGGACAAAAAAGTTCCGTCTCTCGACGAGCTTGAAAGCAGAAGCGCGGACGGTTCTCTCGGAGAAATCCTGAACTACGCCGAAGTTCACAAGGGCGACTGTTTCTACATTCCGGCAGGCATGGTTCATGCAATAGGTTCAGGAATAGTAATTGCGGAAATACAGCAAAATTCCAACACCACCTACCGTCTGTACGACTATGACAGAGTCGGCAAGGACGGCAAAAAGCGAGAACTTCACATAAAGCAGGCGTCCGAGGTGATCAATACGGAATTTCCCGAAAAATTCGTGACAAACCGCGTTGAGGAAGATTCCGATGTCTGCCGCGTCACAACGCTTTGCGACTGCTCATTCTTCGGCGTTGAAAAATATAATCTTAAAACTTCTTCAAGCGTATCTTTCTGCCGCGAAAATATGCTGAACATTCTCTGTCTTTCGGGAAAAGGCTACATAAAATATCTTGACGAGAAATTCCCTCTCGAAAAAAGTTCGTCTTATCTCATTCCCGCAAGCATAGAAAAATTCTCGGTCTGCGCACTTGACGATGAGCTTGAATTCCTGGTTTCATACGCCAAATAATACGGCGTTTTTGATTTTTTTTACTTATTTTTACATAAAAACGGCACGGTTTACACCGTGCCTTGAATTTTGCTGCGAATTATTTTTAAAGACGCAAACTACTTTATAAACATCGCGTCGCCGATGTTTACGGTATATAAGAAAATTACCAATCGGAAATCTTTTATACTATAAACATCGCATCCCCAAAGCTGAAGAAACGGTATTTGTTCTCCACCGCACACTTATAAGCCGCGAGGATATTTTCACGTCCGGCAAGAGCCGAAACAAGCATTACAAGCGTGCTTTCGGGAAGATGAAAGTTTGTTATAAGGCAGTCAAGGACTTTGAATTTATATCCGGGATATATGAAAATCTCGGTATTGCGGCTGCCTGCGTGAACAATTCCGTTATCGTCCGCAGCGGATTCAACGGTTCTGCACGACGTCGTTCCGACACACACCACGCGTCCGCCGTTTTTCTTTACCTCGTTTATTCTGCGCGCGCTTTCTTCGCTCACGGTATAAAACTCCGAGTGCATTTTATGCTCGGTTATTATATCCTCTTTTACGGGTCTGAACGTGCCGAGTCCGACATGGAGCGTGACGTATATTATCTCAACGCCCATGTTCTCTATGCGTTCCAACAGTTCTTTCGTAAAGTGAAGTCCGGCAGTAGGCGCCGCACTTGAACCCTCATATTTTGCATAAACCGTCTGATAACGGTCTTTTGCGCTTTCTCGGCTGTGAATATAAGGCGGCAGCGGCATTTCACCTACTTCGTCAAGTATGGAATAAAACTCGCCCTCATAGGAGAATTCTATCATTCTGTTTCCGTCGTCAAGAACTTTTGTTACGGTCGCCTCAAGCTTATCCGAAAAATGAAGTTTTGTGCCTTCGGTCACTTTTTTCCCGGGGTGGACAATGCACTCCCATGTTTTTTCGTCATGGCGTTTCAGAAGCAGTATTTCTATATGCGTGTCCCCGAGTTTATCCGTGAGTTTTCCGGTTTCGTCCTTGATATAGCGCTTTGCAAAGAGGCGCGCGGGTATTACCTTTGAATTATTGAGCACAAGCGCGTCGCCCGGTTTAAGATAGTCGACGATATCGTGAAAATATCTGTGTTCGATATTTCCCGTGTTCTTATCCAAAACCATAAGCCTTGACATATCGCGTTTCTGCGCCGGGGCCTGCGCGATAAGCTCTTCGGGAAGTTCATAATAATAATCGGATTTTTTAAGCGTTATATTTTCTTTTTCCATTTTAAATTCCAATCTCCCTTGACGCGTCTATTATAACGGTAAGCTTTTTATCGGGCGTGACTATAAGCACGTTATCGAGTTCGGCACCGTGATCTTTGTCCTCGAATTTCCATTTTCTGCCGCCGTACAGCGTCATTCGCGGTTTTCTGGGCGTTCTTATATGCCGCACTTTTATTATGCCGCAAAGCATACGTATTTCAACGTAATCGACGCCCTCTTCGAGTATACCGAATCCCGTCTGTGTGCAAAAAAAGCTCTTGAACACGCCTTGCTCGTCGGCATACGCCATATCCGGTTCAAAGCACACGCTTTTGTCATACATATTATACGAAAAGCCCGACGTTATGCAAAGTCCCGCATATCCGTCAAAATCAAAGTTTACGCTGCGGTATTCTTCGGGAAGTTCTCCGAGTGAGCCGAAATGCGAAAGCAATGCGTATATTTCGTGCGGCAGCGCTCTTTTTTCATTTACAAATATTTCTCTTGCCTTTTCGTACATCTCTTTATAGCGCGCTTTACGCGTTCTGTCCTTCACGGCGCACGCCATTTTATATCCTGTGTAAAGGCAAAGCACATACAGTCCGAAATTTTCGCTGTTTTCGGGCACCTCTTTAGCGTCAATGCACTTTGAAACATAAAACCATATTTCAATAAGCGCCTCGGAATCTCCGTCGGCAAGAAATGTATTATACGCACGCAAAACCGCCGCAAGTCTTGTGCTTTCGGAAACATTCCTATTCCTGCTCTGCCTTAACGAAAACATCATAAGGCTCTTATCGAGTTCGGGGAACATTGCCGAAACCGACATATTCCGCAGCAGCTGTCTGAGTGCGTCAAAGTCCTCGGGACACGGCTCAAAACTGCCGTCCGAAAAGCGGCAGTACGGAAGTTTACACAAGTTTTCAAACTCATTTTCAAGACTGCCTTTCAGATCTTTGGAAATTGTCAAGCCGCTAAGCGCTTTTTCAAGGCACAGCCCCGAATTTTTAAGTCTTTCGCCGTGTTTAAAGCAATATGCAGCACATTCGGACGAGCTTTCAAAATACTGTGCGTAATAATTCTTTCTGCCGTCTTTAAAATCCGGAAAATACCACGCAGCGGCAAATTTTACGGTGCATTTCTTTTTTGCGCCGAGTTTAACGTGTGAAAACAGCGTATTATGTTTGCCGAACGTTATATCCTTTACGTCCGAGCTTATGCAGATGTTTCCGCAAAATTCAGTGAAAGAATATTCAGAGAACGCGCTGTCCGTAGCTTTATCGCAGCCCACCTTACTTTCTTTCTCCGAAAGTTTCCCCGATAGTTCAAGATGCACCGTGACGTCAAGCTCACGCTCTGATATATTTTCAAGCTCTATTTCAAAAAGTGCTGCCGGAATTTCCGAATCCGCAGCGTTAAGAGGCACAAACGGCGCAAGGCAAGCAAGCTTTGCTTTTACGGGAAAGCCGCTGTCCGTACATTCCGTATATGCAAACGGAAAGCTTTTACATGTGTTTATCTTTTCGTAGCAGGGAAAGCCTGTATCAAATGCTGCGGTGCTTCCCACGGTTCTGCCTGACGTGCCGAGTGTTTCGGACGAACATTCTATGCAGAACAGACCGAAAAAATCGCCGTGCGGCGCGTATGCGCTATCGGGCGCGAGCTTATACTCTCCGAGTGTTCCGTCGGCATTCACCGTTACGTATCCCGCCGAAATTCCTCCGGCAGGGAAAAATCCGCCTGTTTTATTATATTCGTTTATGTACAATGCGTTTTCCCTCCCTTTTCGGCAATTAAATATATTTTACATCAATCGGGCGCGTTTGTCAATGTATGCACCCTACAAAAAAGCACTGCGTCGCATGCGTGTGACTTGACATTTTTTCAAAATACGGGTATCATTAATATAAAGTAAATTTAACACTCACGAAAGAAAACCAAATGACTTACAAATACACCTGCTGCAAAGCCGACAACGGTAAAACGGTAAAGCAGATAATTGCCGAAAACTTTTCGGTAACTTCACGAAGCCTGTCAAAGCTTAAATTTTCGGGCGGAATAGCCTTGAACGGTCAAACCGTCACCGTAAGGCACGAGGTTTACGACGGCGACATTCTGACGCTTACCTTTACCGACATAAACAGTTCCCAGATAAAGCCTGAAAACATTTCACTTGACATTATTTTTGAAAACAGCGACATTCTCGCCGTAAACAAACCGTCCGCAATGCCGACACACCCGTCTGCGGGGCATTATTCCGGAACGCTTGCCAATGCCGTTATGTTCCGTTACCGCGGCGTACCCTTTACTTTTCGTCCCGTAACGCGGCTTGACGGGGACACGACGGGAATTGTTCTCATAGCCAAAAATGCGCCTGTCTGCGCAAAGCTGTCGGAGCTTCTGGCAAACGGAAATCTGCAAAAACAGTATCTTGCAATCTGCGAAAACGTACCCGAACCGAAATCTGGGTCAATCGACGCGGCAATATCGCGCGAACCCGGCAGCCGCATAAAGCGCCGTGTTTCACCCGACGGCAAAAGCGCAGTCACGTTTTACGAAACGCTGAAAGTTCTCGGCGGCGGCAAATATTCTCTTATACGCTGCTTTCCCAAAACCGGGAGAACCCACCAGATAAGACTTCATATGTCGCACATAGGCTGTCCGCTATACGGCGATTTTCTCTACGGCACGCAAAACTCAGACACTGAAAGAGCGCTGTTACACTGCGAAAAGCTGAGTTTTTCACTTGACGGCAAAAATGTCACGGAAATAGTTGCTCCCATGCCGCAGGACTTTAAGGATTTTATCTCAAAGCACGAATAAAAAATACGTCCGATACATCTTTTAATCAAGCTCTGTACCGGACGCTTTTATTTACTTATTCGGTTTTATGCGTCTTCTTCCGTAACTACCACGTTATCCACCATATATGACAGTGAAATGTCGCCTACGGGATCGGCGTATATCGAAAAGTCATGTCCGTCGGGACCGTCGATCTGTTTCGGAATATGAACCGACTCTACATGAACCCACTCAGAGGTATTCGCCTTGAACGTCTTTATTGTATGCTCGAAATTATTCGTTGCAGACTCATCAAAGTATCTTAAGTTGCAGGCGAAACTGCCCTCCGATGTTCCGTTTCCGGCGGTATCCCCGACAAGCTTTACATCAAACGATACGGTATACTTCTTGCCGAGCTTATAAGTCACGGACTGTCTGAAGTATGTCCAGTTCTTTCCGGGATTACCTGTTACGAGATATACATGGTTGCTTTCGTTTCCCGGTTCGGGAATTATTGTTACCTTACCGTTTACGGAGTAGAATGCAACATTTGAGGTATCCTCTGCGTCACCGTTGATTATCGAAAATTCCGTTTCCATGAGTTCAGACTCGTCAACACCGGCTGCCGTTATAAACTTCATATAATCAACTTCCATATATCCCGACGCATTGAACGGGTCAAAACGAAGTCCGTTTATGGTATTCTTCCAGGTTTCAAGCTGTGTGAGGTCTACGGTATATGTTTCCCAGTCCTGTCCGCTGTCGCGCGATTTAAGTTCAACCTTGATTGATTTTGCCTCATTCCACGACGCGTCGGCATTTGTTGTAAAGTAGACCGAGATCTTCTGATTGCCCTCTTTGGGCGTATAATACTTATATCTTACCTTTATCTCAAACTCCTTATACTTGGAGCTGTTGAGAGCAAGCGCGCCTTTATAGTACATACTCGGATCATAGTTTGTATCGTCCAGAACCGTCATTGTCATAGTTCCGTTTTTGGTAAACAGAGCCATATAGTCCGACGACCAATTTTCGGAATCGTATCCGTCAAAGTTCCACACGCCGGGAACGGGTTTTGCCGTTTCTTCGGCAGGCGTATACTGCGGAGTCTTTACATACGCATTGCCGTCTTTTTCGGTATACCCATATCCGAGTTCGGCGCACAGCGTCTTAAAGGAAAGCATCGGCAGACCGTCTTTTGTATAGAGCCTATATCCGAGATCTTTCTCTTTTCCGTCAGCCTTATACTTATCGGAACCTACGGTATATCCGACGGTATGTCCGTTTGCCTCTATCTTAAGTGTGCCGTTTTCCTTTCTCCACGTGCAGAAAGAATTAAGCGCGAATATCTGTCCCTTTGCGGGATCAAAGGCATAGAGGTAATTTCCGGAATTTATATCGTTCGGTATCTCGCTCGAAACGTCGGTATCGTTTACAAAGAGTTTTGAGTTGACGCCGCTCTTGAATTTAAGCACTTCAAAGGATTTTACCGTGAAATCAATCGACGGCTTATTGCCGGGATCTATTCGGATACGTCTGAGCTTGCCGCTGAAATTATCGTCTCTGATTCTTATCATATACGTTTTAAGCTCATCGGAATCGGAAATGATATTGAATGACTTTTTCTGATTCCAGTCGGTATCTCCGTTTACGGTATAGAATATTTCAAGCTTGAGTCCTTTAGGCACTTTCGCGGTGACTTTTATAAACGCAGCGTCTGCAATATCCGCATTTACGACGTTCTTGGTATAAACAACAGGGTCATTGCTATCGGAAGCCGAACGTGCGCTTACGCCGTTTTCGGAACTCAGCGTCGAGCTGTCAATACCGGCAAACGCGGAATTGTCGGGCGTAAAATCATACTTGAAGATACTTTCAATATCGGTTTCCTTTACTCCCGCATTTTCATACCAGAACCAGCCGTCGTTTCTGAGCAGTCTTGCATACTGCGGATAAAGTCTGTTTATACGCTTTGCCTGTGCCTCTGTCGGAACGGCGTCGTTATGCGTTTTTTCAAGGTTTGTATAGGTACCTCTTACTACATCGAGGTAGCCGAAGCCGTTAAGCCCGCAAGGCGCTATATATGTTCCCTCTCCGAATTCGTTCCATGTCGAGAGCATTACGAGTCTGTCGTTCCATGCGCCCTTTTCGGCAGGATACTTCTTGAAGTAGTCGTCAACGACCCACTTATTTATTGTTTCGTAATCCGAAACCGTCATATTGCCGTTTCTTATACCGTACCACGGCATACAGTCAAATCCGACGGAAACGGTGGGTATGGAATACACGTTTTTATTTTCCGCGCCGTCAAGCATTCCTTTTTGGTTTGCCTCGACGGTCTTACCCGAAGTATTCCAATGGTAGGCGTAATCCGCGTCTACTCCGCATGCGGCAAGCATTGCGGTATCGGCATTGTCTTTATCGGAAATTATAACAACTCCGTCAAAACCGTATGACTTTGCGGTTTCATCGAGAAAATCAAGCTGCGCTCTCGCGTTCTGCGCACTTCCGAAATACTTGCTTGTTCCGAGTTTTCCCGCGCCGAACACGAAGAGAAGTATTTTATTGTCAAGCTTTACGTATCTGTCATCAAGGAAGTAATTTTCAAACCAGTACGGCACTATCTTTGTGCGGAAAGTATCGGCGTTGAAATTATTGCCGTTGCTTGCCTCCCATATTATGGCATAGTCCATATAGTCGCTGTATTTTGCGTACATATAGCCGTTATGCAAAGCCGCCGACATGCTCGGTTCTTTTACGGGTGCGTTATAGGTATCGGAGAACCAGCAGAAAGCCTGAAAATCTATACCGTGTTCTGTCATGAACTTTATTTCCCAGTCGGAAACTTCTGGATTTCCCTCATCGTAATATCCCAGAACGGGACGCGGTTCATCATAAGGCGTAATACAAGCCCAGCCGTAATGATCGCCGTTTCTCCAGAGCGAGCAGACGTTCACGCCTACGGCATAATCGTCATAATTTGCGCGTGCAGTCGGTTCGGGCACATAATCGTCATGCTCAACAAGCTCAAACACGTTCATGTTATCGAATTTTGCGGTATTGCTTGCTGTCTTTACCTCAAAAGCGTCTATGCTGCCCGATGCGCTCAGCGGAACATTTGCAATTACTCGTCCGTTAAGGCATATATCGGCTGTGCCGTTATCGGTATCGGCTGCAATTCTCAGTCTGTACCACATATTCTTTGTGAAAGTATATACCTCCTTGCCGTTTGCGCGGAACTTTCCGTCTTTGGAATCAAAAACAACAGCCGTTTTGCCGGAGGAAAGCAGCGAGTACGAAAATTCTCCGCCGTCGGGCAGAATAAAGTATGTTTCTGCGGCAACTTTTCCGTTTGCACCGTCAAAGCTCTTGCGTGCGGACGAGTTATTCGCGAGTACAAGCTCATTTGACGAATTTACTCCCTCCGAAACCGTCCAGCCGTATACTTCAGACGCACCGAAATGCGTAAAGTCCTCATATACTTTATAATTTACCGGCATTACGACAGAGCCTGCCGTAACCGTTCCGACGCACTTTTCGTCGGTTGCGTATCTGTAATTGAGTACATTATCCGAAAGCAGAGGATATTCGCCGAGATATTCGTCATTTATATATGTACGGCTTACACCCTCGTCAAGGCAGATATATATACGGAATCTGAACTTCTTTGCGGATATGCCGTCGATTGCGTTTTCGGAAATTGCCGTATACTTTCCGTCCTTGCCGAGAATCTTCCAAACATTTGCGTCTGTCTGTATACGGTATGTGCTGTTTCCGTCCTCGTCGCGAAATTCAAGGTATGTTCCGTTTGAATCGAGAACATACACCGTTTCAAGCACAATAGTCCCGGTATCGGTACGGTTGAACTCTCGTATCATAGCCGTTCCATATTCGGTGCTTATGTCTTTGAGCTCTCCGTAAGAACCGTCAATGCTCGTTCTTGCAGGGCCGCCGCGGTTATCAAACACCCAGCCCGAGGCTATTCCCTCTTTACCGCTTGTATATGTCATGTTTCTGCAAAGCAGATATGCGTCGTCTGAAACATTTTCTTTGAGAGTCTTTTTAAGCCTGCTTTCGGGAAGTGCCGCACGGTTTATTACCGCCGCATACTCGGCTCTTGTGATAGTATTGTCGGGATAAAATGTTCCGTATTCATCGGAGCCCATTACAACGCCGGCTCTGTAGAGCGAAAGCAGCTTTTGGTAGACAGGCGACGACGCGGAAACGTCGGGTATCTTCTTTACGTCGTTTACGGGTAAGAAAAAGTCTTCGGGCAGTGCGTTATACATTATTTCGGCAGCTTCGCTGCGCTTTGCGTTTCCTGTATAACCGTCAAAAGAATTTTCTGAAATTATTCCCTTTGATATTGCGTACTCCGTATACGGCGCATACCAATCCTTGGCATCGGACGCAGGTATTGTTTCCCCGTTATTTACGGCGTACAATCTCGCCGCAACAGCGACTGCCTGCGCAACGGTCACATTTCCGGACGGCGAAAACTTACCGTCTCCCGTTCCGTTCATAAATCCGAGTTCGTATGTTCCTTTTACCTCAGGCGCATACCATGCTCCGGCATCAACGTCGGAAAACATACCGTCGGCATAATTATGAGTCTTTGAAAACTGTGCATACGACGAAACGCTCATGGCGGCAGATGCCAATACTGCGCCCGCCGCAAGCAAAGCACGTTTCATTCTCATCATAATGCATTCTCCTTTTCATTTGTGAAAAATTGTGATATTTTTAAAGCCTTCCAGCCTGCCGCATAATCACCGTGCGATTATTTATTTTACGTGAGTATTTTATCAGAAAAGCTGCCGCAATTCAATAGAAATCCGCACATTTTGTCAATCTGCACAACAATTAACGTCATTTTGCACAACAGAAATCACCGCATTCCGCTTTTCACGGGACACGGTGAAGAAACATAATGCCGTCATGTGATAAATTGTGATATTAATTTACGCTAAATCTTTGCGGCACGCCGACGACAATTCGTGACATTGGCAAGTTTTTTCTAAAACTACGGTTTTCTCATCATTATCTCTATATACCGCCGTACTTATAGTCCTCGCAAAGTTTCGCAAATTTCTTTTCCGTCACAAGCTCGTTTGTCAGAAATTTTCCGTCGGCAAACAGCGTAAACGTCGTAACGGCACAGGGCGCGTTTTTTGCCTTTTGCAGGCTGTCGGTATGAAAAACGTTCATCGGCACGCCGACACTCTGAGCGATATCGCGGTATATCGGCACATATTTTGCCGTAAACGGACACTGATTTGTATAATACACCGTAAGTCCGGCGCTTTGGCACTTAGGTTCTTTCGCGTTCGGCAAAAAGCAGACATTTGTTTCATTATCTTCAAAATCAAGTTTCAGAAGTTCAAAATAAGGCTGAGCCTTATCGCACACCTCAAAACCCTTATGCAAAAGGAATTTTTTATCCGCAAGAAACGGTCTTTTCTTATCCGACGATATGATGCAAAGTCCCTTTTTTCCCTTTTGTTTACTGTCGCGCGCACACTCTTCAAGCAGAATATCCGCGTTTCCGTGTCCCCTGAACTGTCCCGACACCCAAAGGCAGTCTATATACATATATCCGTCCGCCTGTACGGGAACCCACGCGAATTGCGCCGGGATATACTCTATAAAGCACTTTCCGCGGACATTTCCTTTGAGAAAAACAAGCCCGTCGTCAAGCCTGTCTTTAAGCCACGCCTTTTTTGACATTACCTGAACATCTTTGTTATTTGATATTGCGCAGCATATATGTTCGTTTTCAACGTTTTCCTTTGTCAGTCTTACAAGCTCCATTGAATAATCCTCACTTATTTTTATTTATATAGATACTGTAACCAAACATCTTTTCGGAGGTCTCCTTATCGAGTCCCATAATAAGATTTACGGTTTTTCTGAGCTCTTCCGTAGAATCATCGACCCAGTCGGCGTCCTCGTGCAGAATTATGCTGCCGACGCCGTGCGAAAGAAATACTGCCGTAAGAGGTATCGGCATTACGGGCTTTGCGCCGAACGGCACTATCGCCTGTATTATTCTTTCGATATACGGCTCAATTACGGTAAGGGTTCTCTCACGTATTGCCCAGCGCACGGTTCTGTGCATATTTGCTTCATACTTTTTGCGGAAAATACGCACCTGCTTTTTTACATATACGAAAAATCTAAGCAGCGGCTGATAAGGATCCGTCTGCGCCTCGCGCGCTATTTTTTCAAACTCCGCTTTATACGGTTCAAAAAAATTTTCGAACACATCGGAAAACAGCGCGTCCTTTGATTCATAATAATAGTAAAAAAGCCCTATTTCTCCGCCGACCTCTCTCATTATTGCGCGGACGCTCGTGCCCTCATAGCCTTTTTCAAAAAACATCTTTGACGCGACTTCCACTATCTTATTTTTTGTTCCGCCGTCATACATCGGCTTTCTTGCCATATCTTAATCCCTCTTTATTACTGAACATTGATTAATAATACTATACCACACATACGGTTTTATGTCAAGACTGTTTGAGGTGCGCTGAAAAATTGCGCAAAAAAACAGCCGCGTTACGGTACAGAGCCGTTACGCAGCCGAAAATCTTAAATTTTACGATTTTTACTTTACGATATAGTCCTTAAGCTGTTCGAGAAGCTCGTCGCAGTTATCGGAATGTATGGTCATTTCGATAGGATTGAGCAAATCGAGGCTGAAAATACCCATTATCGACTTTGCATCGACAACGTATCTGCCGCTTTTGAGATCAACCTCTCCGTCGAAGCGGCTGACTATATTTACAAAATTCCTTACTTCCTCTATTGCGGAAAGTCTGATGTTTACTACCTTCATGTCTGTCCCTCCGTATTATTTATTTTTTACCATTATAATCCGTTTTCTCCGAATTGTCAACACCTCTGTGCAAATGTTTACTTATAATAAACACGGGCCGCATTTCAAAACTGAATATTTGCGTTTTTCGGCATCATAAATCATCACATTTTCGGGTGCGGCGTTTGGATTTTTCATCACACTTTCTTTTTTTGCTTTTTGTATCACAAATAATCTCTTGACACCATTATTTCCGCAAACTATAATGAGATTGTCAAATGTTACACATAGTTTTCATACAGTTTATAGTTTTTTGTAACTTGGGTACTATAATATTCTCAAAATATCATATTGTAGGTATTTTTTTATTCATTCGGCAAATCATTTTAGAATAAGAGGGATATTTATGACTAAGGATTTTAAGAGAATAGGTGTACTCACCTCCGGCGGAGACGCTCCCGGAATGAACGCTGCGGTAAGAAGTATCGTAAGAAGCGCGCTTTCCAAAGGCATTGAAGTCATGGGCATTTACTGCGGCTACAAAGGACTTCTCGAAAACAACATGAAATTGCTCGGTGCAAGAGACGTTTCAAACATAATCAACCACGGCGGCACAATGCTCTATTCCGACAGATGTCTTGAATTCAAGACTCCCGAGGGACTTGCAAAGGCTGTTGACACCTGCGAAAAGAACGGCATTGACGGTATCGTTACCATCGGCGGCGACGGAACTTTCAGAGGTGCTACCGACCTTTCCAGACTCGGTATTCCCTGTATCGGCGTTCCCGGAACCATCGACAACGATATTTCCGCAACCGACTACACCGTAGGCTACGATACAGCAAAGAACACGGTTATCGAAATGGTTGACAGACTCAGAGACACCTGCGAATCTCATGCAAGATGCAACGTCGTTGAGGTTATGGGCAGAAGCGCCGGATACATCGCCATTGACTGCGGAATCGCGGTAGGCGCGTCCGGAATCGCAATTCCCGAAATTCCTTTTGACAAGGAAAAGCTCATGGCTGACATGATAAAACATTCTCATGAGGGCAAGCGCAATTTCATAGTTATGGTTTCCGAGGGTATGGGTAAGAACTTTTCGGAGGAGCTTACTGCCGAAATCGAAGAAAAGACCGGCATTGAAACAAGACTTGCACGTCTTGCACACGTTCAGAGAGGCGGAAGCCCGTCCTGCGAGGACAGACTTATTGCAACCCAGATGGGCGCGAAAGCCGTCGATCTTCTTCTCGAAGGCAAGTACAATCTTGTTGTCTGCTACAACAAGGGCAAGATCTGCGTTGAGGAAATGGAATATGCGTTCCAGCTCGACAGAATCGTAAAGAACAAGGCTACCAAGGAAGAGCTTGACGCTCTCGACCCGTCCGAAAAGAACGATATGCTTGCAAGAGCATTTGAAAAGAAAGCTCATTTCGAGTATCTCTACCATCTGGCTGAAACTATCTCCATTTGACAATTTTATCCGCCGGAATACCTTCCGGTGAACGAAAGGATTGTCACAATGAAAGCCAAATCTCTGTTAGCCCTTATTCTTGTCGGAGCAGCTTTGATTTCGTCAGGCTGCAAAAAGGCTCAAAAGGACAGCGCGTCGACCGACGGTAATGTTTCGTCCGATACAGACGAATACACAAAAGATCTTGCGGCTGCCGACTACGACGGCTACAATTTCCGCATTCTTATCCGTCCCGGCAAAACCTCAGACCAGTATCTTGAAGAAAAGACGGGCGACGTTGTTGACGACGCGGTATACACAAGGAACAAGCTCGTCGAATCAATGTACAACATCACGATCTCGGCAACCGAATCTTCGGACAGCGGTTCAGAGACCGACGCGCTCAACTCCATTCTTGCAGGCGACGACGCTTACGACGCAATTTTTCCTCATTCAAGAGCCGCTTTTTCCTATGCGACTCAGGGCGCGGTTGAAAACTTCAACGACATAAAGTCAATACACCTCGACAAGCCCTGGTGGTCAAAAGATATAGTTGACAGTGCAAACATAAACGGATATCTGTATGTGCTTGACGGAGATATTTCTCTTCACAGACTTTCATACGCCATGTGTATGTACTTCAACAAGAGAATTTTTGACGAACTCGGTCTGTCCTACCCTTACGACATGGTTAAGAACGGAACATGGACGTTCGACGAATTTCAGAAACTTGTCAAAAAGGGCGCCAAAGACCTTAACGGCGACGGTGTTATTACGCCTGAGGACGATCAGCTCGGTTTTTACACGCAGGAGTGGCAGTCGCCCATTTCCATTCTCTATACGGGCGGACAGAGAATATACTCAAAAGACGACGAAGGTATTCCGGTTCTTACGCTGAACACTTCAAAGACTGTCGATATTTTTGACAAGTACTTTGATCTTATGGACACGGACGCAACCTTCTTACACTTCACAAACAAGCCGACAAATTACAACGGCACCGACGTATTCACAACAGGACGTGCAATGTTTGCCGACGGCGGTCTCGGAAACGCCAAAAGTTTCCGTAATATGGACGACAATTTCGGTATTCTTCCTCTTCCCAAATTCACAGAGGACGATAATTATGCAACTGTCGTAAACGGTCATGCCCATCTGCTTGTAATGCCCATAACAACTTCCGATCCCGAAAGAACCGGATCTATTATCGAAGCTCTCTGCGCAATAGGTTCACGCGACGTTGTACCTGCGTTCTACAATGTTTCGCTAAAAACAAAGTACAGCCGCGATACCGAATCGGAAGAAATGATAGACATTATCAGAGACAGTATTATTTACGATATAGGATATGTTTCCGGCGGCACGTTCCAGTCCATCGGACGCGACCTTGCAAGATCCACGACTCACGATTTCTCCTCCACATATGCGGCAAGCGAGTCGGTTGCTTTGAGCAAACTCAAAGATTTCAACAAGGCATACGGTCACATTGAATAATAATTCGGAAATACTTTAATCAAAAATAATCCCCGGAAACAATGTACAAAAAAGTACCGTTTTCGGGGTTTTGTTATGCTGAAAATTATTACGTCTACGAAAACTCGCCGTACTTTTTCGGGGATACGCCGTTCTTTTTCTTAAAACAGCGGCTGAAATAGTTGGCGTCGTCAAATCCCAAGATTTCGGATATTTCGGAAACGGTATAGCTGCCCGACAGCAGCATATCCTTAGCTCTTAACATACGGACGTCAAGCTGATATTCAAGCATGGGCATACCGTACTTTTCCTTAAAACTGCGGCGCAGGTGCGTCACGCTCATTCCGCAGACCGCGGCTATTTCGGCTGCGGTTATTTTTTTATCCGTCCGCTCATCTATATATGCCTTTGCGACGGCAAGTTTTGCCGAGTTTTTGGAAAGCGTTCTGTCACGCGAAATATCGCAGAAATAGTCCGCAAGCAATTCATACAGCGCGGATTTTGCGTTCATGAGATACCCTTGCTGCTTTTTATCCCAGACAGAGCATATATGCGAAAACAGTCTTTTATATTTTGCGGCGTCGCAGTTTTCACAGCGCAGCACGCACATTCCCGGTTTATCATCAGGATATGGAAACTCAGCCTCAAAATTTACGGTATAGTGCATAAAAGAGCCGTCTTTTGCAGACACCGTATATTTCAGGCTTTCGGGAAGATAGACAATATCGCCGGTATCTATATTAAGCATGCCGTCCTGTGTCTGATACTCGGCTTTTCCCGAAATGCTCATGACAAGACCCGAAATGCGCCTGCCGCTTACGTATCTTCTGTCCGTCTTTCCCGACTGATACATACACTCATGCGCAAGCACCATGTTTTTTACATACACGTCAAAGTCGGCTCTTAACATATTCTCACCTCTTTTGAAATTGTACACCGAATATGCGGATGTGTCAATACATATTCGGTCGTTTTGTGCTGTTTTTGAGCGTTTGGTGCATTTACCGAATGACGATTCGGCGTTATTATAATATCGAAAAGAACAATATCCGAAAGGAGCGTATTATAATGGCAGCAAAGCCAAAGATCGGACTTGTCGGAATGGGACATTTTATTTACTGGCCGCAGTTCGACGGATTAAAACAGGAATTGATGCAGAAAACAGAGCGTTTCAAGAAATACTTCAGCGACGAGATTGAAATATTCGACGGAGGATTTGCAGACGACTACGACACCGCCATACAAGCCTTAAAACGCTGCAAGGCGCAGGATCCTGACGCGCTGTTCATAGTCATGACGACTTACATAACCTCGCAGACGGTTTTCCCGTTTGCAAAGTATCTCGGCGACGTACCGCAGTTTCTCATAGCACTTCAGCCGCTTGACAGGCTCGATTACAGCAAGACAACAACTTATATGCAGCTTGTAAACGACGATATATGTTCAATGCCCGAATTTGCCGGCGTTTACGAAAGACTCGGCGCTCATATGCCATACTTTCTGGTATGTGCCGAAAGTCAGGAGCAAACAATTAGACGCCGCGTAGAGCTTTACGAAAAAGCAATCTGTGCAAAATCCGCATTCAAGTACGCAAAGTTCGGCTACCTCGGTCACACCTACGACGGAATGTACGACATGAACACCGATCCGACAGCCTTTTCAAGAACCTTCGGCGCACATGTAAAAATGCTCGAAATGTGCGAACTGAAAGAATACTGCGACGGTGCTTCCGACGCCGAAATAAAGGTGCGCATTGACGAGATCAAGACCAAGTTCCAGATCATGGAGCCGTCTAACGATCCGCTTACGGATTACGTTCACGACGAAGATTTAGAGCTTGCCGCAAGAACCTCGGTTGCGCTCGACAAGCTTGTACAGAACAACGGTCTTTCGGCGCTTGCGTACTTCTACAAGGGCGAGCACGGCAACGAATATGAAAAGATTGCGTCAAATCTCATAATCGGAAACACGCTGCTGACAAGCCGCGGAATACCTCTTGCCGGAGAGGCGGATCTCAAGACCGCAGCGGCAATGCTCATAATGAACAGGGTCGGAGGCGGCGGCTCCTTTGCGGAGCTTCACCCGTTTGACATCTACGACGACGTTGTGCTAATAGGTCACGACGGTCCTCACAACATCAACATCAGCAGCAAAAAGCCCGTACTGAGAAAGCTCAAAAAATTCCACGGCAAACCCGGCAGCGGCGTATCCGTAGAATTCAGCATAAAGAACGGCCCCGTAACGCTCCTCTCCTGCTCTCTCGACAGAAACGAACAGTTTAAGTTCATCTGTACAAAGGGCGAAAGTATGCCGGGTGAAATCCCTCAGACAGGAAACACAAACACCAAGTGCAAGTTTGAAAATCATTCATGCACGGAATTCGTTGAAAACTGGTGCAAAGCAGGTCCTACGCATCATCTCGCCCTCGGAACCGGTGACAAGACAGAGGAAATAAAGCTTGCGGCAGACCTTATCGGCGTAAACTTTACAAACCCTCTCGCGTAAACACAGCGCAATATCCTTTTCTCTCTCCTTACCCGGTATGCTTTAAGTATGCCGGGTTTCTGTTTATGCGCAAAAAAAATCTGTCGGAAAAGACCGACAGAAAGTAAAAATATGGTGGGCGATAAGGAACTCGAATCCCTGACAACTCGCACGTCAAGCGAGTGCTCTACCAACTGAGCTAATCGCCCGTATTTTACGGAAGTACTGATATTTTACCACATTTTTGCGCTTATGTCAATACCAAAAGAGCATTTTTTCGGGAAAGCGCTCAAAGAAAAGTCCGGCACGCTCATATTCTGCGCACCGGGCTGTTGTTTTTAAGTATTGTATTTACAGTCTTGACGAAAGCAGAGTCATTGCAAGCTTAAAATAAACCGTAAGCGACACTGCATCGACAACCGTAGTTATCATGGGCGCTGCAACGACGGCAGGGTCGAGATGAAGTTTCTGAACCAGCACCGGCAGCACCGCGCCGAGGCTCTTTGCGAGCAATATGGTAAACACCATAGCCACTGCGACCGTAAAGCCTACGAGTATTCTGTCGGGATCATTTGTGAAAAGCACTATGCGCAGGAAATTGACTGCCGCGAAGATAGTACCCACTATCACCGCAACCCTTATCTCTTTCCAAAGAATTTTAAACACATCATGCGGCTTTAAATCTCCGGTCGTAAGTCCGCGTATAACCGTTGTAGTTGCCTGAGAACCGGAGTTTCCGCCGGTATCCGTAAGCATTGGCATAAAGGTTACAAGCAGCGGTATTGCGGCTATTGCCGCCTCGAATTTTCCCAATATCGCGCCGTTTATCATTCCCGCTATCATAAGTATGAAAAGCCACGGAAGTCTTGCTTTGACTATCGTCATGATATTTGTTTTGAGGTACGGCGTTTCGATATGCTGCATAGCAGCCATCTGTTCCATATCCTTTGTGGCTTCTTCCTCGATGACGTCCACGATATCGTCTACGGTAATTATTCCGACAAGGCGGTTCTCACTGTCAACAACGGGCATTGACACAAGGTCGTATTTGCTGAAAAGCTTTGCGGCTTCTTCTTTATTTTCGCTTGTCGTTACCTTTACTACGTTTACGTCCATAAGCTCGTCGATCTTCACAGAATCGTCGCGGCATTTGAGTATGTCGCAAAGCTCGATCACGCCTTCAAGCACTCTGCCCGGACTTATAACATAGCAGGTATATATTGTTTCTTTCTCACTTCCGACGCGGCGTATATACTCGATAGCCTCGCCTACCGTCATGCTGCTTTTGAGGTCTGTAAACTCGCTGGTCATAATACTGCCGACAGAATCGTCGGAGTAATTCAGAAACCTGTTAAGCTCGCTTCTTGTATCGTTCGCGGCGTTTTTAAGTACACGCTTTACAACCGTCGCCGGCAGTTCTTCAAGCATATCGACAGCGTCGTCCACGCTGAGCTCCTCTATAATCCGTCGTATCTCCTCGTCGGTTACGGAGGTAATGAATTTTTCCTGTACATCAGGTTCAAAATAGCTGAAAACATCTGCGGCAAGCTCTTTCGGCAGTGTTCTGAAAACAGGCAGCGCCTTTGAAATGTCAAGTCCGCTGAGATATTCGGCTATATCCGCCTCCTGCATTTCTTCAGCAAGAGGTCTTATCGCACGGTAGTTTTTTGCTTCGACAAGAGCGTCCATCTGCTCCTTGAAGCTCTCGTAATTCTTATCCATTTTTTCTTTCCTCCTAAAGAAATTTTATGAAGGAAAAGTCAAAACGGCATAAAGATACCGCCATTCGGATCTTTTATCCTATGCGGCGGCGGAAAAATCTGTATTTATAGCGTCAAAACAGCACTTATTTGCAAATTTTAACGCACAAAAACTCCGGGAAGCCTCTCAAGTTTACTTCCCAATCCGCCGGATATGCAGTTACGACTTCGCCCGGGTGTATCCACTTGAGTTTGCCCCCTTTTTTAAAAAATTATTTTATGTATACAGTATACCACTTGCGCGCCGGTTTGTCAACAAGCAGACATGACGAATTTTGCGTTTGAAAACTAACAATATTTTTGCCGATTGTATAATTATTTTGACATAAAGCGCGGTACTTATTGACTTTTATTTATTTAAATGCTAAACTTACAAAAACAGAAATTTCCGACACTGTATATCAAATGAGGTAAACTATGCTCTACAAGAAAAATTCCGCTGCTGAGCTTGACGACAAGCTTTTCAGAAAACCTACAAGCGAATACCGCGCCGCGCCTTTCTGGTCATGGAACTGCGTTCTTGAAAAAGACGTGCTCTTACATCAGATTGACGTACTCGAACAGATGGGATTCGGCGGATTCCATATGCACTCGCGCGCAGGTATGGCAACCGAATATTTAAGCGATGAATTTATGTCGCTTATACGTGCGTGCTGCGACAAGGCAACGCAAAAAAATATGCTCGCGTGGCTCTACGACGAGGACAGATGGCCGTCAGGCTTTGCGGGAGGATATGTCACAAAAGACAAGCGTTTCCGTCAGAGATTTATTGTGCTCACAAACTCAAAGCGTGAGGACGCGCTTGACAAACAAACGGCTTACATCGAGGGAAAAACGTATTTTGTCGCGGCGTTTGACATAAAGTTTAACGACAAATACGAGCTTGAAAGCTACCGCCGCATTGGAGAAAACGACAGCGCCGAACATTCAAAATTCTACGTATACTCGGAGGCTGCAAAATACACGCCGCGTTTCAATCTTCAGACCTACTCCGACACGCTCTCGAAAGAGGCTGTGCAGAAATTCATTGACATAACTCACGAACGCTACAAGGAATGCGTCGGAGATTATTTCGGAAAATCCGTACCTGCGATATTTACCGACGAGCCGCAGTTTGCGCGCAAAGAAGTTCTCGGATTCGCAGACCGTTTCAAAGAGGTAAGACTGCCGTGGACAATCGACTTTGACGACACTTTCAAAGAGTGCTGCGGCGATTACATAACCGATTTTCTTCCCGAACTCTACTGGGAAAAGCCGAACGGCGAGATTTCGGTTCACAGATACCGCTATCACGACCATCTCTGCAACAGATTTGCCCAAAGCTATGTAGACACCATAGGAAAATGGTGCGAAAACAACGGCATTGCACTCACGGGACACCTTATGGAGGAGGACTCACTGTTCTCGCAGACAAGCGCAGTAGGCGACGCAATGCGTTCGTACCGCTCATTTGAAATTCCCGGAATTGATATGCTGTGCGACGCTACAAACTATCTCACCGCAAAGCAGGCTCAGTCCGCAGTCCACCAGTTCGGCAGAGAGGGACTTGTTTCCGAATTGTACGGCGTTACTAACTGGGACTTTGACTTCCGCGGTCACAAATTCCAGGGTGACTGGCAGGCGGCCCTCGGCGTAACCATACGTGTTCCGCACTTATCATGGGTTTCCATGAAAGGCTCGGCAAAACGCGACTATCCCGCTTCCATAAACGAGCAGTCACCGTGGTACAAGGACTACGGATACGTTGAAGATCACTTTGCAAGGCTCAACACTGCGCTCACACGCGGAAAACCCGACGTTGATATAGGCATTATCCACCCGATAGAATCGTACTGGCTGCACTGGGGTCCTGCGGAGAGCACGGCAAACGTCAGAAATCAGCTTGAGCGTTCTTTCGGCAATATCGTTGACTGGATGTTATTCGGTTTCCACGACTTTGACCTCATATGCGAGGCACTGCTGCCGTCTCAGGTAAAGAACATATCCGACACTCTTGAAGTCGGCTGCATGAAATACAAGACCGTCATTGTTCCGGGCTGCGAGACGCTGCGTTCCACAACGCTTGACATACTCGAAAAATACTCGGCTGCCGGCGGAAAGCTCATCTTTATAGGCGAGTGCCCGAAATACACCGACGCAAAGGCAAGCAGCCGCGCAAAGGCGCTTTACGAAAAATCCGCCGTCATTTCGTTCGACAAAGCAAAGCTCGACGAAATTCTCGAATCCGACCGCAAGGTAAGTTTAAAGAATCCCGACGGCAGCCATTCGTCCGAATACCTTTACAATCTTCGCCGCGACGCAAATTGCAGCTGGTTATTTATTGCACGCGGTAGAAAGACTGTTGACAAGGACAGTCCCGACAAAAACGTACTTGTGCGCCGCGACCTTACAATTACATTAAACGGCAGTTTCCGTCCCGTAGTCTACGACACGCTTTCCGGAGAGATTAAAGAAACGCCGTTTACAAGACGCGAAGGCAAAACCGTTATAAAACACACGTTCTTCAATCACGACAGCCTGCTTTTAAAGCTTATTCCGGAATCGGGTGATATTGATTTTAACATTCCTGCCGAAAATCACGGAAAAGTCACAAGCCGTGAGGCTGTACGCGGCTGCGTTGAATACAGCCTTGAGGAGCCTAACGTACTTCTTCTCGACTACGCTCAGATCTCTGTTGACGGTTCGCCTTTTGACGGCAGCGACGAGATCTTACGCGCAAGCCGTTACTGCTACGGCAGGGTATTTGCAGACCGTCCGTTCTACGCCGACGCACAGCCGTGGGTTATCCCAAACGAAAAGGCAGAACACTTTATCGGCGTAAGATTCAGGTTTGACAGCGAGATCGAATGCAAAAACGTACTTCTCGCCTTTGAAGAGGCGTGCGAAATTGATTTCAACGGCAAAAAAGCCGACATGACGCCCTGCGGAACTTATGTTGACCATTCTATAAAGACTGTAAGACTGCCCGACATCATAAAGGGCGAAAACGTGCTTACCGTGACCGTTCCGTTCACGCCGAGATGCGGTCTTGAGGCTATGTATCTGCTCGGAGATTTCGGTGTAAAGCTTAAAGGCACAAAAGCCTCTATAACAAGCCGTGAAAAGGATATAGGATTTTCTTCGATCACAAACCAAGGACTTCCCTTCTACGGCGGAAACATAACCTACAAGGTAAAAGTCGACACTCCCGACTGCGACTTATGCGTTCATGCGAGCAGATACGCCGGTGCGCTTGTCAGGGTTGCTTTTGACGGCAGAGACTGCGGCAAGATCGTCTATGCTCCGTACAAGCTTGACATAAAGAACGTAAAGAGCGGAAAGCACGAGATTGAATTTACCGTCTGCGGCAACCGTTACAACACATTCGGCGCACTTCACGACTGTTCCCACAGCCGTTGGGCAGGTTCAAATATGTGGAGCGAACGCGACGAAAACTGGTGCTACGAATACTGCGTAAAAGATACGGGTCTTCTTGCATCGCCCGTTATCGAAATTATAGAAAAATAAAAAGTCCCGTTTTCACGGGCACACAAAACCGGGTACGATATTACTTCGCACCCGGCAATTTTTTAATATAACTTTTTACACTTCGTAAACCGCATATCCCCAGTCGGAGAGTTCGAGTTTTCCGTTTTCGCCGAGCTTTGCGCCCTTTGAAATAATGCACGGCGAGCATTCGGGGAGTTTTGTTTCCACGCATTTAGGTTCTTTACTCAGATTGAACACGCAATAAAGGTGCTGTTCGCCACATTTGCGGCGAAATTCAAGCACATCTGTGCAGTCCCCGAATTCTACGTTTCCGAGTGCGACCGCAGGCAGTTCATGACGAAGAGAAATGAGCTTTGTAATAACTTCTCTTCTGCGTTTTGCGGCGTCGGAATCCTTATTTGCCCAATCCACCGTCATATCGCCCTTTGAATTATGGAAACGGTTATAGAAAATACTGTGCGGATGTGTGTCGGCTATCTCGTTTCCGTTATATACAAAGAATATACCTCTGATAAAGGCATTGAGTGCAAATGCCGCCTCAACTCCGTCATGTCCGGGGTATGCATCGCATCTTGTATCTCCGCTGTCATTCGCGTAGTCATGGTTATCAAGGTCGCGCAGTACAAGGCAGTCGCCGAACTTTTGCTCCCTATGCCTATATTCATTTACAAGCTCAGAAACGGGAATTTCCGCGCGTATTACCTGCTTTAACTTTGCAGCCCAGAAAAATCCGTAATATATATCGAAACCGCTGTGTTTCATAGGCATGCCTTCGTTAAGAAAAACAGCGTCGGGATTTATCTTGCGGCAGCGTTTGAAGCCCTCATACCAGAAGTCCGGCGGACACAAATCTCCGACATCGCACCTGAACCCGTCAACGTGAAATTCATTCATAAAGTACTCCATGTTCGAGTAAAGATATTCGCGAAGATTCGGATTTTCATAATTGAGCTGCGGAAATTTCCACTCGCCGACAAGAGCGTTGCCGTCTTTTCCGCGTCTTATAAAATCCGGGTGCTCCTTAATAAACGCGGCGTTCGGTCCGCAATGGTAGTACACAAGGTCAAATAAGATTTTCATGCCGAGCTTATGGACGGAATTTACAAAATCGTGCAGATCCTCTTTTGTGCCGTACTCCGGATCCACTCCGAAATAGTCGCTTATTCTGTAAGGGTTTTTCGGGTTTTCAAGTCCGCAGTTTTTCTGACGTTCGCTCCAGAAGAATTTATCATCTCCGTCGTCCTCCGTCATAAAAGGACAGAGATACACAATATCGACGCCGAGCTGTTTGATTTCGGGCAGATGTTTTTCAGCCGCCTTCAATGTTCCCTCATTTGTAAACGTCCGAAGGAATATCTGATACACGGTCGAACTTAATATGCGTTTTATATCCATAAAAACAACCTCCGATATTTATTTTGATAAGTCTATTTTAAACCGCACATAAGCATATGTAAACCCGTATTACGGCATAAAATATCCGAATTTCGGAACTTGCATTTTTATGTGCCGTGTGTTAAAATGGTGTCGGTAAGGAGGGTTATTATGTTATCGCATTCCGACCTTATAATAAACGTGCTCGACGTCATACGCTTTCGCAGGGGTGTGGTGTCGTATTCCACAAAAAAACGTCCGTTTCACGTACTGAGCCGCAGAATACACGGCAATTCCGAAATTTACAAAGACAAACAGACATATTATGCCGACGAAAACAAGGTGCTTTACATTCCGTCGGGCACAGACTATTCGCAAAAGAGCGGTTGTGAAGAGGAAATAATCGCAGTTCATTTTGAAATACTGAATTTCGGAACCGACCGCATACAAGCATCGGATTTTCCGGACAGCTCAATTACGGAAGATTTTTCGCGTCTGCACGAATCATGGAGCGCAAAACGTCCGGGGTACAGGTATCTGTGCAACGCCGCTTTTTACGAAATACTTGCAAAGCTTTGCTCTTCATCGGAAAACAATTCGGGCAAAGACATGATTTTAGCGTCGCTTGAATACATTGACAAAAACTTTGAAAAAGAAATTACTATCCCGTATCTTGCAAAGCTCTGCGGAGTAAGCGAGAGCTATTACAGGCGCATTTTTTCAAAATGCATGGGTATTTCTCCGCTGAAATACATAAACCGCCGCCGTGTAGCCTATGCAAAGCCGCTTATACTTTCGGACAGATATTCAATGAGCGAAGTTTCCGCAATGTGCGGCTTTTCGGAACAGAAATATATGTACGACGTCTTTAAAAAGGAAACCGGTCTTAGTCCGTCTGAGTACAGAAAAGCGGGATTGGGATAAAAAATCCGACTCGGTGCAAAAAGCAGAGAGCCGGAAATCAATATTCAGGTTGTCTTATTCAGTTGCCGAGATTATCCCGGTCAATATCATCATATCTGACATAGCCGCTCTTTTCCGCAGCGTCAATTTTCTCTTTTTCGTCAGGTGTGACATTTGTATAGTCCGGATCCCATGCAAGAACCGGTTTTTTTATAAACTCATAAGCAAAAACTTTGTCCGATTCCGGAAGTACATCCATAAGACGTGCTGCCTCTCGCGTTATATCAGACATAAAATCGCCCCCTTATTTATAAACGCTGCTGTCAACACCGCATAAAACAATATCGGTTTTATTACAGCATCTTACCGATAAGTTCCGAATTATCAAGCGGAGAAAGGTATGCCGGAGGCACGTCGAACACGCTCTTGCAGCCGGTATTTCCCTCTTTATTCATTCTGAAAGCCGCTCTTGCATATGCGACAAGCACGCTTGAGGTAAATTCGGGGTTTGAATCGAGCTTTAAGCTGTATTCTATAACGTGCTTATTCTCGCCGTTAAGTCCGGTCTTGCCGCTTCTTATCACAAATCCTCCGTGGGGTATTCCGCTGTGGTTCTTCTTTAATTCTTCCTCGGATATAAAGTGAACCGTCGTATCATAATCGGCAAAATAGTTGGGCATTGTCTTTATCTCATTTTCGATTCTTGCCTTATCCGCACCGTCCTCGGCTACAACAAAGCATTCGCGGGTATGCTTTTCACGCGTTGTAAGCACGGGGTTTTTACCGCTCCTTACGGCGTCGAGCGCGCTCTGAACGGGTATTGTATACTGTCTTGCGTCTTTTACGCCCTCAATTCTTCTTATCGCGTCGGAATGTCCCTGGCTTACGCCCTTTCCCCAGAAAGTATAGTCCGCGCCGTCGGGAAGTATGCACGAGGCATAAAGACGGTTGAGCGAAAACATACCGGGATCCCAGCCGACCGAAATAATTGCAGTTGTTCCTGCGTTTTTCGCGGCTTTATCTACGTTTGCAAAGTGTTCGGGTATTTTGGCGTGCGTATCAAAGCTGTCTATTACGTTGAAATACGACGCAAGAGCAGGCGTCTGTACGGGGAGATCCGTTGCGCTTCCTCCGCAGATTATAACGACGTCTATATTATCCTTATGTTCTTCTATGGTGTCGATCGAAAACACCTTTGCCCCGGTAAGAGTCTTTACGGTTTTGGGATCTCTTCTCGTAAACACTCCGTAAAGCTCGGTATCCGGATTTTGTTTTATTGCACATTCCACTCCTCTGCCGAGGTTTCCGTAGCCTGCTACGGCAATTCTTATACTCATAACAATTTTCTCCCGATATTAAGATTTTTTATACGCATATTTTAACACACGGCGGTTGTTTTTTCAACCGTTATGTTTTTTCCAAAAATCATTTATTATATTTCCGAGCTGTTCGGTATCGTTAACAATTTTATATCCGTACCACGAGCCGGGAAAATTTCTTCTGTGCGACATTTTCATGTATCTGTCGTCCGCAAGCACGATAAAGCCGACGTCGGACTGCGAACGTATAACTCTTCCGCCCGACTGGAACACATGGTTAAGCCCCGTATACGTATACGCATAGTTAAAGCCCTGATACTCGCCGAGAGCTTTATCGAAATGTTCCTTTAACAGATCGCGTTCAAAGGATATACCCGGCATTCCCGTGCCGATTATTACGGCTCCCGACAGTCTGTCGCCCGCAAGATCCACGCCCTCGGAGAACATTCCTCCGCAAAGCGCGAAAACTATAAGCGTTTCTTTCGGATCGGGCTTAAACAGATTCAGAAACTCCCTCTTTTGTTCGGGAGTCATATTCGGAGTCTGCATTTCGCAGCGAAGTTGCGGATATTCGGCGCAAAACTCGTCAAAACAAGTCTGCATATAATTATAAGACGGGAAAAACACCATGTAATTTCCGATTTTGCCACCGCAGGCTTTATAAACAATATCGCATACGTTTTCAAGGCTGTTCTGCCTGTCTCGAAATCTTGTCGAAAGATTTTTATATATACAGCAAAGCTGATTTTCAGGAGGAAACGGCGACGGTATATCTATACATTCGTCGTCTTGGGTATGTCCGAGCATTCTCAGATAATACGAAAACGGAGAGAGCGTTGCCGAAAAGAAAACCGTCGAGCGCACCTTTGAGCAGGCAAGCCGTATAAGCTCGGACGGATCGGTACAAACGAGATTATACACGCAGTCGTTACCCTCTCTGTGGATATACTCGGTATACGCTTCGGGCAGGGATTTTGCAAGATTATACATATCACAGAAAAACGAAAGTTCAAAATACAGCTCAAGCGTCGCTTTTTTTACGTCGGCGTTTCCCTCTTCGCCGAGAAAGTCCGCATAAGCTTCGCAAAATCTCGTTACCACCGACGCTTTTTCATCGCCGAGAAAGCTTTTCAGGTCGGTTTTATCCGTTGCAAACAGATCTATTCTGTAATTTTCAAAAACCTCGATACATTTCTTCAGTCTGCCTTTAAGTTTCCGAAAACCGTCAAAGTGTTTTGAAAAAGATTTGAGAAACAGCACCGACAGTCTTGCCGTATACATCTCCCTTGCTCTCTCGGCAAGGTTATGCGCCTCATCGCAAAGCACGGCGTAATCGTTTTCTTCTTCAAAGTAGCGTATGAGGTGCGCGGTAGGATCGAAAAAGTAGTTATAATCGCCTATTACAACGTCACAGAATTCCGACGCATCGAGCTGGAGTTCAAACGGGCACACGCGGTGAGCTTTGGCGCACTCGGTTATAACATTTCCGTCTATCAGCACTTCGCACGGCAGCGCCGCAATAGAGTACAGCGCCTCGTTTACCCCGTCGTAATGACCGGCGCAGTATTTACAGTCCTCGGGTATGCAGCTTTTTTCAAAAGGACAGAGCTTTTCCTTTGACGTAAGCGCTATTGTTTTGGCTTTCAGTCCGTCTTTTGCCATGGTTCCCATGCAGTCGAGAGCCGCCTTTGCGGCAACAGTCTTTGCGCTGAGATAAAAAAGCTTTTTGCCATGTTCTTCGCCGAGAGCTTTAAGTGCAGGAAACAGCGTAGACACGGTTTTGCCTATTCCGGTAGGAGCCTGTGCGAAAAGCCGTTTTGCGTCGCGCACGCATCTGTAAACCTTTGCGGCAAGCTCGCGCTGTCCTGGCCGGTAAGCCGAAAACGGAAATTTCATCTCAGCGCACGACGGCAAAAAGGCCTGTCTGTGTTCATAGACAAGCTTTATCCATTTATGATATTCCGAAAGAGTTTTGCGAAACCACTCGCAAAGAGCCGTAAAGGTAAATTCCTTTTCAAAAGTCTCGGTACTGTCGCCCGAATAATTATAGAACGAAAGGCGCAGAGTTACAAAATTAAGGCTGTTTTCGAGGCAGTACATATATCCGTACATCATAACCTGTGCGCTGTACGACGGAAAGCTGTCCCACGAAAGTTCGGCTGCGTTTTTATACGTTGTCTTGAACTCGTCTATTATGCTTGCGTCGCCCGACGGTTTTATACCGTCTGCCTGTCCCGAAATCACATATGTAAAATCTTGATATTCTTCGGTTACGGAGAGTTTTCTTTCGGTCTGATATGAGCCGTCCTCCGACTGACGCTTGCTTTGCAGTCTGCGGTGAATTTCCGCGCCCTTTAACATTGCCTTATTTGAAAGCTGTGCGCCGTCCGACGAAAGGCTGCCGCTTCTGAACAGAAAATCCGTTATTTCTCTTACGGACACTTTAACGGTCTTTCCGCTGCCGTCATAGTTTATGTTCAAGCGCTCACCTTCCGTCTTTGCAAAAATCAAAAATATGTTCGCTTATTATTTTACCACCCGAAAGTGTTTTTGTAAAGCGTCATATTAAAGTTTGCGGACGGCGCACGTATAAAATTATTTAATTTTTAACATTACAGCAGCTTTTGCAGCTGTTTTACATCCACATCTCTGACATTTTCATCATTTTTGACAGCGATTGCAGCCGCTGCGCCCGAGGCCTCTCCTATTGCCATACATATAGGCATTGCGCGGTAACTCGAATGTGCTATATGGCTGCCTGATATATTTCTTCCCGAAAGCACAAGTCCGTCAATATTCACCGGAACAAGGCAGCCGAAAGGAATGGTATATCCGTTCTTCTGTGTAAAATACTTCTGAACGCCTGTCTTATCAAGTCCGGGGCCGGTTATATTATGCACGTCAAGATCAAAATGAGCGTCGCGCACTGCCCAATCGTCATGCTGCACGGCATTGAGTATATCCTCTTTATGCAGAGTTTTAACGCCCTTGAAACGTCTTGTTTCGCGCACTCCTATAAGCGACGCGGAGCTGAGAAGATAGCAGTTTTCATATCCGGGGACATATTCGCGCAAGAATGCGATGATAGACGGTATCTGAAGTCTGCACGTAACCTCCGCCTTTGTAAGGTCTTTCGCGTCGGTACCGTCTACGTCTATGCAGTTTGTCATATTGCAGGTGACAACTCCGGGAAGCGTAGAACGGTAAAGCAGAACGTGTCCCGCGGGCGCTTGGAGCTTTTGTCTTGCAAGCGCCTGAAGTTCACCCTTAGGCGTTTCATAAGTGCTTTCAAAGCTGCCGAGAAATACCGCGTGCTCGATGTCTACTCCGCCGACCTTGAACATAAGCGTTGCAGGCTGCATTTTCCCGTCGGACACACGTCCCTTTTCAAACGGAACTCCTGCGCTTGCCGCAATATCTCCGTCTCCGCTTGCGTCTACTGTAACTTTCGCGCTTATAAATCCGCGTCCGCTCTTATTCTGAACCAAAACGCCCTTTACCTTGCCGTTTTCGGTTACGGCGCCGCACGCAAAGGTATAGAAAAGCATTTCAACTCCTGCTTCCAAAAGCTTTTCGGTATAGACGCACTTCAATATTTCGGGATCTATCGCCTGTTTCCACCCGAGAGACGGAAAAGGTTTTCTTTCATTACATTCGGACAGGATTTCATTATAGATATTGCTGTGCGAGCTTCCCGTCCAATGGCTCATCATTCCGATAGTCGAAATTCCTCCGGGCGAGCCGCCCTGTTCGACAAGCAGTGTTTTTGCGCCGCATCTTGCGGCTTTGAGCGCCGCTCCCATACCGGCAGGGCCCGAGCCTATCACCAGTACATCTGTTTCGGCTATTACCGGGATCTGCTGTTCCGGCACTGTTATATACTTCATATTCTTACCTCCGTTACTGTGCTCTGTTTCGCACTTGACTTTAATCAAAGTATAAGCTATAATTAAAATCAATCCTTAAAATTCATGTTTCAAAACTTAGAAATTCTGCACGAGGTGATTTTTACGGTTGAAAATATCAAAAACTATCTCGATTTTCTGATAAACGAGAAAAATCTGTACGTCACTCTCCACGGAGCCGGCATAAACAAAAGCAGTCTTGCTCCGTACAACATTCACACAAATCCGTACTGTTTATACGTAAAATCCTTCTGCGAAAACTGGGACGAGTGCATTAAACGTCAGGTATCGGTATACAAAAAATGTGCGGACGGCGCGTTTTTCGGTTCGTGCTACTGCGGCGTCGGAGAATACGTCTTTCCCGTATCGTACAATGGCAAAACATACGGCTTTGTGAGCGTCAGCGGATACAAAGGCAGCGTGCAAAAGCGCGATCATGCTGCGGAGAAGTACGGAATGAACGGCGGCGAGTTAAAAAAATTATACTCTCAATGTCTCTCGGACGAAATTCCCGACATCAAGAGTATAAGTACGCTTATTGAGCCGCTGTGTGCAATGCTTGTCGTCAATTCGTTTGACAAGACCGATATTTTCAAGGATTCCGAAAACGACTACATATACGGTCACATCTGTTCGATCCTCAACGCAAAATATGCCGAAAAGCTATCTATTTCCGAAATTGCAAAAAGCTGCCATTGCAGCGAATCATACGCAAGCCACATTTTCAAGAAAATTTCAGGCAAAACCATAAACGGCTATCTTACCGAAATCAGAATAGCCAAAGCAAAAACACTGCTGGAAAATTCGGGGGCAAGTCTTTCAAACATTGCCTTTTCCATAGGCTTTTCCGACTCAAACTACTTTAATTACGTTTTTGCAAAGAATGTCGGAATATCTCCCGGCAAATACAGAAAAATGCACCGCAATGCCAAAAACGGAGGAGTTTAAATTACCGCAAAACGAAGTTATTTATCCCTTCTCGGAGCAGTCTGAACACCTTTGCGCAAATTAAGTGCTTTTGAATGCCTGAACACGCCCTTGCAGTAATAGTTATTATCAATTTCCTTATAGTTCACTTCAATTCACCATTATCTTTCATGTCTTTCCAATATCGGTTGTCTATCTCCCATAGTTTATCATCCAGATGCAGTTTTTTGAACATATTATAAAGGCTTTTAACTTTAAGAGCGGGTTTTAAGTTTTTCGCGAGCTTTTCAATCTTTACGGCAGCCTTATCGAGCTTTTTTTCGAGGCTCGATTTAAATTTTTCAGGCATATCGTTCCAGAAATATCCCCAGACCGACTGCGTAACGACGTGCGTTCTCGCCACACCCCAATAATCCATGCTGTCTTTTATGTCTTTTGCCGCGCTTTTAAGTCCTCCGCCGCCTGCCGTCGTTATGACAAGCGCCTGTTTATTCATCATATCGAGGTTCGGACGGTGAACCAGCCAGCGCCAGCCGTAATGGTCGAGAAACGACTTTATCTGACCCGGAGCGTGAAAGCACCAGACAGGACAGCAGAAGATTATAAGCGACGATCTTGCAAACGCCTCGTTTATCGGCTTTAAATACTCATACGCTCCGCAGTTCTGCTCTTTGCCGTGCAGACACGCATAGCAGCCGCGGCATATATGCGGCATATCGTCGGGAAGCGTAAATTCATACACATCGCCAGAGTTATGCAGTTTTGATATAAAGTATTTTGCGGCGTTATATGTACTGCTGTTATTTCGTTTTGTCGCGCGTATAAGCGTTATATTCATTTTTTCGGACATTGTTTATCCACCCTCTCTAAGTTCAGCCTTTACGGCTGTTTTTTTATTATCGGTTGATCTTTTCATACTTCATAACAAGTATCACTTTCAGTACAAACAGAAGAAAAGATATGCTTGCGGCATACGGTTCTCTGTGCATTGCAAGAAACAGCACCGAAAAAATGCCGAGCGTAAGCGAAACAGCCGTAAGAATTTTACCGTACTTTTGATAACCGAAATAAGACGCCGCGATCTTCAATGCTCCCGTTATCACAAGTCCCGCAAACAATACAAGGTACAAGAGCATTCCAACAGGTGAAATATCGGTGTAATCAAACAGATTTACCGCAAAAATATATCCGTCCCGAGGTTTCGGATACAGCGGAAGAACCATAAGCACAAAATACAGCACGTCCGCAAAGCCTACATTTGTTCCGCGCACCCCGACGGGTCTTACGTCTGCACTGCAGACAAGCAGCGTAAAAAGTACAAACGCCGCACTCAGCAAAGCTGCCGTTATCAACTGTTTTTTCAGGTTCTTTTTGGTTTCTCCGATTATTTTCATTTTTTCGTGTCCTTTCATATCAGTGCCGAAATTCGGTTATCGGCTTAAAAAAACAATATCACAGAACACAAAAAATTTAAAGAATCGCGGCGTCACATACGCGACACTTTCCGTATCGGGCACGCAAATGCGCCGTTTTAGGCGTGCGGCGGCATACTTTTCTAAAATTCGGGCATCTCACCGGGATATGCTTTTGCTTTTTCGATAAGCGGTCCTTTTGCACCCATTGTAAAAGCAATATTGCTGCTGCGTACAGACAGGAATTTCATTCCCGGACTGAGTTTCAAAAACTCCATCATCTCCTCTGTCAAAACAATTTCGGCGTTATCCGAAATATATGTCCAGCAGTAAGCTCTGCCTTTATACGCCGTAAATTTTCCCGGACTTTGGGTATATTCCGCAAGGCTCGGATTATCGTTCAGGATATTTGACAGCTTTGACGGCGCAAGAAGTCCCTTTCGAGTAACGCAAAATCCGCCCGTACTTTTGCTGCCTGTGAACAAATACACTCTGCCTTCGTCCGTTATCTTATATTCGTCCGCCGCCTGCTTTGGAAAACGCAAAACGCCGTTACCGCGTATCAGTGACTTTCCGAAAACAAACTTTCCGCCTTTGTTCATCTGCGGCATTTTACTTTTTCCCCTCTTTTCTCTGCTGCGTATTGAACGTACCGAAGAAAAGTCCCACGTGCGCGTCAAGCTTTTCAAGGCACTCGGTTTCCTTTTGCGGCTGACGGTCGCATTCGCCGAGAAGTACGAGTATCGGCGAAACATACATAAGCGCAAGCGTTTCGGGATCGTGTTTCTCTATTACGCCGGCACCGATAAGTCCGCGGAAAGTTTCCGCGTGATAATCCGTCATTTTCTTTACAAAGCGTTTTGAATAAAGCTCGGACAGTTCGGGAGTTCTGAACTGCTCTATCGTCATCATCTTACGAAAAGAGCTTATCTCTTTATTATGCAGAGAGTATAAAAATATGCTCCTTACCTTTTCTTTCAGCGCCGCCTCGGTTATTCCGGCAAACACGTTTTTATCAATTTTTGCGTTTCCGACGTGAACATCGACTTCGGACGTACATTTATCGTACTGTTCTGCGGTATCCTTTACTATTGCGTCAAAAATTGCCTGCTTGCTCTCATAATGGTTATACAGCGACGGCGCTTTTATTCCCACTGCCTTTGCAATTTCGGCGACGCTTACCGAATCATATCCGTTCGACGAAAAAAGTTCCAGCGCTTTTTTCAATATAAGTCTTTTTGTATCGTCCTGCTCCATACAAATCCCCACTAACTAACGTTCGTTAGTATGATTATAGTCCGTAAACAAAATTTTGTCAAGAGTTAGAGCGAAAGTGCCGAAAACAGATTTTTGAAAAAAGAAAAACGGCAGCCATGACCTGCAAAGCTGCCGCAAATTTATTGATTTTGTTATCTGATATGCCCTTTAGGTCAGTTTACAAGGAACTACACGCAGACCACGAAACGGGGGCTGCTGACAA
>URVJ01000001.1 GCA_900551295.1 uncultured Eubacteriales bacterium | reverse complement strand
AAAAACCGATGCACCCCGACTATGCTTACCACCGATTAAAAACACTGTTAAAACAGGCGGAGCTTCCGCTGATTCGGTTCCACGATCTGCGCCACACCTTTGCGACCATGGTGCTGGAAAACGGTATGGACATCAAAACGCTGTCCGCCATGATAGGTCATGTCAGCGCGGAGACCACGCTCAATATCTATAGCCATATCACCGACACGATGCAACAGCAGGCGGCGGCGAGAATTGACGCGAAATTGCAGGGGCTGACACGCCCATTCCCGAGCCGACCGCGACTGACAAGGCAAGTGACAGTGAAGCAACCGATCAGCCGACAGAACCGAAATTTGAGCCGTACAAGGGCAAGATACGCAAGCCCGGCACGGGTTGCGTGACGATGATCAACGACCATCTCTATGAGGGCAGGTTCTCCCCGCGCGTGAACGGCAAACGAATCGCAAAAAATATCTACGCTACCACGCGGGAGGAGTGCGAAGAAAAACTTAAAGTGCTGATTGCGGAGATGAAAAAGGAGATTGCGGAAATTAAGGCGGGCGAGAAGGCGACAAATAAGGGCTGACCCGTTTCGGCATAGCCGAAATATGCGATCAGCCCTTAAAAATTGCGTTGCAGTAGGCAAAGAAAAAGCCTTATTGTAGATGATTTTGGAAGCGAGCAGAGCTTTTATACGGAAAGATGCCTGATCTTTTCAGCTTTTTCTGCAAAATTACTGTTTTCGAGTAATTCTTTGCTATGTTCTGCTCCAGCCCATTTATGACACCACCAAGGTGTGCGTTGCACAAAAAACAAGATGTCTGACATAACAAGTGGGTCTTGGCAATGCGCTTTTGCCCATGCATACATTTCAAGGGCAGTATTCATTGCATTCTCGGCGCAGGATAACGCTTCGGACAGACATCCTTGACAAATCAGAAAATTGCACTTTGACGTATAGGAAGTAATCAAGTAGCAATATGGATTTTTCTCAAAACCGTTTACGACAAGGTCGGCCGGATCAGCATACAGTCGTACCAAATCTTTTGATGCGCTGGTAAGATCATTCCAAGCCTGTAAAACCGTCTCTTTACTTGTTTCCGGATGATCGGAAAGCGTTTTTGCACGATGGAATAAAGACATTGCATAGTCGAACATAAGGTGCTTGGAGGTTGATTCCGCTTTCTCACAGGCAGTTGCAGAGTCTCCCTTGGCTTGTGCGATTCTGAAAAGCGCCTTGTCTCTGATGCCGCACAAGTCCGGTAATTTCATCGCAACAGCTCCCGCTTGCTCAAACATTTTCTTAAGAAGCAAAAGGTCAATCAAATGGTTTTCTGCATCAATCTGTACCTCCGGAAGCGTGCAGTTGTCACAAACGGAACGCAACATTCTGTCGCATTCAAGCCAAAACTCGTCAAACCGTTCTTCGGGGATATCAAATTTTTTTCTTACACGTACTACATGCAAATAATCCTGAATGGCAAAAGCACATTTGACCTTTACAGCATAGTCAAGCGGGTATTTGTTCAAATATTTTTTATACAGTTCGTATACAAGCAAATCTGCGTTGTTTTCGGTCGAGTTTACGGAATAAGTTGCCCAGACTTCTTTGACTTTGTTTTCGAGCTCTCCCTTGTCCGCATACTCATTTGTTCCGACACCGAGCAAGTAGTCTGTGGATACAAACAAAAGAGCCGCTAACGGAACGATTTGTGAAATGTCGGGCATGGTATTATCGCATTCCCAGTTAGATACGGACTGCGTGGATACGCCGATGTGGTCGGCAACAAAGGATTGCGATACTCCGGCTTCCTTACGAAGTGCTTTCAGTCGTTGTCCAAAACTGTTCATTATGTTCCTCCATTTGAGTTATATTGAAACCGGCGCCTGTTTCTGATATTATTATAGCAAAATTTCAAAGAAAAACAATATACTGCACCGCGACTTGAGTTATTATTCTGTTTATATAATTCGTGGCGGTCAAACCCTAAAAATTGCGTTGCAGTAGGCAAAAAATAATGATAAAATGTTTAATCTTGATTTCAACCCTTGTAAAGCAAAAGCCGCAGAGCACTGCACTCTGCGGCTTCGCGGAAATCCGCGATTTGGTGGGGGTGTGGGGATTGAACCCACTTCGGTTTATCTTCAGATTTTTATTTGGTATGGCTTTCGTTTGATTGCAATGACTCTATTGCCAGGTCTTCCCCCATAACAACCGATTCCCACCACAATATTTGCATCCATATTCATACCTCCGGTAAGTTCTATAAAGGAAATTACGAGTTCCAGCGCGCTGAAACTGAGAGAAAATACTTCAGCAGCGTCAAGGCTTTCGAATTTAAGCACCAAACAAAAAATAAGAAGCAAAGTGAACGAGTGCTCATAATTGAATTTTGTTACGAACACTCGATATGGTCCGAGTAGAATTATAGGGTTTCACGAAATTAGAAGTATAAAACGGTTTTGGGTAGTCGGCAATTGGTATTTCTATTGAGCTTTCTCGGATAAGCGTATCCTCTCGACTAAATGATTTGCCCAAACGAGAAGTTGTAAGGCGCGTTGTTCACTATCTTCCCAGTCACACTCATGAGCACGAGGATTTCGTATGCCTGTCATACATCCAGAAAAGATTTGCATATATCCAATCTGTTCATCCCGTTCTGAAGTGCTTTCTCCGGCGTTAATCTTTAATATGGGAGTATTCCCATTAAAGACCGCTGTCATCAGTTTGGAACCGGTTAGATTTGTGTCACCTTGTTTTGCTGTTTTTTTGACCAAGTTATCAATAAACTTATATGCTTCCTCAACAGCGCGAGCATGGTGGCCATCTCGGTATAGTTTCTCTACCGTTTTTCGGAGTGCCTTATCTGTTACCAGTTGATCAAAAGCATCAACTGGTAGTTGCTTTTCTACATCTTTTCGTGGTAGTACCCCAGAAGAAGCATCAATGTCCTCTTGGAGCCTTTTGACTTTCAAAAAAATAGTCTTGTCCATTAAGATCTACCGTAAAGATGTTTAGCCATACTGGCAAAAATACTGTCGATTTGATCAGGAGATGCATCGGGCGAAATATGAATTTGCAAATCAATGTGTACCGACGGGGTAGGAGAAGCGGCAACAGTAGGCATAATGGGAGCATTTGCATCAACGGCTGGCATAGGGGGTACAGAAACAGGATTGGCACCATTATCAGCCAAAACACTTTTCTGCGGCTTATTTGTCTTGGCTTTTTTGGGGGCTGTCGTGGTCTTTGTAACATCAGCGTCTGCTTTAATTTGACCGCTTTTCAGCATAGAAAAGGTCGAGGTAATCTTGCCAGCGGCGTTGTCTCCTAAAGAGCAGGTGTCCATAAACCAAGATTTCGCAGTTGCATTGTCAACTTGCGTATCAGGAAAAAGATCGAGCAGCTCTTGAGGATAGATTTCAGCAATAATAGCGGAACATACGTCTGGGTATTTAGCATCACTTCTCCAGTCAGTTGCCCGCGGTTGCGGTTTTCCGTCCGCATCAATTATCCCCATTTGTCTAAGAGGAGCTAAAATGTTCCGCGCAGATTGATCAGAATTCAAACTAAGCAACGATTTCAAATAACTCACATTAACAACAGAGGGGATAGTTTTCTTAAACTGGTTGCGAAGCTGCCACCAGCTTTTTTCAGATATCATCGGATAAATTTGCTTGTCAGCCACATTTTTCACTCCTTAATCATGATTTTATTACATTATAACTCATGATTTGTCTTTTTTCAACCAGTTTTTCTCATGGTAGTAATCTGAGCAATTTGGTAAGAATCCTTTTCAAACTTCGGGACAAATTGTCCCATACCGCTTCCCCCAGACATGGCTCTGGTGGTATATCCCCCGTCGCCGCATATCGTTCAGAACAGCCGGGAGCTGTCTGTCAAGGGTGCACAGCACCGCCGCTTTTGCGGTGGCTTGCCCTTGACTGGCGGCACCGGCTGTTCTATTTCCCGGCGGCGCGGCGGGGGTATATCCTCCAGAGCCGCATCCTTTCCCATGACTGGGAAAGGGCGGGGGATTGGGTTGAACATCAACGGAGGTTTACTTATGAACTTTACCAACAGTCCCTATGAGCGCATGATGAAAGAGATTCCGCATAAAGATATACCCGCTCCGCAGAAGGCACCGGAAGGAACGCCTTGTGCGGGGTGTCCTTATTGGCGGGAGATTGCTTGCGTTTTCTGTTATCAGGAACGCCTTAAAAAGCAGAGCTGATGTGTTGACATTTGGACTGAAAAAAGGCCCTGTTTGCAAGGGTTTCCGGCAACGGTTTTGGTGGTGGTAATATGATTTCCTTACCCACCCTCAATTTCCCGAAATACTGCTAACACTCTCAACCTACTAACAGCGGGAAAGCGGAGGCGGCGTGTGGAAAATTCGTCATTAAAACTGCCCTATTCTCAAGGGCTTACAGATGCACTTTAGGAGTAGGCAATCCGATTTCCTTGTTCTCATGTTTTTTGCAAAATGCTTTCCACATCTGACGCACCGGGGAACGGTTTGTGCCGTCCCCCGGTTTTTCTCTTTGGGACACTTTGTCACAAAGTTAAGGCCCAGCGCATTAGCGTCGGGCCGCAGACAGAGGGCGCAGCACGCCACGACTTCGGGACGACCTGTCCCGAAGTCGCCGGGTTTGGGGAGGCTCCCCAACAAGCGTTTTTGCAGCCCTACGGGATGCAAAAATAGCAAGTGTGGCCACACTTGCCCTGCTTGCCGTTAGTGAAATCCCCATCCGTAGCCTTGCCTGTTGAATGGAAAGAAACTACAATATATGTAGTCCAAGAAACTGATAGCTAAAAATTCTGAAATACTTTAAGTGTTTTTACGAATTTCACCGTACTATATATGACCGGTTAATTCACATGGCAAGAGGTGAACTTTTTGAATGACGAGAGAACGATAACCGCAATCAAGAACCGAAACGAAGCCGCAATCAACGAAGTGATTACAAAGTACTCCAAACTGCTGTGGGCGGTTGCAGGCGCGGTTTTGAACAACATGGGATCAACTCAAGATGTCGAGGAGTGTGTTGCCGATACATTCATTTACTTATGGGAACATCCTGACAAATACGACCCCCAACGAGGGAAGTTAAAAACATGGCTTTCCATTGTTGCCAGAACACAAGCAGTAAACAGATGTCGGGAAATTTCAAAACGGAATACGATTTCGCTTGAGAATACCGATTTCATAGACCAGCTTGGTGTTGTCGATAACATCCTTGAAGCCGAAACCCGAAAGTTCCTGATTGCAGCAGTAAATGCCTTGGGTGAGCCAGATCGGGAAATCTTGATCCGCCGCTATTACTATGATCAAAAGCCAAAGGAAATTGCGCTTGCAATGGATATGAGCGTTAAGCAGGTTGATAACCGCCTATATCAAACAAAGTTGAAATTGCGCGAGTCGCTTTCAAACTAAACAAGGAGGCCAATATGGATTCTTTCAATAAAACGAATTTGCAGAATATAAAAGATATTTTCGAAGAAAAGACAGGCGTTGCGTTGGAAACTCGGCGCCGCCGTCAGCCCATCAGAGCAGCTATGCTTGTAGCTGCTGTATTGGTTTGTAGTCTCACCATGACGGCATTTGCTGTCAGCCTGTTTTCATCGTTATCCGGAGATGACCTTAGTCTGTCTGCCACCTATGAGGGTAATGGTATCGTGACTATTCAAGTGGCAAACAAATCCGACAAAGACCTAAGTTTCCAGCGACAGCTTAAACTTATGCGGTGGTCTACCGGAAAGGAAGTTGAGCCTGTTTCTGATACCATTGTTTTTGATGGAACAGAATTTGAAGCGCATACGAACGGCGTTATGACGGTAGACCTCTCCAAAGCATACGATATGGATTTTCTGGAGCAGCCGCTTGCCGATGATAACTATTACTTTGTGCTGACAAACAACAATTTTATGTTTGGGCAGGATTGGATGTGTTTTGTCACCTTTGCCGAGCCTATTAAAACAGTTGTCGATGACCCCATCCCTGTAACTCCCGTTGAAGCTGACAAAGAACTGGTAGCACAGATTATGGAAGAACTGCAGCCATACTTTGAAAATTATTATACCGATATTGCAGATCGGAGAAACCACGCTGACAACTACCTTGTAAAGTGCCAAGAACTACTTGCTACACTTGATCGGGATATTGTTGCCTCGGAGGCATCTCCCTTGGCTATTGACGGCCTAAATCCGGATGTTGTTTTTGATAAAACCGCTCCGTTGGAAACGCAGCATTGGCTCACAGGGCTACATGAACATACACTTGACGGTTATGGTATCCCCGTTGGCTCCGCAGAGGGTGAAAGCGCATTGGTTTTAAGTGCTTATGTACCCCAGCACAAAGGCGAGGTTGATGGTGGTGCAGAGGTTCCCTTGCTCTATTTCTTCACTTACAGTGTAGATGACATTCAGAGCCCGGAAGATTATGCCTTTATCCACGGTCAAATTATCACATTTGAGCAGCTGGAGCAGTACAAGGTTTACGAAGATGACCAGTATGTTTGCTACGAAGTAACCGATCTATTCTATACAAACCTCCGACAGCATGTCGAAAGCATTATCAGCCAGAGAAGTGATATCTATTTTGATGAACAGGTTTGGGAACGAGTGGAAAATATTTATACCTACTATAAGGACAGAGATGTTCTTGCTAGCCGTTTCTACTACAATGTACCTGTTGAATAATGATGGAATGGATCAACTGCCCTATTTGCAGGAGCAAAACACGGACAAAAATCCGCATTGATACTGTGCTCAAAAATTTTCCGCTATTTTGCCCAAAGTGTAAACAGGAGACGCTGATATGCGTTAACGAACTAAATATATCTGTTATCAAAGAGCCAGACGCATAGACGCAGAGCCGATAACCCGCAGCCTTTGGGCGCGAGTTATCGGCTCTTTTGTTTTCGGCGGCTGTCAATTAAAGCCGCCGCGTTATACGACGACTTTATAAGGAACACGGCGGTTTCCGAGGAGGGATCGTCGTGTTCATTTTGCTTTTTCACAGCACCCATGATTTGCACCAGCTAAAAAAAGCGTAGCTTCCCCTCCGGGTAAGTCTGACTTCGGATGTGAAATCTGCCAGTACACCAACTGCAACCATGTTTCGCGCGCCCGTACAGCGTCATGCTGTGCGGGCGTTTTTGTATGCCCGCACTTCGGGACAATTTGTCCCAAAGTGGCCTGCCCCGGCTGCCGATCTCCGCCGCCCCTCCGTTCAGATCGACTATCCACCCACAAAAAATCTGAACGGAGGAAAATATAATGACAACCATCAATCTGAAAGACTTTTATTCTTGGTATACCCATGATGAATATATCGAAGTTCCCGACGAGGTTGCAGAAGAGCTGAAGGCTGACAAGCGATACGAGGCCGCCTACCGCCGCCGTGTCACCCGCAACAAGGCACAGTATTCTCTGGACTGCGATGACGGCATCGAGTATTCCGCCTGTCTGCATGAGCCGTCCCCGGAGGAGCTGGTGCTGCGGGCAGAACGCTTTTTCTACCTCTGGAACGCATTGAACACCCTGCCCGAAATGCAGGGCCGCCGTGTGGAGGCCTGCGTCATTGATGACAAGAGCTATGCCGAGGTGGGCCGGACCGAGGGCGTACATAGCGGCTCGGTGCGCGGCTCCGTCCTGCGCGGCCTTGAGAGTATGAAGGAATATCTGAAAGAAAATTGGTAATTGGCATCCGGTTTTGCCTGTTTTCTGTCCTTGGTATATGAGGGATGAACTTTGGGACAAGTTGTCCCAAAGTCCCTTATGAGGGGGCCAAGGGGCGGTGCTGTGCGCCGCCCCTTGGTTTTTATCTATTTGTGCGAAAGGAGGCGTAATGCCGGAGCAGTACACCTATCAAGTGGGCAAAATCAACTTCATCGTTACCCCGGTCTATAAGGACAAGAGGTCGGGTGAAACGATGAAGGATATCCTCTTAAAGCTCATGCTGGCAGACTTGGAAAGCGGCGACATCCTTAACATCGGGGGTAAGCGGAGGTACAATATACTTGGAAATACTGATTGTCCGACACCCGGGGAAGGAGGATATTTTGAAACTATCGGATAATCACAAGTTTGGCACTGCTGCCCTCTACTGCCGGCTGAGCCGTGATGATAACATGGACGCCGAGTCCAACAGCATCCAAAATCAAAAGAAATTACTGCAAAAGGTAGCACGGGAAAAAGGCTACACAGACACCTTATTTTTTGTGGACGACGGCATTACCGGCACCACCATGAAACGGCCCGGTTTTCAGAAAATGCTGACCGCAATCGAGGCCGGATACATATCGGCTGTATTCGTGAAAGACCTGTCCCGCCTTGGCCGTAACTACATAGAGGTCGGCAAGCTGACGGAGGAATTTTTTCCGCAGTACGATGTGCGTTTGGTTGCCGTTTCCGATGGCGTGGACAGCGATGAGGGTGACAATGAATTTACCCCGTTCCGCAACATTATGAACGAGTGGTACGCCAAGGACATCTCGAAAAAGCGGAAGATCGTCAACAAGATGAAAGGCAATGCGGGTATCCCGCTGTCACAGCCGCCCTATGGGTACATCAAAAACCCGGACGATCCTCGGTTTTGGGTGATCGACCCGGAGGCCGCCGATGTGGTGCGGCGTATCTATGATATGGCTTTGGAGGGGTATGGCTTGGCAGAGATTGCCACCGACTTGGGTGCAGATGGCATCGTAAATCCCACCTACTACTGGCGAAGCAAGGGTGTCAACCGCAGCGGCTCCAAAAGCACCTTGGAGCCTACCAAATGGGGACACACCACCGTCAAGAAGATACTGACCTTACAGGAGTACTGCGGCGATGTCATCAACTTCAAAAGCTACTCCAAATCCTATAAAATGAAGCGGCGCATTGAAAATCCGGAAGAGAATAGAGCGATTTTCCTCAATGTCCATGAGCCGATTATTGACCGGGTCACATGGGAAAAGGTACAGGCTTTGCAGAAAGGAACACGGCGCAAAAAGCCGACTGTTACCCAAGAGCCGAGTGTGTTCTCCGGGCGGCTGAAATGCCCCGAATGCGGCGGCAACCTCAACTTCCATTTCAATCAGAAAAACCACAACATTAAGTTTTTCAGTTGTCAAAACCACAACTCCGGCTTGCGGAAGTGTTCTGCGACGCACTACATCCGTCTGGATTTTCTGGAACAGGTGGTACTGTATGAGGTCAACCGCTTGGCGGCCTTTGCCAATGAGTACGAGCGTGACTTTGTAAAAGCTATGATGGGCCGTTCCGCAAAGGTGTCCGAAAATGACCGGGCAAGAAAACAGCGGGAACTGAACACACTGCTGACCCGCGACAAGGAACTGGATATGCTCTTTGAACGGCTGTATGAGGACAATGTAGCGGGCAAAATCGACGATACCCGGTTTGCCAGGATGTCAAAGCGGTACGAACAGGAACAGGGCGAAATCGGCGCAAAGGTCAAAACTCTGCGGTTGGAACTGAAAAAGGCTGAAGGCCAGCAGATGGATATGGAGGACTTTCTGGAAACGGTGAGGCGGTACACCCATGTGACGAAAATCACCCGGCGCATGGTATCCGAACTCATTGACCACATTGATGTGTACCACGCCGAAAAGCAGGATGGCGTGACCAATCAGCAGGTGGTCATCCACTACAACTGCATCGGGGCCTTTGAAGTGCCAGACCACAAGAAAATCCCGGAGGCCGACATTATCATGGAAACGAGAAAAGGCGTAGCTGTCAGCTACGCCCCGGCACAGATTGCAGTATAAATTTTGCAGAAAACAAAAATACGGAGTGTCCGTTACAGGATACTCAAATCCTATAAGGACACTCCGCATGGTCGGAGTGGCCGGATTCGAACCGACGGCATCGAAGTCCCAAACTTCGCGCGCTACCAACTGCGCCACACCCCGATAGTTATTAAATTGTGGTCATGTAAGTGGTCAAATCTGTGGTCAAGCACATTTTTGACCGCCATTTTTTGTTTTCCAAACCGCCCGAAATACGCACGGTTGAAGGGTTTTCGGCGGTTTTCGCTTTCGTGCGGTGCGAACACCGTCTATGCTCCCAAACCACGTACTCTACCAACTGAGCCACACCTCGGATAATTGACTGAAATATGATACCACAATTTAAGCTGTTTGTCAACCGAAAGCACTCAAAAATCGAAAAAAATACATTTTTCAGTCATTTTCGCGCCACATTACGGCAAGAGTACCATCGGATACGCGGGCGTTTGCGGATTTTCCTGAAAATTCATTGCTGACGCCGAGTGCAACCGTACTTTTAAGAACAGCGTTGTCAAGTTCGTATTTGAAACCTTTAAGCGTGACTCCTTCGGATTTTTCGCTGAGTGAAAAGACCGAGATATAACCGCTGTGTTTTGCGGAAAAGTCAAGACTTCCGTTGCTGAATACCTCTATATTTGTAATTCCGTCGGTCAGCAGCACACGTATGCCTTGTTTTGCAAATCCCGCGGCGTTCTGAATGTTGGCAATGGTGTGGGCAAGTCTTTTTCCGCCCAAAGCACCGCAGACAATTATTCTGCCGCAGCCGCATTCTGCGGCTTTTGCCATTGCAAGCGCCGTATCTGTATCGTCTTTTTCGGGTTTTGAACGTATAACGTTATTTTCGTCAGGCACATAGCCGAGCGAATCAAAATCTCCCAAATAGAGTGTCGGTTTTACTCCGACACGCTTTGCGTGCAGACAGCCTGCGTCAGCGGCAATTATAATATCAGCGTTTTCGGCATATCTGCCGTCTCCGAAATAGTCTCCGGCAGCAAAAATACAACAGGTTTTGGGCATTGTTGATCACGTCTCGCTTTCGGATAGTTATTATACATTTATTTTTGATTGTTGTCAAACCTATTATTAAATATTTTTACATTTTTGCCGATATAAGGTCTGTATGACAAAATATTTACAATGCGTCTTTTTACTGTATAATAGAAAATTGTTTGTGAACCGAAAATCTTATATGGGGTTTAAGGCGTTGTGAGACGCTTGATAAATATGTAGAAAACTTTCATCTTTCTTAATAATTGTGTACAACAAAATGCGTTGTTGTTTTCACATATTTTTTACAAAACTTCAGAGATAAATGCACTAAAATGTGGTAAAATTATTATAAAGTTTTAAAAAGGAGTATTTGTATGGCAGCAGAGATGATAGAAAAGATAGTCGAAGCCGAAAATCAGTGCGCACAGCGTCTTAAAGACGCGGGTTTGCAGGCTGACAGTATTGTGGCGTCGGCACATTGCGAAGCCGAACGCATACTCACTCAGGCTAAAAGCGATGCGGCCTTTGCTATGGACAAGACTCTTGAGAAAGCACAGAACGACGGTAAAGCTTTCTTTGAAAAAAAGTGTTCGGAGGCAGACGACGCGGTAAAACAGCTTGAGAAAACCGCGCAAAGCAACCGCACCGCCGGCGTAAATGCGGTTATAGCAAAGATTATACCGCAATAACACGCTTTTGTTGCGGATATTCCGGCAAAATGAGGGAGGTGCTGCCGGTTGGCAAAATTAAAAATGAAACGCTTTGTGATTGCCTGTATGCAAAGCGACGGTAAAAAGCTTGTCGAACAGCTTCAGCGTCTCGGTGCGGCGGAGCTTGATAAAATGTGCGACGAAAGATTTGAAGATATGCAGGTTTCCGATATTGTTTCGGTATGCGAAAAAAATCTGCATACCGTTTCCGATGCACTTGACATTCTCGACAAATACGTTCCGTCAAAACAAGGCATTTCAATGTTTTCGGGCAGGCAGGAAATTTCATATTCCGATTATTCCGAAAATGTTTCACACAGCGACGTAGTATTCAGGTACGCGCTTGACATTATTAACTGCGACAGAGCGGTTGCGGACGCAGCGGCGGAAATTTCAAGATGCTACGCGCTGCTTTCGGGACTTGAGGTCTGGAAAAACCTTGATATTCCGATGAATACGTCATCTACAAAGATGACAAAGATCTATATCGGTTCTTTTCCGAAAATGTATGACAAAGCAGGCTTACTTTCGGAAGTCTCGCAGATTGCTCCGCAGGTAAACGAATTTGAAGCTGAAATCGTATATTCATCAAAAATCATAACAACAGCGATAATTGTTTGCCATAAAGAGGTTTCGGACGCGGTCTATTCGGCTCTGAGACAGCTTGGATTTACTGCGGCGAAAGATGTAGGCGGTCTTACTCCGGCACAGTATATTGCCAAAACCGAGGAAGATAAGAAAAAAGCTTCGGAAAAATCAGATAAGGCAAGAGCCGATCTTGAAAAATTTGGTGAAAAACGTCCGGAACTTAAATTTCTCTATGACAGCCTTACCGTAAAACGTGACGAATACAGTTCTCTCGAAAACGCAAAACTTTCGGGAAAGACAATTCTTATGAACGGTTATCTGGTAGAATCTCGCTGCGGTGAAGTTAAAAAACTTTGCAATAAGGTCGGCGCGGCAGTCGTATTTTCCGAACCTTCCGAAGATGACGATGTTCCTGTAAAGCTTAAAAACAACGCTTTCTGCGAACCCGTGGAAAGTATCACGGAAATGTATGCGCTGCCGGGTAAAAAAGACATTGACCCGTCGTCTGTAATGGCGTTCTTTTACTATCTGCTTTTCGGAATGATGCTGTCGGACGCGGGCTACGGTCTTATAATGACGATAGCAACGGCAATAATACTCAAAAAAACCAATGTTGAAGGCAATATGAGACGTTCTCTTAAAATGTTCTTCTACTGCGGAATTTCCACGGTATTCTGGGGCGCGCTTTTCGGAAGCTGGTTCGGTGATATTATTCCGGTCATCTGCACAAACTTTTTAGGTTACGAAACGGCGCCGAGTATTGCGCTGTGGTTTGAACCGATACAGGATCCGATAAAGCTGCTCATGTTCTCGTTTATTGTGGGTATGTGTCATTTGTTTGCCGGACTTATAACTTTCGGTTATATGGAATGGCGCGACGGAAGAAAACTTTCGGCGATTGTCGATACGTTACCTACGCTTTTGCTTGTGCTGGGCGCGGCGCCTCTTGCGGCAGGCGTTATAATCAATGTTCCCGAAGTACTGACAAAACCTGCGAAGTATATCGCAATAGCCGGGGTAATTCTTATAGTACTTACGACGGCAAGAGACGCAAAAAGCGCATTTGCAAAACTCGGCGGAGGACTTTACGGACTATATAATACCGCGTCAGGTTACCTTTCGGATATACTCTCGTATTCAAGACTTCTCGCACTCGGACTTGCTACGGGAAGTATAGCCTCGGTTGTAAATATGATAGGTACAATGCCTGATTCAAAGCCGGCAAAGGCTGTGATGCTTACGGTAGTGTTCCTTATAGGGCACCCGCTCAACATGGCAATTAATGTACTCGGTGCATATGTGCACACAAACAGACTTCAGTTCGTCGAACTATTTTCAAAGTTCTATGAAGGCGGAGGCAGAGCCTTTGAACCTTTAAGAATAAACACAAAATATTATAAACTTAAGGAGGATTCAGAAAATGAATAATTACGGTCTTGCAATTGCAATAATAGGAGCAGTGCTTGCGGCACTGGTTGCCGGAATAGGCTCGGCAAGAGGCGTCGGAATGGTTGGTGAGGCTTGCGCCGGTGTTATCTCCGAAGATCCGTCGAAGTTCAGCAAACTGCTCGTGCTTCAGCTTCTTCCCGGTACACAGGGACTTTACGGGCTTCTTGTTGCGGTTCTTGTTCTCAATCAGCTCCAGGTTCTTTCGGGTACGCCGTTAACTCTTACAACAGCCCAGGGGCTTGCATATCTCGGAGCTTGTATGCCTATAATGATAGTCGGCTATTTCTCGGCTATTGCACAAGCAAGAACGGCGGTTGCCGGCGTCAGCGTCGTTGCAAAGAAACCCGATCAGAACGGTAAGGCAATAACCATGTCCGCGATGGTTGAAACATATGCGATTCTCGCACTTCTTGTTTCCATTCTCGTTGTAAACGGACTCAAGTAAGACAAGGAGGCTTGGCATGGACGGCCTTTTGAATATAATTGACAAAATAATCACCGAGAATGACGCCGAATGTAAAAGCGCCATTGAACACGCCGAGAAGCAGGCAAAGGAGATTATTGCGAAAGCTGAACTTGACGCAAAGAAAATTGCCGAAGATTCGCAGAACAGTGCCGAAGTAAAGGTAAAGCTCGTAAATGAAAAAAATATTTCCGGCGCGGAACTTGAATATAAGCGCAGAATTCTTTCTGCAAAGGGACGCATTATTTCGGAAACCGTTGCGGCGGCAGCTGATTACCTCTGCAATCTCCCGGACAAAGAGTATTTTGATAAGATCAGAAAACTTGCGCTTAACGGCGCGTTGCAGGGCATAGGTTCTATAACCTTTAATCAGCGCGATAAGGCAAGAATGCCCGAAGATTTTGTGAATAATCTCAATAAATCTCTGCCGGACTGCAAAAGCATTGAGCTTTCGGAAAGCGTCGGGAAATTTAACGGCGGTTTTACGATTTCCTATCCGGAAATGCTTGTTGATTGTACGTTTGAATCTCTGCTTGACGATAATGCCGATGACATCAAGGACGCACTCGGTCAGATTTTGTTTGCATAGGAGGTAACTGCTTGTGAAAGATACCGAATATGCTTTCGGCGTTGCAAAAATACGCGCTAACGAAAACAGACTTTTAAGCACAGCCGTACTCGAAAGCGTAATTACGGCACCGAGTTATCCCGACGCACTTAAAATTCTTTCGGATTCCGGTTTTGCCGGCTTAAACGAGGATAACGTAGACGAGGTTTTGTCCGACAGGGCAGAGCAGATGTTCTCGCTTGTGCGCGAATGCGCGCCGGACGGGAAAAGTCTTGATTTTCTCATAGTGAAAAACGATTTTCATAATGCCAAAACCGTCTTGAAAGCACATATAACGGGTTCAGAGTGTGAGTCCTTCCTCCTGTCGCCGCATATAACAGACGTTAAATGCATAAAAGACGCGGTTGAAAAGAAGGATTATGACGGTGTTCCGGAATATATGCGTGACGCTCTTAAAGAGGCGTATCAGGCTATTACAAAAACGCTTGACGGTCAGCTTGCGGATATAATTCTCGATAGGGCTTCTCTTGAGGCGCAGATATTGCTTGCAAAGCAGGCAGATGATGAGTTCAGTATCGGACTTGCAAACCTTATGACGGCGCTTTCCGATATAAAGATCGCATTCCGCGCAAGCTCTATGAAAAAAACACGCGAATTTTATGAACAGTCTGTCGCAAACTGCGATATGCTTGATAAAAGCGGACTTACCGAGACTGCTTTAAAGGGAACAAACGCGATAACAGATTATATTTCGGCTCACGGATTTGAAAGAATTGCCGAAAGCAGCAAAAAGTCGTTCGCTGCTTTTGAAAAGTGCATTGATGACGAGCTGATAGGATATGTCAGAGACGCAAAATATCACTCTCTCGGTGTTTCTCCGCTTGTGGCGTTTTCACTTGCCTGCGACAACGAGATAAAGAATGTCAGAATCGTGCTTTCGTGTAAAAAGAACGGTTTCGGCGAAGAAAATATAAGAGAAAGGGTGCGCGTGACTTTATGAGCAGTAAGATTGCCGTTATAGGTGACAAAGACAGCATTTACGGTTTCGCGGCGCTCGGTCTCGGAATATTTCCGTGTCAGGACGCGGTTTCGGCGTCACATACACTCCGTCAGCTTGCAAAAAACGGCTATGGCGTGATATACGTTACCGAGATGCTTTATGAACAGCTCGGAGAAGAAATAGAGCACTTCCGCGATCTTCCGCTTCCCGCTATAATACCTATTCCGGGTATTGTCGGGAACACCGGCGTCGGCATGAAAAACGTAAGCCGTTCGGTGGAGAGAGCTGTCGGCTCGGATATAATCTCTTAATTTAAAACTTGCGGTATGCCGGTTTATGCACATAAAGCGTGCGGCGTACCGATTTGTGAGGTGCAGAAATGGCAACTGGAAAAATCTTAAAAGTATCCGGACCTCTTGTTGTCGCCGAGGGTATGAGAGACGCCAATATGTTTGACGTCGTAAGAGTAAGCGACAAAAGACTTATCGGAGAAATTATAGAAATGCACGGCGACAGAGCCTCCGTTCAGGTATATGAGGAGACTTCGGGACTCGGCACGGGAGAACCCGTCGAATCAACCGGAGAGCCTATGAGCGTTGAACTCGGTCCCGGACTTATAGGCAGCATTTTTGACGGTATTCAGCGTCCGCTTGACGATATTATGAAAATATCGGGTAACAATCTTTCGCGCGGCGTTGAGGTTTCGTCACTTAAAAGAGAGCTTGAATGGGAATTCAAGCCGGTTATGAAATCCGGCGACAGCGTGGTTCCCGGTGATATAGTGGGAACTGTTCAGGAAACCGACGTCGTTCTCCATAAAATAATGGTTCCCGTTGGTGTTGAGGGTAAAATCATATCGATTAATCCCGGTAAATATCATGTTACCGACGTTGTCTGTGAGATAGAAACATCAAAGGGCATTTATAAAATGACTCTTATGCAGAAGTGGCCTGTACGACGCGGCAGACCTTATGCAAAAAAACTCTCGCCGGATATGCCGCTTGTTACGGGTCAGCGTGTTATCGACACAATGTTCCCGATCGCAAAGGGCGGTGTTGCTGCAATACCCGGACCTTTCGGAAGCGGAAAAACAGTAACGCAGCATCAGCTTGCAAAATGGGCTGAGGCGGATATAGTCGTCTATATCGGCTGCGGCGAACGCGGAAACGAGATGACGGACGTTCTTAACGAATTTCCCGAACTTATAGACCCGCATACGGGCAAATCCCTTATGGAAAGAACCGTTCTTATAGCAAATACTTCGGATATGCCTGTTGCGGCGCGCGAAGCCTCGATATATACAGGTATCACGATTGCCGAATATTTCCGCGACATGGGATATTCCGTAGCGCTTATGGCTGACTCAACATCACGCTGGGCTGAGGCTCTGCGTGAAATGTCGGGACGTCTTGAAGAAATGCCAGGTGAAGAAGGCTATCCCGCATATCTCGGCAGCCGTCTTGCACAGTTCTATGAAAGAGCAGGACGCGTAATTTCTCTCGGCTCGCAGGGCAGAGAAGGTGCACTTTCCGCAATAGGCGCGGTTTCTCCTCCCGGCGGCGATATTTCCGAACCCGTATCCCAGGCAACGCTGAGAATTGTCAAGGTGTTCTGGGGACTTGACGCAAACCTTGCATATAAACGTCATTTCCCGGCTATTAACTGGCTGACAAGCTATTCTCTTTATCTCGATCTGCTTGAAAAGTGGTATAACGACAATGTTTCTTCCGATTGGATGAGCCTGCGCGGAAGAATGATGGGCATACTTCAGAACGAAGCAGAGCTTGAAGAAATAGTAAAGCTTGTAGGTATGGACGCACTGTCCGCAAAGGACAGACTCAAAATGGAAACCGCACGTTCGATAAGAGAAGATTTTCTGCATCAGCTTGCTTTCCATGAGGTTGACACATACACAAGCCTGCATAAACAGCTGCTTATGATGAGGGCAATACTTGAATTTTACGATATTGCCTCCGACGCACTCGAAAAGGGCGCGGATATTGAAAAGATAGTATCTCTACCGATACGCGAAAAAATCGGCAGATTCAAATATGTCGAAGAAAAAGACGTTGATAATGAATTTTCCGATATTTGTACCAAGCTTACCGAACAGATGCAGACAACGCTTGTAAAGGAGGTCTTCTGATGCCTAAGGAATACAGAACAATCGAAGAAGTAGCAGGGCCTCTTATGCTTGTGCGCGATGTTGAGGGCGTTACCTACAATGAACTCGGAGAAATTCAGCTTGAAAACGGAGAAAAAAGACGCTGCCGCGTGCTTGAAATTAACGGCACAAATGCACTTGTTCAGCTTTTTGAAAGCTCGACGGGTATAAATCTTTCAAACAGTACCGTAAAATTCCTGGGACGTCAGATGGAACTCGGCGTTTCCGAAGATATGCTCGGACGTGTTTTCGACGGTCTCGGACGTCCTATCGACGGCGGTCCCGAAATTATACCCGATAAGCGTATGGACGTAAACGGTATGCCTATAAATCCTGCCGCACGCAATTATCCTCAGGAATTTATCCAGACCGGTATTTCGGCAATAGACGGACTTAATACGCTTGTAAGAGGTCAGAAACTGCCGATATTCTCCGCGAGCGGTCTGCCTCATGCAAATCTTGCGGCGCAGATAGCGCGTCAGGCAAAGGTCCGCGGTACGGACGAACAGTTTGCCGTTGTATTTGCGGCAATGGGTATTACGTTTGAAGAATCCAATTTCTTTGTACAGAGTTTTACCGAAACAGGCGCTATCGACAGAACCGTGCTTTTTGTAAACCTTGCAAACGATCCTGCAATCGAGCGTATAGCAACTCCGAAAATGGCGCTTACTGCGGCGGAATATCTTGCATTTGAAAAAAATATGCACGTTCTTGTAATCCTAACTGATATTACAAACTATGCCGACGCATTGCGTGAAGTTTCCGCAGCAAGAAAGGAAGTTCCTGGACGCCGCGGTTATCCCGGATATATGTATACCGACCTTGCAAGTATCTATGAAAGAGCAGGACGTCAGCGCGGAAAAAACGGAAGTATCACCATGATACCGATACTGACCATGCCCGAAGATGACAAGACGCATCCTATTCCTGACCTTACCGGATATATTACCGAAGGACAGATAATTCTTTCGCGCGATCTTTACAGAAAGGGAATTACTCCTCCTATCGACGTTCTTCCGTCGCTTTCGCGACTCAAGGATAAAGGTATAGGCGTAGGCAAGACCCGTGAAGACCACAGCAACACCATGAATCAGCTTTTCTCGGCATATGCACGCGGCAAAGACGCAAAAGAGCTTATGGTAATTCTCGGTGAATCGGCTCTTACCGATATTGACAGACTTTATGCTAAGTTTGCCGACGAATTTGAGAAAAAGTATGTTTCACAGGGCTACAACACCGACCGCAGTATTGAAGAAACGCTTGATATAGGCTGGGAACTTCTCAGAATACTTCCGAGATCCGAACTCAAGCGTATCAGCGATAAGCTGCTTGACCAATACTACGATAAAAAGTGACGTTGACGGGAGTTAACGTTTTTGCGGAGGTGATTGTGTGGCTGTAATGAATGTAAATCCTACCCGAATGGAGCTTACAAACCTCAAAAAGAAGCTTGTTACGGCGCAGAGGGGACATAAACTGCTTAAAGATAAGCGAGACGAGCTCATGCGGCGCTTTCTTGATCTTGTAAGAGAGAACAAGGAGCTTCGCCGTGAAGTTGAGGACGCGCTTGCGCAGTCAAATAAGCATATTGCTGTTGCAAGATCCGTAATGCAGGGTGAAATGCTTGATGTTGCTTTAATGCTTCCTAAACAGGAGGTAGAGCTTGAAATAAGCGAAAAGAATGTAATGAGCGTTATGATACCGGTCTTCGAGACAAAAATGAAAAGTCCCGACCCAAATGATGTTTACTCATATGGTTTTGCTTATACGTCGGGAGAACTTGACTCTGCCGTACAGTCGTTGGGCAAGGTTTTTGAAAAAATGGTAAGGCTTGCAGAGGTTGAAAAATCATGTCAGCTTATGTCGTCCGAAATTGAAAGAACACGCAGGAGAGTAAATGCTCTTGAACACGTGCTTATTCCGCAGTATCAGGACACCATAAAGTATATTACCATGAAGCTTGACGAAAACGAACGCAGTACGACCACAAGGCTTATGAAGGTTAAGGATATGCTGCTTAACGAACAGATCGAGCAGAACAAAAAGCGCGACAGCGAAGCGCGCATATAATAACAGACAAAGAATTACTGCCGTACATTGCTTTTGGCTTGCGCGGCAGTCTTTGTTTTGTATTTTACTTTTCCGAACCATCAATGTGAACGTCAAGCTGATTGTATGGAATTGATATACCGTTTTTGTCAAACTCGCGGCGGATTGATTCAAGCAATTCAAAGTACAGATCCCAATAGTCGCTTGATTTGCACCACACGCGCAAAGTTATGTCAACACTGCTTGCGGCATATGCCGACACCTTTGCAAACGGTTCTTCGGGTGCTTGTGGCATTTTCAGAATTCTTTCATTGCGCAATACGGTTTTGAGCATTACGGATTTTGCAAGCTCGGGATCATTGTCGTAGCTGATTGAAAATACGTGGTCAATGCGCCGCACATCTTCGCGTGAATAATTGATTACGGTTGATCCTATAATGGTGCTGTTTGGAATTATAACATCATTGCCGTCAAACGTCCTGATAATTGTGTGAATAAGCTTAATTTCTTTTACGGTTCCGAGGTAATCCTGAACCTTTACGACTTCTCCCGTCATAAGAGGACGCGTGATGAGCAGAAATATTCCTGCCGAAAGGCTTGAAAGGCTGTCTTTAAGTGCAAGCGAAATCGCAACCGCGACAGCGCTCATTCCTGCAATAAGTCCTGTCGTCGGTATACCGAGAATTCCGAGTGCGCTGATAATTGCAATTATATATACGAATATTCTGACAGCGGAGCAGAGAAACTTTGTAAGGGATATGTCAACCGAACAGCGTGTAAGAGCTTTTTTTAGCATAGCCGAGAGAATTCTTGCGGCAGCATAGCCTATTACAAGGAAAAATACGGCTTTGAGTGCAGAAAACCAGTAAGACGCAATAAACTTTTCAACGGCGCTCAGCTCGTCTTTTGCATTGTCTATGGTTTCGTTCAGACTGTCAATTATATCGCCGTTTTGCGCACTTAACGAATAAAAATTCAACATTTGATATCCCGTCCTTAAAATACATTTTTCATGACTGTGTTGTTCAGATATTCTGAAAATTCGGAAAATTCTCCGGTACTCAATTCGGCAGGGTATGACATGATTATAAGCTTGTGACCTGTGTTTTGAGGTCTGTACGGAGGATGTATATGCTCAAACCCGTTTGCCTTAAAACCGCATCGTTCGTAAAAAGCTTTGCGTCTTTTTGAAATATCATCTGTCGGCGGATCAATTTCGAGAATTACTTTTTTTGGAGTTCGGCAAAGCATTTCAAGCGCTTTTGCACCGTATTTCAAACCGCGCTTTTCCGGCAGAATACAAAAATGCTCGACATAAATAAAATCAGATGTCTCCCAACAGAGAATTTCACCGATAAAGTTTTCGCCGTCGTATATTAAAGTGTATTTGTATTCGTCGGAGTTCATTATCTCGCGCTGTGATCTTTCAAGCCGCTGCTCGTGTTCCGGAAAACTGATTTCGTATAGGTCTGCTGCTGCGTTGTATTCGGTGCAGCCGGTGCTTTTTATAATTTTAAAATTCATATCAAACCTCTGATTATGATTGTAAATGTTTTTTCCTATGATTATATCACAGCATATTGTGTAATCAAGCGTATATTTCAAATTTTGTGAAAACTGTTCTTTAATTGGGGATAATTTGCCTGCAAAATGAAGAAATGTGCAAAAAACACTTGACAAAACATACTAAATGTGGTATCATATATATCGTTGAGCCGATACAGATCGGCAAGGCTTTTTACGGAGAGGTGTCCGAGCGGTTTAAGGAGCTGGTCTTGAAAACCAGTGACTCTTCGCGGAGCCGTGGGTTCGAATCCCACCCTCTCCGCCACCTTTTCTCAATTTTATAAAATTGAATTTCACCAAATGCAGAAGTACTCAAGTGGTGAAGAGGCGCCCCTGCTAAGGGTGTAGGTCGGGCAACCGGCGCGAGAGTTCAAATCTCTCCTTCTGCGCCAAGAAAGACACTGTATAGTATCGGAATTTTTTCGATTCAGCTATATCCGGTGTCTTTTCTTTTTTTTAATTATAAAGACAGAACGGGACATATATTATGATAAAAACAATTTTTTTCGATCTTGATCAGACATTACTTGATTTTCGTAAATCGGAGCGCAGTGCACTTTCGCAGATGCTGACGCATTTCGGAATTGAGCCTGATGATGAAAAGTTAGACCTGTACAGCAAAATAAATCTTTCGCAGTGGAAACTGCTTGAGCAGAAAAAACTTACTCTGGCCCAACTTAAAGTGTCGCGTTACAGAATTTTTCTTGACAGAATCGGCGCACGCGATGTATCGCCCGAAGATGCGACAAAATACTATGAGCAGGCTCTTTGCCGCGGGTATTTTACGATCCCGGGCGCTGTCGGAGTGCTTGAAACTTTGTATAAGAAATATGACCTGTATATTGCTTCAAACGGTACGCCTAACGTTCAGCACAGCAGAATTGAAGGTTCGGGTACAGCAAAATACTTTAAAGACATTTTTATATCGCATGAACTCGGAGCAAGCAAACCAGATAAAGCATTTTTTGATATATGCTTTTCGAGAATAGACGGTTTTGATACCGAAACAGCACTGATGATAGGCGACAGCCTTACTTCGGATATTGCGGGCGGCATAAATGCAGGAATAAAAACGCTTTGGTACAATCCCGCACATATTGCGCCGGATAACGGCATTAAGCCGGATTTTGAGGCACACAGCCTAGAAGAAATTCCCGGCATTGTTTCAAAAATCTGAATATAAATCTCCGGTTTGGATTTAGTTCCTTGCCGGAGATGTTTGTTATTATGAGAAGTTTTCCATAATTTCGCGTATTGCTTTTTCAGCGTCGGTAAGTTCCTTTTTGAGTGCCGCGGCAGGCACACGCAGCGCGCCGTTGCCGAGAATAATCATCTGTTCCGGACCGTCGGAGGTCGCGACGCGGACACGGTGACGTTTTGAAAGGGTTTTTGATACGCGTTCAATATAAGTGTCTGCTGTTTCGGCCTCTTTTGTATATACGACGCTTATGTTGCGGTGCTTTTCGACTGAACCCGGATTTTTCTTGACTTTGTACGCGTCAAAAACTATTACAATGTTGTAACCGCAGAAGCCTTGGTAGTTGCTCATTCTGCTTATAAGCTCGTTTCGCGCGCTTTCGAGACTTTCATCGGCTTTTCTGCGAAGTTCGTCCCATGCAAAAATGATGTTGTAACCGTCAATCAGTAAAAATTCTTCGCCGTCATAGTTGTTTTTAACAGGCTGGGGCTTGCTTTTTTGCGGATTCTGACGTGCCGACGGATTGAGCTTTGGCTTTGAATTTTCACGCGGCTTTATTTTGCCGTAGGTTCTTTCAAAAATTTCCATAAGCTCTTTGTCGGTTGCCGCGGCACGGCAATAGTTTTCGGCACGTATTTTCAGAAGTCGCTTTTCCTCGGCTTGTTCTGAGCTTTGTTCAAGAACGCTTTCTATGTGCATATATTTTTCGACGTCCTGCCATTCGACAATGAACCCCGAACCGTTGTCGCAGAAAACAGAACCGCACGGATTGTATATGTCGCAATCCGGATCATATCCGAAACTTTCTATGACTTCTTCGGAGTTGTGGCATTTCTCGTAACCTTTAAGTTCGCATATAAGCGTTCCTTTTCCGTGGGTAAAGCCTGCGACTTCTTTGCTGTAAGAGCGCATTTCGTAGACCGGCGCGCTGCCCTTGATGACCGAGAACTCACCATCGGAATCGGGTGCGGAAAATACCGCGCTCATGTTCTGAAGATCAGACATTGCTTTTCCTACAAGCGAGGTCTGAACGTGAAGCTCAAAATTGTACCACGGTTCGAGTAAAATGCTGCCTGCTTTCATAAGTCCCTGACGGACGGCACGGTAGGTTGCCTCTCTGAAATCTCCGCCTTCGGTGTGCTTTTTGTGCGCTTTCCCGGCAACAAGCGTTATCTTCATGTCGGTAATAGGAGAACCGGTCAAAACACCTTTGTGTATTTTTTCCTCCAGGTGCGTCAGTATCAGCCTTTGCCAGTTTCGTGAAAGCTGATTTTCGTCGCAGTCGGTGCAGAACGTAAGTCCGCTGCCGCGTTCTGTCGGCTCAAGTATGAGATGAACTTCTGCATAATGCCGCAAAGGTTCAAAATGCCCGATACCTTCCGCGGCTTCGGTTATTGTTTCTCGGTAGACTATTGTTCCGTCACCGAAAGACGCGTAAATGCCGAAACCGTCGGAGAGACGTTTTTTTAGTACGTCGAGCTGTATTTCTCCCATAAGCATGACATTTATTTCGTTGTTCTGAGTATTTAAAGAGCAGTGCAGGGTAGGTTCTTCGTCCTCAATCGACTTTAGTGCCGAAAAACAGGTCTGCGGACTTGTACCCGCAGGCGGTATGAGCCTGTAATTCAAAACCGGTTCAAGCGAATATGACGCCGTACCGGAACAGTTTCCGATTGTTTCACCGACGCCTGCTTTTGAAAGCCCCGTCACGGCATATATACCTCCGGCAAAGGCTTTATCGCACACGGTATATTTTTCACCGTTGTAAACGCGTATCTGATTTATTTTTTCACGCCATTCTTCACCGTTTCTGTCCGTACCCGAAAGCTCGTCTTTTACGCAAAGTACACCGCCGGTAATTTTCATATGAACAAGACGGTTTCCCGAAGAATCGTGAGTAACCTTGTATATTTTAGCGCTGAAAGTTTCCGGATATTGCTTGTCCGGAAGATATTCGTCAAGACCCGAAACAAGTGCGTCAACGCCTTCGAGTTTCAGAGCCGAGCCGAAATATACGGGAAAAATATTGCGGTGCATTATTTCACATGAAATTTGTTCGGTTGATATGCCGTTCCCGAGAAAACTTTCCATAAGTGATTCGCTGCACACGGCACATTCTTCAGTATTGCCCATGAGATCACTCGGGATACAGTTTTGGGTGAGATTGGATTTCAGTCCCGACAAAACGGCATCTTTGTCGGCATTTGGAAGATCGGTTTTGTTTACAAATATAAATATCGGAATACGTTTTTTTGTCAGCAGTTTTCAGAGAGTTTTCGTGTGGCTCTGAATTCCTGCGGTCGCACTGATTACAAGTATCGCGGCGTCGAGAATGTCGAGCGTGCGTTCGGTTTCGGGTGAAAAATCCACGTGTCCCGGTGTGTCGATCAGCGTAAAAGCGGAATTTTGCGTTTGTATTTCGGCTTGCTTGGAAAATATGGTTATTCCGCGTTCGCGTTCAAGCGAATAGCTGTCCAGAAACGCGTCTTTTTTGTCAACGCGTCCGAGTTTTCTTATAACGCCCGTTGTGTAGAGCAATGCTTCGGAAAGAGTCGTTTTTCCCGAGTCAACATGGGCAAGTATTCCGATAGTGAGTCTTTTCATGGTTACTTCCTTGTATCTTTAATACACTTATTTTACCACATCTTTGTCAAAAACACAACACGTTAAAATGGAGTACAAAATAATTAGTTTTTGGTATTGACATTTTATTTATTATAATGTAATATAGCTTTGTAAATCAATACATTTATATGCAAATTTACCTAAACAAGGGGGAATTTAAACAATGGAGAATAAGAGTGCTTTCTTTTTGATTGATGACAAACAGCACCGTAGCTGGCCGTATCCGTATTCAGGCTGGGACACGGATTTCCGAGGCGCTGACAGACAGATAACACCCGGTGATAAAATGCCCGCGAGGCGTCTTGTAAGCAATATTGACACAAAGCCGACATCGGTAAAAAGAGATATTACCGAACAGTTTTCGGGAACGGTTACATTTGAGGCAATGTACAGACCTGTTTCGGGCGACGGCTTTTATCTCGGATTTTTCAACAAGACTGACGAAGCGCTGAAAATAGTACTGCATGACGGCTTTTTCCATGCAGGCTCTTATAAGCTGTTTGCTGCGGATAATTCAAAGCATTACATAAAATTTGTTCTTGATATTGATTCCGGCACGGCACTTATATATTCCGACGGTGTTTTTGCCGCGAAGTGTACTTTTACAGGAAAAGCGCAGAGTATATCGACATTCAAATGCGGCTTTGACGAAAAGGCGATAGGCGAGGCGGAGCTTTACCACTTTGTAAAGATGTACAAAAATTATTACGTCAACGATATGTGCATTTTTGACGTTCCGGGAATACTGCCCGAGGATTATGTAGTATCGGTTTGCGGAAATTCCGAAGTTTCACGAAAGAGATATTCCGATATTGCACCGGATTGCGTCTATGAAATCGACGCGGACGGAAAATCCGAAACCGTCATATCCAAAAAGTTTTCACGTGCAGAGGGAAATATATGCTTTGAGATAAAATATCTGATGTGCGATGAGAATTCTGTGCTGAATCTTTCGCTTTGCAGCGGCGGTGAAAGAATTATCACTGTCTCTGACGCCTCTAAGGGCATATTCTGCCGCGGCGGAGAGTTAAGAAATCACAGCTTTGAAGTATGGCAGACGCTGAGATTTGAGGCAGACACCGCAACCGGAACCGCGCTTATCAGACTTAACGGAAAGAAAGTTACTACTCTTGCATTTGAGAAAAAAATAGGATTTTTCGATGAGATAAGGCTTGAGCTTAGCGCAAAAGCGGCATCTTGCGCAAAGTTTACCGATATATTCGTATTTGAAATCCAGCCCATGCCGGACGATTATGTTCCCGAACCGATTGTGCCTGAAAAGAAAGGCGATTATTATGTCGGTATGAACATATGCTCACTTTGGAGAACGGGAGACCATCACGGCTGGGACTGCATAACTCCGTTTGACGAAGTAAAGCCGTTACTCGGATATTACGACGAAGGGCTTCCCGAAACTGCGGATTGGGAACTCAAATGGATGTGTGAACACGGTATTGATTTTGAACTGTATTGCTGGTATGCGCCCGAACGCAACGCGCCTTTCAGACATACACAGCTTTCAAGCGCAATACACGGCGGTCATATGCTTGCAAAGTATTCGGATAAGGTAAAGCTTGCGCTTTTATGGGAGGCACAGAACGCGGCACATCCGTTGAACGCCGAGGCTTTCAGAAAATATTTTGTGCCGTACTGGATTGACTATTTCTTCTCGGACAGCAGATATATGACCATCGACGGCAAAGCTATAATGTCGATATTCGGTCCTGCGCAGCTTGTCAAGGATTTCGGAAGTCCCGAAGCTGTAAAGGCAGAATTTGATTATCTGCGTTCCGAAGTCAAAAAACTCGGATACAAAGATCTGATAATCATGGGCTGTGCTGATAATACCGAAATATATAAGAAGTGCGGATTCGACGCAGTTCATGCATACGGCTGGGGTACGCAGGGATATGATCTTGAATATACCAAGAAACGCATACTTGATAATATAGCACTCGGAAACGTACACGTTGTTCCTACCGCAAGTACAGGTTTCAACCATGTTGCATGGTCGGGCGAGCGTTTTCCGAATATGTCTGTTGACGATATGAAATCTTTGCTTACATGGGCAAGGGATGAAATTCTCCCGACGTATGAAAAAGATTCCTGGAAGAGCAAGCTTGTAATGCTCTCTAACTGGAACGAATACGGCGAGGGCACTTATATAAGCCCGTCGGGACTTAACGGTTTCGGCTATATGGACGCCGTAAGGAGCGTATTCTTAAAGGATATTCCTCATACCGATATAGCACCCAACGAAGAACAGAAAAAGCGCATTGACATACTTCACCCGATGGACAGAGCGACAATAGCTCCTCTCGGATATGCAAAGGACGACGCCCCCGACGGAACGCTTTTCAAAAAGTATACTTTCAAAACGAAAGAGGATCTTGAAAAGTGGGAATTCCACGGATTTTCAAGCCTTGAAATTAAAGACGGACGCCTTTTCGGACATTCTGATCAAGCAGATCCGTATATGCTGCTCAAAGATGACATATTCCCGCTCAATACGGGACGCATTGCCGGACTCAGGGCGCATATAAGAGCATATAAGCCGGTAAATCAGATGTGCTGCATCGAGGCATTCTTCTCTGACAGACCTGACGGCGTTATAAACAGCCGAAATATCTACTGCCTGACTGATCCCAAGCGCGTTGCGCCTCTCACGCTTGATTTTCACGGCAAATCTTACTTTAAGTGGAAAGGAAAAGTAACGGCTCTGCGCTTTGACCCGATATACGCTGTCGGCGACTTTGAACTTGTAGACGTTGAACTTCTCGCGACACCGCCGCACAGAGAAATCATGGTAGACGGAGTAGAGATTGCAACTTCTCTGTATTCGGAAATAAAAGGTTCCAAGCTGTATATTCCTTTTGATACAACATCGGAATTTGCCGATATCAAGGGAATGTATTACGAGTGGTGCAAGGCAAAGAAACAGCTTACCGTATACGGCGTCGGAAAGTGTGTATTCACCGTGGGTTCGGATAAGGCTGACTTTGACGGCAGGGAAATCAGACTTGACAGACCGCTTGAACTTAAAGACGGTGTGCCGCTCATACCTGCCGATCTGCTTGCTGAAATTCTCGGTTATAATATCGAAGTTGACGACGAGTTCATAAAGTTTATTTCCAAATAACTTCAAAACACATAAATTAAGTCCCGGATTTTTCGTCCGGGACATTTTTAATTTATATCGGTATTTTGCTGCATTACTTTAAGAACAGGCCGTACTTTACAAAGCAATAACCGTCATACCAGTTTCCGTGACCGAATATCGGCGACTCATGCATGAAGGAGCCGGGACCTACCCAATAGTTTTCGCCGTCTGTGTGATGCGGGCCGAGCATATTGCGGAAGTTTCCGACAATGTCGAGTTCAATCGTGTTTTTGCCTGCGTGGAGAAGTCCCGTAAGATCTGCATTGTACGGCGCCCAGTATATGTTTTCAAGCTTTTTGCCGTTTACGGTAAACCATGATACCGTGCTGCAAAGTCTTGAAAGCTCAATGTTTGCCGAATTGATTTCACTTTCAGAAAGCTCAATTTCCTTGCTTACCTTAATGTGACCGCAGAAGAAGGGAAGTCCCTGTTCCGTGAAGTCACCGTCGCTAAGAGCTGCGGGCATTTCGTCAATGTACGGCGTACCGTCGTTTACAAGCGAATCATATGCTGCCGGACGGAAATCTTTGTCAAAGCCGACGCCGAAATTGCCGAGAAGATATACCGATTCAATTTCCATGTCATACCAGAGCTTGTTCTTCATGGACTCAAACTTTAAGCAGTCCTCAAGCTGAGAGTATACCGATTCAGGCTGTACAAAGTCGCACATGAGTGTTACCGTGTTTTCTCCGGAAATGAGCTTTCCTGAAATATCAAGCTTTATAAACGACTTGTCGCGGTAATAACCGCAGATATTCTTGCTAACTTCCGAACCGTTTATGTACAGAGTATAATTCTCGGGCTGTTCGAGTATGAGGAAGAGCTGTCCTTCGGGCGCTTTTTTTACATTTACGTGGAAATCAAGCTTTACGCCGACTTTCTTTCCGAATGCGCACGCCTTTTCCTGGATATCTCCCACATACATATTCTTTCCGCACAGCTTGCCGTCAAAATAGCAGTCGCAGCGGTCAAGAGTGAGCAGATTCTGATCGTGTTCCTTAATTTTCCATTCTCCGCGGAGTTTGCCGTTAATGCTTGATAAAGCCTTGTTATCGGCTTTGGCGCTCTTGTACTTGCCGTCACGGCGTACAAAGAGGACGTATGAACCTTTTTCCTCGAATGTATGGTGTACGATAATATTTTCGCCGTCGTTTTCAAATATGCAAGGCTTTTCCGTACCCGTTATGTAATCAAATTCGCAGACCGACTTACCGGTCATTGAAAGGCGGATATTTTCGCACTTGGGCGAATATGTATTAACAAAATAGTACATTTCAAAATCGCCGTGATTGCGGTAAGCAAACTGTATATCGGCGTTGTTTCCGTTTTTGTCGGTAACCGAGCAGTATTTTGCGCTTTCGGGAATATGCGCGAGAACCTCGTTGAAATTGTCAATGTGCGTGCATTTTTCGGCAAGTTCTTTGACTTTTTCGCTTGCAATGCCGTCAATATATTCAGGTATCTGACCGACAAAAATCAGATTTCCGCCGGATTTTGCAAATTCTTCTATAAGTCTGAATGTGTTTGAGTCAATAATTCTGCTGCCGGGGACGATAACCGTGCCGTAGGACATTTTTCCGACATTCAGAAGCCCGTCTTTTACGTTTGCGTATTTAGACATTATTTTATCGTCGCCGAGATGGTGAATGATCTGATTTTTGTCAAGCAGAACCGATATTTCCATAAGTCGTTTGTTATGTTCTTCGATTTTCTGCTGATAGCCGTCGTTCTTTCTTTCAATCCATGCCGATGACATTGTGTGAAGTACAAGAACGTCGCATTTAAGTTCTCCGTCGGAAAGCAGCATACCCATTCTTGCGGAGAAGTCAACAAAGTCCTTGTATTCGTCCCACCAGGGGTTCTGATAGAAGTGACCGGCGGGATAGTCGCGCTTTCTGATTCCGCCGAGAGAGTAACCTGCAAGGTGCTGGCAAAGCAGATTTACACCCTTTACCATCTGCCACTCAAGTATCCACTTTAATTCTTCAAAACTAACGTCCCAGCCGCACATGGCAAAGCTTTCTGTAAGAATCTGCTTTTTGCCGAGCTGGGCTGCAACAGATGTGACCTGAGGTGCGAGCAGATCTCTGCCGACGCTTCTGCCGAGTTTGTCAACGCCCGGAATGTGGAAGTATTCGTAGTTCGGCATACAAGCGCCGTTTGAATCAAGCTGCGAATTGAAACTTTCTTCGCAAACCATGTGTCCCGTGAGATGAGAATCGTTTTTGTTGCACCAGTCGTAAATTCTGCCTAAAAAGTTTTCGCTGAAAAGTTTGGTTACGAGTTTCCAGAATCTGAATCTTGTGGTTACCGACGTTTCGGTATCTTCAAAGAGATCGTAAAGAACGGGAATGAGCTTTTCGCCGTATGCTTTCTCGTATTCGTCACAAAGCGTAAACGACCACGGAATACCGTTTCTTGAAACCTGAGGTTCGTCGGTGAAGAATCCCGTCATATCGGTGAAGTTTTCACCGAGTTCCTTTTTGTAGCGTTCGTGCGTTACTCTTATAAACTCGTCGGTAACTTTTGGGTCGAGCGTATCTATATAAAACGGATTTACGTCATAGTAAAAATGAGCGTTTTTGCCGTTCGGCGCTTTTGTGTTTGCGATTGTTCTTTGCGTTTCGGCGGGTTTGTCGGTAATTTCAAGGCGCAGATATTTTTGCTGATAGTCAATTCCGAGACCGTTGACGGCGTCCGAACCGAAACCGCTGGGCCAGCCGTTTTCATCATAGCCCCAGGGATTTATTCCGAGCTTTTTTGCCTCGGAAACCGCGGATTTTATGTTGTCAAACCATTCATCGCTCATGTATTCGGTTTTAAGACCGCCTCTTGCGTGCATGAAGAAACCGCCGTTTCCTATGTCATGCATTTTGTCAACCTGTTCGGTTGTTTCCGGTACTTCAAGTTTTGAGTTCCATGACCAGAAGGGCATAGGCCTGTACTTTGCCGGCGGATTTTTAAGCTTTTCGATATAATTCATTTAAACCTCCGAATTAAATTGCTTTTTTAGATAATTCTACCATATTTGCGGCGGATTTACAAGAACAAAATCGTTCAATTTTCGCCTTAATTTCGTCAAAAAAGGGACAAAAAATCGGACGGCGTGAAAAACCGTCCGCAGCGACGCTGAAAAGCGCAGCTTATTAAATGTTGTATTTTTCGCAGAGAGAGTGGATCTTCTGAGTGGGATCAAGCAGCGAGCCGACTGATTTGTTTATGTTGACAGCCTCAATGTAATAGGCGACATACTTCAGAACATTAACTTCTCTGAACCATTCTTTGTTGAGCGCGGTCGGAGTGTTGTAAACGGAGTTTGTAGCGTATATTCTGTCGAACATTCCGCGCTTTGCGTAGTCGTCTATTACGTCAAAGCCGTTGCAGAACAGACCAAAGGTAAAGAATCCGAAAATTCTCTTTGCGCCCATAGCTTTGAGCTTGTCAAGTATGTGAAGGAAACTGTCGCCGGAGGAGATTATATCGTCAACAACTATAATGTCCTTGCCCTTGACGTCATCACCGAGGTATTCATGCGCAACTATCGGATTTCTTCCGTCTTTTACTATCGAATAATCTCTTCTCTTGTAGAACATACTGAGCTGTATGCCGAGTACAGAGGAATAGTACATTCCGCGTGCAAGCGCTCCTTCGTCGGGAGATACTATAACAGTGTTTTTGATGTCTATGTCTTTTTCGTTTGCCATAAACGCCTTTATCATCTGATATGTAGGCATGAGGTTGTCAAAGCCTTCGAGCGGTATTGCGTTTCTTACTCTGTCGTCATGTGCGTCGAATGTCATGATGTTTTCAACGCCGAGAGAAATAAGCTCATGCAGCATAAATGCGCAGTCAAGCGATTCGCGTGCGGTTCTTCTGTGCTGGCGGCTCTCATATAGCATGGGCATGATTACCGATATTCTCGCAGCCTTGCCGCTGATAGCGGAAATAATTCTCTTTACATCGCAGAAGTGATCGTCGGGGCTCATGGGAACTTCCATTCCGTACATTTTGTATGTCTGGCTGTAATTGTAACAGTCGGCAACAATATAGACATCCTTGCCGCGTACAGACTCGTTGAGCAAGCACTTCGCTTCACCCGTTCCGAATCTGGGGAAAGATGTCTCAATAATATAATCCGGATTTTCTTCTTTTCTCCATTCGCCTATGTACTTCTGAATTCTCTGCAGCATTTTTTCGGTTCCGCGGGTGCCGATAAGCGCCAAAGGACTGAACGCGACCTCTTTTGACAAGTCCTGCATGATATACCTCCTAAATTTGCGCGGAGTCTTTTTGACGTCCGCATATGTTTACAAACAGATTATAGCATATTTTGTCACATCATGTCAATACAATTTTCCTTTTAGAAAACAAAAATTATACTCATTGCACTCTGATGCCCGCAAAGCGCATAATGTGTCTCAAATCTTGCATTCCGATATGGTAAAAAACAAAAATAACGGCTCAATTTTTGACTCTGCTTATAAATTTTTTACAAAAATGGTTGACAGATGAGGAAAAATTTAATATAATTACACTGTCAATTAAGATAAATCCATTGAAAGGAAAAGTGAATATCTTGGCAAGACAGACAACAGTATCAAGCGAAGGTCTTAAAAAACTTAAAGAAGAGCTTGAATATCTCAAAACCACAAAACGTAAGGAAGTTGCGGAGGCAATCAAAGTTGCCCGCGCGTTCGGAGACCTTTCGGAAAACAGCGAATACGACGAAGCAAAGAACGAACAGGCTTCCGTTGAACAGAGAATTGCGGAAATAGAGGCAATGCTCAAAAACATCAAAGTTATAAACGAGCATGAAATCAAAACCGATGTCGTAAACGTCGGAAACCGCGTAAAAGTTCACGATGAAACTTTCAATGAAGATGTTGAGTACACGATAGTCGGTTCGAGCGAATCCGATCCGATAAACTACAAGGTTTCGGACGAATCTCCGATAGGCCGCGCGCTTATAGGTGCAGAGATAGGCGAGACCGTAAAAGCAGAAACTCCCGGCGGCGAAATTCTCATGAAGGTTCTTGAGATTTCAAAGTAAACGCACAAATTATTTTAGGACGGTGTAAATTTTGGCAGAAACCAACAATACAAATCAGGCTGAAAACGAGGTTCTTTCGCAAAGCGAACTCAGCGAACAGATGCGTATAAGACGCGAAAAGCTCGACGCTTTGAAAGAGCAGGGAAACGATCCTTATCAGCTTGTGAAATATCCGGTCGACCATGCGTCTGCGGATATTAAAGAAAATTTTGAAGAACTTGAAAATAAGACGGTAGTTATCGCGGGCAGGCTTATGTCCAAGAGAATAATGGGCAAGGCAAGCTTTTGCAATATTCAGGACGGCAAAGGCAGAATTCAGTGCTATGTCAGCAAAAACGACATCGGTGACGACGAATACGCAGCGTTCAAAAAACTTGATATAGGCGACATTGTCGGCATTACGGGTTTTGTTTTCAAGACAAAAACGGGAGAAATTTCGGTTCACGCAACAGAGCTTATACTTCTTTCAAAGAGCCTTCGCGTGCTTCCCGAAAAGTTCCACGGTCTGAAAGATCAGGAAATGCGTTACAGACAGCGCTATGTTGATCTTATAGTAAATCCCGAAGTAAAGGATACGTTTGTAAAGCGTTCTCAGATACTCAAGGAGATCAGAAACTTCCTTGACGCAAAGGGGTTTCTTGAAGTTGACACTCCGGTTCTTCATACGCTTGAGATCGGTGCCGCGGCGCGTCCGTTTGTTACGCATCACAACGCACTCGATATTGATATGTACCTCAGAATTGAAACCGAGCTTTACCTTAAAAGACTTATTGTCGGCGGTATTGACAGGGTTTACGAGGTCGGACGTATCTTCCGAAACGAAGGTATGGACGTAAAGCATAATCCGGAGTTTACTTCCGTCGAGGTTTATCAGGCATATACCGATTATCACGGAATGATGGATCTAGTCGAAGAAATGCATAACGTGCTTGCGCGTAAAATATGCGGATCTGAAAAGATTACCTATCAGGGCGTTGAGATCAATATGGCGTCGCCGTGGGAAAGGCTTACTATGGCGGAATCCGTCAAGAAGTACGCCGGCGTTGATTATAACGACTGGGCAACCGACGAGGACGCAAGAAAGTGCGCAGCCGAGCATCATGTAGAAGTTGCCGCAAATGCGACCAAGGGTACGGTGCTTGCTGAATTCTTCGACGCGTATGTTGAAGATAAGCTTATTCAGCCTACTTTCATATATGACTATCCTGTTGAGAATTCTCCTCTTGCAAAGAGAAAAGCTGACAATCCCGCATTTACGGAGCGCTTTGAGTATTTCATATATGCGCGTGAAATGGGAAATGCTTTTTCGGAACTCAACGATCCTATCGATCAGAGACAGCGCTTTGAAAAGCAGGTTGCGGAAAAGCGTGCTCAGGGTGCAAATGCAAGTGTCGACGAAGACTTCATAAACGCACTTGAATACGGTATGCCTCCTACGGGCGGTCTCGGTTTCGGTCTTGACAGACTTGTCATGCTGCTTACCGATAACTATTCGATAAGAGACGTGCTTCTGTTCCCGACGATGAAGCCGCTTGATGACTGATCATGAACGGTAACGGTGAAAAACAGCCAAGGACTTTTCTGAGCGTCGTCAATAACATATGGTATTATTATAAGTGGCATATAATTATCGGACTTTGCGCCGTAATTATGTTTACGATTGCCTCGGTACAGTATTTTTCAAAAGTTGAACCAGACGTATTCTTCTACTACGTTGGTCAGAGCAGTGCGACGGCAAAGGATATTGAAGAATTCTGCGACGATATGCAGAATATAATGCCGAAAGATTATAACGGCGACGGAAAAAAGAAGGTTGACTACAAAGAAGATATTTTTGTAATGTACTCCATTGAGGACGGCACGTCAACAGGTTCGTATGTTTATAACAGCACGGATCAGCTTGACATCGTAAAGCGTTTCAATATGGAACTCGGCATGGGCGAATGTCTTATCTACATTATGGAACCCAACCTGTTTTCCGCAAATACCGACTATATAGCACCGCTTGACAGTGTTCTGGATAAAGTTCCCGAAAACGCGCTGTCGGGCAAAGGCATAAAGCTTTCGGATCTTGGCGCTTATAGGAAAACCGCACTTTCGAGTTTCCCGTCGGATTATGTAATTTGTCTGAGGGCAAAGCGTTCGGGCGATGACATCGATTTTTATAACGCTAATGCGGATTTTTTCAAAACCTTGGTCGAGTACAGATAATACGCGTTGTTGTTTCGGAGGTGAATGCCTTACGGCAAAATTACAGTTTTTGGGCACGGGTGCCGCGGATTGGGGAGAGCCGACTTCCGAACCCGGAATACGGCGTTTTTCTTCGGCAATGCTTGACGAAAAAGTTCTTATTGATCCGGGACCTCATATTTTTAAATGGTTTGACGGCACGGACGTACAAAAACTTTTCGGCAATGTTGAATGTGTAATAGTGACCCATTCGCACGGAGATCATTTTTGCGCTGAATCTCTCGAAAGGCTCGCGAAAATTACAGGAAAGCTTACGGTTGTCGGAAACAATGCGATTGAAAGCGTAATGCCGAAATCGGAAAATATAATGTTTCGCGGTATAAACGCTTTTGAATGCACAGAAATTTCCGGGTATAGAATTACCGCGCTTCCTTCCAACCATTATGTTGAGGAATGTGAAAAAGGAGATACGTTTCACTATCTTGTAACGGCTCCGGACGGCAAAAAGCTGTTTTACGGACTTGACGGCGCATGGCTCACAAACCGTGAATACAGGGTTCTGAGACAAGAAAGCGCAGATCTTCTGGTGCTTGACTGCACCTGCGGAGATAAAACGCCGGAATTCCGCGTGTTTGAGCATAACACAATACCCATGGTTCTGATAATGGTCGATACGCTGAAAAATTTCGGCGCGCTTGCTGAAAACGGAAAGATCTTTGTGTCGCATCTTGCAAGAACCTTGCATGAACCGCATGACGCGGTGTGCCGCAGATTTTCAGACAGCGGCGTGAATGTCGCATATGACGGTCTGACGGTCAAATTTTAAAAGTTAATAATATATCGAGGCCGCTTGCCGTACGTAATCCGGTTTCGAATCAAATATTATTGAAGTACAAACAAGTGCTAATTAGTAAAGGAGGAATATGTATCAATTCAGAATTGATACATGCTTAGCTATGAAAAAGTTATTATCAGTTTGCCTCGCGGCTCTGATGCTTGTTGCATCTGTTTCTGTTGTTGCATTCGCAGCAGCTTCCGATTGGACTCCCGGAAACGGTTTCCACATCGTTGATAAGGAAGGAAACGTAGTTTCCGAAAACACACCCGTAACTGTTACCGATGTTGCTGACGGCGTACAGGTTATGCACGGCGGCTACTACCAGAACGGTAAGAACTGGGGCGGCGTTGCTTCTACCGGCGAGTACAACCTCAACGGTCTCGAAGTTACCGTAAGATTCGATCAGGTTCCAGAAGTTACTGCTGAAGACGACTGCTGGATAGCTGTTGACTTTCTTGAAAAGGGACAGATGTTCGACGTACAGGACATTGCAGGAAACCGCGGCTTTATGTGCCTCGTAAGATTCGGCAGACCTTACCTCGAAGTATATGAAGGTGCTTCAAGCTTCAGCCAGATCTATAACTCCCAGGGCTATGACAAGAATGAGATATTCTCCGTTGTAAGCGGCGATACCCTTACATTCAAGGTTACCTACGCTGACGGTACATATCATTTCACCTACACCAAGAACAACGAAGAGCCCTTTGAAATTCCTTACACTTTCACTCAGCTCGTTGACGTGTTCAAGCAGGGCAAGGCTCACATCGCTATTGCTGCAAACCTCAAGGGTTCTGAAAAGGACGCATTCAAGTACACCATCACCAACGTTACCGACGGTGCTGTTAAGACTGAAGAGGAAATAGCTGCTGAAGACGCTGCAATCGCAGAGGCTCAGGCTAAGGCAGAAGAAGAAAAGAAGGCTGCTGAAGAAGCAAAGAAAGCTGAAGAAGAAGCTAAGAAGGCTGAAGAAGAAAAGAAGGCTGCTGAAGAAGCAAGAAAAGCTGCTGAAGAAGCTGTAAACGGCACTTCTGAAGACAAGGCTGATAACACTGCTGATACTGCTGTTGATACAGCAAAGGATGGCGGACTCTCCACCGGCGCTATTGTTGCAATAGTTATCGTAGTTGTTGTAATAATTGCTGTTGTAGTTGCAGTTGTTCTCAAGAAGAAAAAGAAGTAATCGATAATTGACTTTTAAGTACCTGAATAACAAGTACATTTAAGTTAATGCAAGGCGGCACGCTGTACGGCACGTGCTGCTTTTTCTTTTTAGCAAAAAAGCTTTACGCACGAGTGCGGACTATTATGTTGACATATCAAATTGCCGCTGGGTATACGGCTTTGAGATAAGCGGACATACGCATAAAACGTATTAAAGAACGGTGGCGGTGTTGTAATAACAGGGCGATAAATCAATCCTGTAAAAATAGGGCGGGAGAACCGACAGACAGCGGTGCGAGTGCTTAAATCCAAAAAGAAAATTTCAATGGAACGTGCAAAGAATCTATTGCTATGCATATAAAATAATCCGGATTTAAAAATTGATCCGCAAGCGGCAAATTAATGCGATAACCGTGACATCATGTTTTTTGAGGCATATTATGTTCCCAAGCGTCTATTGTAAAAATCAGCACTTTGCATAAAAATAGCATATTTAAAAAATTATCGGAATAATCAGCAGACAATATCTTGAAATGAAACTCAAAATTTCCGGCATATTTTGTGTCGGTAATTGCAGTTGCATAAGTTAACATAATGCAGTTGACATAATACGTTGTCATAATTCACGAATTTCGGGTTTTGTTCTCCTAGCCCTTGAAAAAATCCGTAAAAAGTGGTATTATATTTACAGTGAATTTCAAATGTTGCAGAGGTTCTTAAAATGAAAATTACTTTTGTCGGCGTCGGCAATATGGCCGGCGCAATTATACGCTCAATTATAAATTCCGGCAGATTAAAGCCGCAGGATATAACATTATTCGATCACAACGAAACGAAGTATGAGCCCTTTTTGAAACTCGGCGCTTTGGCTGCAAAAGACCTTACCGAGGCGTGTGAAGCTTCAAATATGATCTTGCTTGCGGTTAAGCCTCAGGATTATCAGAGCCTGCTCGAGGATATTAAGTCCCGCGGCTGCTGCGACAGTTCAAAGATTTTTATTTCGGTTGCGGCTGCCATTTCAACGTATTATATTTGTAGCACCTTGGGGATTGAATGTCCTGTTGTGCGCGTAATGCCGAATACGCCGCTTTTACTCGGCGTAGGAGCTACGGCTATTTCAAGAAACAAGTATGTGACCGATAAGGATTACACAAAGATATGCGGATTATTTGCAGCGTCCGGTACAGTTACGGCGCTTGACGAGTCGCTTATGAACGCGGTTATTTCAGTAAACTCTACAAGCCCGGTTTACCTGTATATGCTGGCAAAAGCTATGATTGACAATTCCGTTGAACAGGGGATTGATGAAAAAGCTTCGCGTGAGCTTGTCTTTCAGGCGCTTAAAGGATCGGTTGAGATGCTGTGCAAGTCGGAATACAGCCCCGACGAGCTTATAAAGATGGTTGCGTCGCCGAAAGGCACGACAGAAGCAGCGCTCAAAAAACTTAATGAACTCAATTTCTGCGATGTTGTGTCAAAAGCAATGTATGCCTGCACACAGCGCGCCGATGAGATAGGAAGGTAACATAATTCCCAAGCCTCCTGCATAGTATTTATTATATTAGTGCAGGTGATTATGTGGAAAATCATTTTTTCAATGGCAGTTACCGGCATGGCTTTTGTAACTGTCTCTTTCTATGTGCATTTCTCCCGGGTTTTATAGCCGGCATTTATTCGGGTATCTCGGTTCGCACCGTATACGGTTTTGAATGGTATTCGGTTTTGCATCTTAACTCATCAAAAATTTTTTGTGTGATTTATCTTGCGCTGCCGTTTCTGATTTGCCCTTTTTGCGTGGTATTTAAAGCTGTTCTTGCTTTTATTCGCGCTTTTATTCTTGTCCGTGCTTTGACTTGCGGATACGTCTTTTATGTTTCGCTTGTTTGTTTCGGATTGAAATCGGCTGTTTTTTGCGTGTTGTTTGACTTTGTCTTGTCTTTTCTGCTTTGTGAATTTGCAGATGTTTTTTCTGCGGTTCGGCGTGATTTTTCGGCAAATTTGTATCTGCCTGCTGCTTTTTCGGTAATCGCCTTTGCTGTTACTCTTGCTTTTATTTTATATTAGATTTTGACTTTCGGGAGATAAAAATGACGGACGTAAATGTTGTTAACGAATATATTTCATATCTTGCTGAGCATAAGAACAGCTCAAAGAATACTTTGAGCGCTTACAGCAGAGATTTGTATTTATATGCCGAATATCTTGAAAAACACGGCGAAACCGTTATTAACGCAGATTCAGAGGCTGTGAACGCTTTTAAATCATATCTTTCGGCACAGGGAAAGTCGGTGGCTACCGTTTCGCGCTGTATGTCTTCCGTAAGAAGCCTTTATAAGTATCTTATGGCAACATCTGCCGTTACGCAGAACCCGTCCTCGGAAATTAAAAATGATAAACAGGAAAAGAAGTTTTTTGAAGTACTTTCAGAACCTGAAATTGACAAACTTCTGTCTGCGCCCGATACGTCGGATTTTAAGGGCATACGCGATAAGGCTATGCTTGAAACGCTCTATGCTACCGGAATGAAGGTCACGGAACTTATATCCCTTAATGTATCCGACGTCAATTTGCAGTTCAATTTTGTTCGCTGCCACGGCGAGGACAACGCAAAGCACGAGCGCATGGTGCTGCTTTATCCGACAGCAGTCCGAGTGCTTGAACAGTACATAAGAGCCGCGAGAAACTATTTTGTTACAGATTCGTCGGAAAATGCGCTGTTTGTAAACGTAAACGGCGAACGCATGACAAGACAGGGCTTCTGGAAACTCTTAAAGGGATATGCCAAAAACGCTGGTATTACCAAGACCATTACTCCGCATACGCTCAGACACTCTTTTGCCGCACATTTGCTTGAAAACGGCGCCGATATAAACGATATAAAAAATATACTCGGTCATGCCGACATTTCCTCGACTCAGATCTATGCGCAGTACGTCAAGAGCCGTATTTCGGACTCGTATTTAAAATATCTTCACAGAACCTGAAATTATGAATAATACGTTACAGTAATTTGCGTTATTTTTCACTTTCAGTTAATATTATTGTGGTTTAATGTAGGTATATATTTTTGTGCCTGCATTATTTTTTTACGGAGGCTTTTGTTCCGATATGGAAAAATTCAATCTTTTTAAAATGTTTTCTCCGAAACCCATAAACAAAGACGACGAATATAATGAAGCGCCTACCGATTTTAAAGGCTTTTTTGTTATGCTCGGCAGAAAGTTCTGGAATCTGTCAAATTTGAATCTTTTGTTTGTGGTGTGCAATTTCCCGATATTCTTTTATCTGTATACACTGACGGGACAGTTGAGCAATCAGATATATGCTGTCGGAAATCCTCTGTATCCGGCGTATTACGGCATGATTACAATTTCCAAGAGTCCGGAACTTTTGTCGCTTGCGCCGTTTGTGTCGAGATTTGTACCGATGTATGTCCCGACAACGGCGTGCAGAGTTTTTCAGTATATATCTTTGCTTGCCGTATTTACTTTTGCGCTTACAAGCGTCGGCAGCGCATATGTTATACGCGGTTATAACAGGGGAGATCCGATATTTATGGTTTCAGACTTTTTCGGCGCAATAAAACGTAACTGGAAACAGGGACTTATAGTCGGAATTATGGATATAGTCATATCTTTTCTTTTGGTCTGGGATTTTATTTTCTGGAACGCACAGTCGGGCTTTGCAAACGCAATGTTTTATTACGCAAGCATGTTTTTGGGAATTATATATTTCTTTATGCGTTACTACATCTATACGCTGCTTATAACCTTTAATCTTTCGATTCCCAAGATATTCAAAAACGCATTTATCTTTGCTTTTCTCGGACTTAAACGCAACTTGCTTGCGCTCGTCGGCGTTGCGCTGGTGCTTTTCATAAACGTTCAGCTGTTTTATATGCTTCCGGTACTCGGAATACTGCTGCCGCTTGTAATAACTTTCTCGCTATGCAATTTTATTACCGGATATGCCTCTTATCCCGTTATCAAAAAGTATATGATAGATCCGTATTATTCGGATAATGACGGCGAAAATGACGAAGGCTCAACCGAGGAAAGCGTCTTTGTTGACAGAGGATAAAAAATAAGTATGCGGAATTAACCGCATACCGTAGTCTTTGTGAAGTTCACTTGTTTTGCTTGAGGTGTGAAAGAGGATTGCTGTCAATAGCCTGCTTTTGCTGATCGTCGCTGACGTGGGTGTAGATCTGCGTTGTTGACATTTCCTCATGACCGAGTATGTCTTTCAGCACACGCACGTCGGTCTTGCCGTATTTGTACATCAGCGTTGCGGCTGTATGCCGCAGTTTGTGAACCGACATATGCAGATTTCCGAGATCCGACTGCTTAAGTCTTTGGTAGATCATGTACTGGACGGTCTTTACGCTCATTCTGTTGTGATTGCGCGATATGAACAGCGCGTCCGCGTCTTTTGATTTTGCATTTCCGGGACGTACCTTGAGATAGCTTTTCAATGCGTCTCTGCAAGCGTCGTTGAGATACAGAATACGCTGTTTGCTGCCTTTTCCGGTTACGTACAGCGTTGTCATTTCGCTGTCGATGTCGGAAAGATTTATGCCTGCAAGCTCTGATACACGAAGTCCGCAGTTGAGAAACAGCGTTATAATTGCATAGTCGCGCTCTTTGTTTTTTCCGTCAACGGCACTGAGTAACTGTTTTGACTGGTCAAGACTGAGAAATTTCGGATATTTTTTGTTTCTTTTAGGAGAGTCTATTTTTTGCGTGGGATTATCTTCGATAATGTTTCTCGTAACGGTCAGATATTTGTAGAACGAACGCAGACATGACAGTTTTCTTGCACGTGAATCCCCTTTGTTGTCAAGATCATTTGCGGCATACGAGAGAAATTCGTATATATCCATGCTTGTAACGTCGGTTATATCTTTGTCGCTTACTTCGGCAAAGGAAATTTCACTTTCGTTTACGCCGTCAAATTTTGCAGGATACTTGTTTTTTACTATAAATCTGAAAAAAGTACGCAGGTCATGGTAATATTGCATTACGGTCAGCTTTGAACGGTTCTGTACCGATATTTTGTAGTTTAAAAACTGCTGGACAAGCTCGGGTGCGTCGGTGTATGACTGCATGATTTTGACCTCCGTTCGTTTCTGATATAATGAGTATATCATAAATTTGTGTTTTTGGCAATATTGAGTGCCGCAAAGTTTAACAAAAATCGGGAGGACAGTATGAAAAAAATATTTACCGAAAAATCTTCGATGATTTCAAAACTTTTTATCTTTCAGGTTGCAATGTCGCTTTTGGGATTGTTTGTCGTAAGTCCGTTTACCGCAAATTCGTCTCTGTGCCTTGCAGCGGGCATTTTTTCAATGCTTTTCTATTTTTCGCTGATTACGTATGCCGTAATCGAGGACGGGCAGAAGGAGTACATTTCCGTAAAAGCGGGAAGGTGCGAATTCAGCGTTTTTACGGGCTTTCTGTACGCCCTTGTTTCGTACATACCAACGATTATCCTGACTGCCGTATACATGATAATGCGCCTTTCAAGCCCCGACAGCATAATAACGGGCGCAAAAGCTGTTCTCAACATAATAATCAGATTTTTCCTTATGGGAATGTACCTTGGGATTGATGTCAAACTGCGTGCCGATGGAGCAGGCGCATTTTCGGGCTTTATTTCGGAAAACGGAATATTTTACGTAATGTGCCTTGTTCTTATGCCTGTTATCTGCGGAATTTCCTATGCTTTAGCATATAACGGCAAAATTCACGTGAACACCGAATCAAAGAAAAAGAAATAAAAAATCCAATGCCCTAATATACTTTACTGATATTTAAAATCAGAAAAGAGGGCATTGTTTTGCACAAAAGAAATAATAAGGAATATTTGCAGATTTTGCTGATTACCGTCGTAGTCGCATTACTGACGGTTGCGTTTTCTTTTGCAGGGCAAAAAATATCGGGCAATGACGGTCTGTTTTCAAGAAAAACGTCGGCTTCCGTAAAAGAAAAAAGCGTTATTGTAATTGATCCGGGTCACGGCGGAGAGGACGGCGGCGCACAGAGCAGCGACGGAACGCTTGAAAAGGACATTAATCTTGCAATATCCGAATATCTTGAAGAATATCTGAGACTTGCGGACGTAAAAACCGTTATGACGCGCCAAGATGACAGACTGCTTTATAATTCGGGTGAGGAAAAACGGAAAAAGTTCTATGATGTGCGAAACCGCGCGGCAGTGGCAACCGAAAACCCGGATTGTACGTTTATAAGTATTCATCAGAATAAATTTCCCGTGCAAAAGTACAGCGGACTTCAGGTATATTACTCTCCGAACGATCCCGGCAGCAAAGTTTTAGCAGCAATAATACAGGAAAATACCAAGCAAAAGCTTCAGCCGGAAAATAACCGGGAAATCAAGCCGTCCGGCAGCAGTATCTATGTCCTGTATAAGACAAAATCGCCGGCGGTTCTTGTGGAATGCGGCTTTTTGTCAAATCCGGAAGAAACAAGGCTGTTAAAAACAAGCGAGTATCAGAAAAAAGTGGCGTTTGTAATTTTTACGTCGCTTATGCAGTATTGTACACAAAAATAAAAGACAGGTGAGAAAATGAAGATAAGAACGGAATTTGTATGCAGCGAATGCGGAAGCGTCAGCGCAAAATGGTTCGGCAAATGCCCGTCCTGCGGCGCTTGGAACAGTCTTGAAGAAAGAATGCCGTCCGCAGCTGACGAGCCGGCGTTTGCGCGCAAAAAAGGTTCGGGCGTCTCCGAAACACTTCATACAGAACAAAAGTCCCGTTCAGTAAATGAAATAACCTATGATGAAAAGGACAGAATAAACACCGGAATAGGGGAGTTTGACAGAACTCTCGGCGGCGGACTCGTACAAGGCTCGGTAACGCTGCTTTCCGGTGAACCCGGTGTCGGAAAATCTACACTCTTATTGCAGGTCTGCGGCTGTCTCGGCAATACAAAAAAGCTGTTGTATGTTACCGGTGAGGAATCTCCGTCCCAGATAAAGCTCAGAGCTAAACGACTCGGCGTTTCATGCGAAAATATACTTATTTATGCCGAAACCGACATATCTGAAATAATTGCAGAGGCTGATATAACAGACCCTGATATTATCGTAATCGATTCGATCCAGACGATGCTCGATCCCGATTCTTCGTCCGCCTCCGGCAGTATAACACAGGTGCGCTCCACTACGACGCGCCTTATAAGACTTGCAAAGAGTAGAAACGTGTCTATTATAATTGTCGGTCACGTAAACAAAGACGGCGGTATTGCAGGTCCTAAAGTGCTTGAACACATGGTTGACACGGTGCTGTATTTCGAGGGTGAAAAGCAGTATTCATACAGAATGCTGAGAGCCGTTAAAAACAGATTCGGCTCTACAAACGAAATCGGAATTTTTGAAATGGAATCCGAAGGTCTGTGCGAGGTCACAAACCCGTCGGAATATTTGCTTTCTCAGAGAGCGGTAAATGTGTCGGGCAATTGCACACTTTGCGTAATGGAAGGCACACGGCCGATTCTTGCTGAAATTCAGGCGCTTATAACCAACACGGCATATCCCGTGCCGAAGCGCGTTTCAAACGGTCTTGACTATAACAGACTCGCAATGCTGACGGCAGTTCTGGAAAAGAGGCTTGGACTGCGGCTTTCAAGTTCAGATATTTTTGTGAATATAGTCGGCGGATTACGTATTGATGATCCGTCCGGAGATCTTGCGGCTTGTCTTGCGATAATTTCGGGCTGCCGCGATCTTTTAATTGACGAAAAGCTGATAGCAATGGGAGAAATCGGTCTTGCCGGAGAGTGCAGGGCAATAGGAAGCATTGAACAGCGCATTCGTGAGAGCGTCAGACTCGGATTTGACACAATACTTATACCTAAGCGCAACTTTGAACGCCTGTCGGTAAAATGTAAGGAATTCGCGTCCGGCGCCGGTGTAAAAATACTTCCGGTGGCAAGCATTACAGACGCAATAACGGTGTTTAAAAAGAAATGACTTGCAAAAAAGTTATTGTAGATTCAAGATTAAGTGCAAAATGCTGTGAAAAATTGCAGAAAATGGGATATGAACTTGTATTTACGCCGCAGATTTCGGTTCTCGATGTGCCGATTTGCGCACACCCGGATATGTCGGTCATAAATATAGGAGAAAAATGGTTCGCTGCAAACGACGTTTACAATGTGTTCACATTCTTGGGCGATTGTGAGTTTATAAGCAGGGCAGACGGTGTGCGGAATAATTTGAGTTATCCGTTTGACGTAGCATTTAACGGCGCAGTTCTCGGAAAACGCTTTATTTGCAATTCAAAATATATTTCGCAGTACATTCTTGATTATGCATTAAAATCGGACTATGAAATTGTTGATGTAAAACAAGGCTATACAAAATGCTCTGTTTGCGTAGTTGATGATAACTCGATTATAACCGAGGATAAAGGCGTTGCGGATAAGTGCGCAAACGCCGGAATTGATGTATTGCTTTTGAAAACGCACGGCGTAAAACTTGACGGATTTGAAAACGGATTTTTCGGCGGCTGTTCGGGAAAACTGTCCGACGGACATCTTGTCTTTGCGGGCTGTATAGAATCTCATGCCGAATATAGAGAAATTCTCAAATTCTGCACCGAAAGAGGCGTAGAGCCCGTTTCTTTGTCCGATGAGCCGCTTTACGACGTCGGAAGTATAATTGAGGTACCTTGATTAACTATACAGATAATTATATAAAATAAGAATTTTATATAGTTCGGGGTATTGCAAATGACAGCGGATTTACGTTATTGCCGTATTTGTACATATAATATATAATTTTCAGGAAGTGTGAGGAAAATGACAAAACTTGAGTACAGGATCGAAAGCTACGATGTTCAACCGAACGGATATGTAAAACTATCATCACTTATGAGAATATTACAGGAGCTTGCCGGAAACGATCTCGACGGCAGCAATCTTACGTATATGAATCTTTATCATCACAACTGCGCGTTTGTTATAACAAAGTTTACGTTGCAGCTGCTTGATAATATTAAAATGTACGACAGAATCGTTGTCGAGACATATCCCAGACCCGTTCGTGGAATTTCTTTTCAGCGTGATTTTATAATTTTTCGTGACGGTGTGCGCGTCGGACTTTCTTCGACGGTATGGTGTCTTATTGATTTGCAAAAGCGCTCTATACTCCGTCCGGACGCGCTTGACGGCATCGGCACATTTCCGACAACGACCGAAAATCCATTCTCGCTGCCTTTTGTCCGCAGAAAAATTGATAAAAATTCTCTCTTGAAAACAAATGTTCGGGAAACATATTATTCCGAACTTGATATGAACGGTCACCTTAATAACACATTTTACGCTGATATTGTCTTTGATTCTTTGCCAGATGCCGACAAAATTCAAATGAAAGATCTGTTTTTTGAGATTAATTTTAAAAATGAGTCACGGCTCGGTGAAAAGCTTATTATAAATACAACAGATCCGGAGTGCGACGAAATTGATATTCTTGCGGTAAAGGAATCTGATGAACAGCCGTGTTTTTCGGCGTATCTAAATAAAAAATCAGTTTATAATGGCTGATTTGTACATTTTTGCTTTAGGTACTTGAATTTTTTTGTGTATTGTGTTATAATACTTCCACAGAAATTACTCAACGGAAGGTGTGCATCTTTATGAAATCAATAATTACGATAAGCCGTCAGTATGGCAGCGGCGGCAGATATATAGCCAAGAAGCTCGCGGAAAAGCTCGGTATCCCCTACTACGACAACGAAATTATTACAATGGCTGCAAAAGAGAGCGGCTATGCCGAGAATATCTTTGAGAAAGCCGAGCAAATATCCACACACAGCCTTTTGTATTCGCTTTCCATGTTCGGTTCAGCGGCAGGAGTTTACGGACTTCCGCTTTCGGACCAGGTTTACATTGTGCAGTCGGATATTATAAAAAAGTGCGCTGATAAAGGACCGTGTGTTATAGTCGGTCGCTGTTCAGATTATGTTTTGCGCGATTACGACAATGTCATTGACTTCTTTATAAGTTCAGATATGGAAAGCCGTAAAAAGCGTGTTGTCAAGTATTATAATATTCCGGAAGAAAAAGCCGAGAGCACCATTGAACAGAAAGACAAAAAGCGTGCGACGTACTATAATTACTATACGTCAAGACGTTGGGGCGATATTGCTAATTACAATATGGCTCTCAACTGCGATTCCGTCGGCGTAGACGCTGCGGTTGAGCTTCTCGCTGACTATGTAAATCAGTACGAGGCTGCGCATAAATAAGCTTTTTAATGCATAAAAATTGCCCCTTATGATGGATTTCTCTGTCATAAGGGGTTTATAATTTTTTGCAGTATATATAATAAAAAACAACAATACCGTATTTCAGGTATTGCTGTCAGGAAATATTAAATTTTTTTCTTATTTTTAAAGCAGTTTTTCGACCTTATCGGCAACCTTATCAAGATAATCGCCGCTGAACTTTTCGATTTCTCCCTTGTCGGTAAGCGACGCTATATCGGGACAGAACGGAACTCTCGCAAGCAGTTCAAGTCCTTGTGCCTTTGCGGTTTCTTCGGTCTTGCTCTTGCCGAAAATTTCAATCTTCTTACCGCAGTCGGGACAGACGGCATAACTCATATTTTCAACAAGACCGAGTATCGGTATTTCCATGGACTTTGCCATATTGACCGCCTTTGAAACGACGAGCGAAACAAGTTCCTGCGGGCTTGTAACCATCACTATTCCGTCGAGAGGAAGCGACTGGAACACCGTAAGCGGAACATCACCGGTTCCGGGAGGCATATCCACAAACATAAAATCAATGTCTTCCCAGACCGTATCTGTCCAGAACTGTTTTACGGCACCTGCAATGATAGGGCCTCTCCAAATTACGGGGAGGTCTTCCCTTTCAAGCAAGAGATTTGCCGACATAATCTTGATACCGCTGTGAGAAGTCTTGGGTATCATAAGACCGTCGTAGCCTGTTATTTTTCCGTGAATTCCGAACGCCTTGGGTATCGACGGACCTGTAACGTCCGCGTCAAGAATTCCTATATTGTAGCCCTTGCGCGCAAGCAGAACTGAAATCAAGGAAGTTACCATTGATTTTCCGACGCCGCCTTTGCCGCTGACTATGCCTATAACTTTTTTAACGCTGCTGTTTTCGTTTAACGGTTCAATCATGCTTGTCTTGTCACGTGAAGAACAGTTTTCCGAACAGCTTGAGCAATCGTGAGTGCAGTTTTCAGCCATTTGTATTCCTCCTTCAGGCATAATTTAATGCCAAAAAATCTACAACTATCATTATACTCTGAATTATAGAAAAAGTCAAGGAGCTGAAACATTATTATTTCTGTCAAAATCTAAAGCTCAGTTTTTAACGTGTAAATATCGGAGTTATTTTCTGATCAAACGACGAAACTCTCATGCTCGAAACGGCAATTCTCGTGAAAATAACACAAGCCTCCGCACGCGTCAGATTGTCTTCGGGACGGTATAGGCGCGTTCTTGCGTCGCCCGTAACTATACCGGCTTTGTAAAAGAAAAAAACAAGTATTGGCTTTATATTCAGCTTGGTTTTAGCTATAAGAATTTTAATAAACTTGTCAACAATCAGACCTCGGCTATAAAATATGATAATCTTGAAGCTCTCTGCAATATTCTTGAATGTACCCCGAATGACCTTTTTGAAGAATATCACAAAAAATAATTACTGAACACTATGCAGTTAGTTTTAGCTAATTTGCCTGCCCGATCGACTTTATGCCGACCGGATTTTGTTATTTATACCAAATTGTAAACAAAGAGTGCAAAAAATTACAGATAAACGTCACATTCGTAACTTACTGAATTCACAAAAAATATGTACAATTACTCATGAACTGAAAAGAATTTATTTCAGAAAGGAAACATCACATGAGTAACGAAACTTCAAGCAAGCTTTCCGAACAGACTCAGACGGCGGCCGTACCGGAACAACAGAACGCGGAGCCTGCGAAAAAGACCAAGGAAAAAAAGCCCGTAAATAAAAAAAGACGCAAAAAAATCAAAAAGATTGTTACATATGTAATAATCATACTTGCCGTCATAGCGCTTGCGGCATGGAAAATGGGATTTTTCAAATCCGAAAATAAAAATTCCGGTTTGAATGATCTTTCCGTATACAGCGTTTCGACAAGAACCATAACAAAGACTCTCACAAGTTCGGGAACAATCCAGCCGAACGATTCGTACACAATTACCGCGCTTGTAAGCGGCGATATTACGGCGGATTATTTTGACGAGGGCGATACAGTCGTCAAGGACCAGCTTCTTTACGAGATAGATTCAAAGAATCTCGATTCAAGCGTTAAGCGTGCTGAAAACTCCGTCAAAAACGCAGAGCGTTCGCTTAAAGACGCATATGAAAACCGCGATAAGCTTAATATCAAAGCTAAAAACAGCGGTGTAATTCAGAAAATGTACGTTGAAGTCGGCGACGAAGTTACGGCAGGTATGACCATTGCCGATATAATCGACAAGGACACCATGTGCATAGACTCTCCTTTCATGGCGACCGACGCTGCGAACATCAAAGTCGGAGATACCGCCGAGCTTACCGTCGATTCAAGCTATGAAACGGTCTACGGTACTGTGTCCGAAGTCAGCACAACGACCGGCGTAAGCTCTCTCGGAGTTGTTACGAGAACTGTAAAAATCAAGGTAAAGAACAGCGGCGGTATAACACCCGAAACGACTGCATTTGCAAAGATCGGCGACGCTGCCTGCACTCAGAACGCCAACTTCTACTACAATGACGAAGGTAAAATTGTCGCTGAAACAAACGGCGATGTAAGTATAATATACAAGGACGAGGGCGACCGAGTTTCCAAGGACGATGTTGTTATAAAGCTCACAAGCACAAATATCGACAATCAGATAGAGAGCCTTGAACTCAGTCTCGACGACGCAAAAACATCGCTTTCCGACGCACTCGACGCGTACGACAATTATAACATCACTTCTCCTATTGCAGGTACTGTAATTTCAAAGGATTACAAAGCCGGAGATACTCTCGGCAGCGGCGGAACCAACGGCGGCTCTGCTCTTGCGGTAATTTACGATATGTCGGCGTTCAAGTTTGAAATGAGTATAGACGAACTTGATATAGACGACCTTTCTCTCGGACAGGACGTTGTTATAACTTCCGACGCAAGAACCGGAAAAGAATATCACGGCACTGTTACAAATATCAGTATTCAGGGTTCGACAACCAACGGAACGACGGTTTACCCTGTTGAAGTTACAATAGAAAACATCGAGGACGAAGATAAGCGCACGACAGATGAGGACGGAACGGTTCACAAGACATACAAGACCGGCAAAACTTCTACCGTAAAGCAGTATAAACTTTCCGGAACGGCTGTTGAAAACGGCAGAACCGTGTATAATTACGGCTCGGATATAAAGATCACGGCGGCAACCGCCGAGGACGGCACAAGAACCTATGCCGCAGGCGAAAAGAACCTTACCGCTCTTTCCGACGGTACTTACAATGCAGGCGACAGCTATTATTCATTTTCTTCCGATATGGGAACGCTTACGCTTGAAGTTACCGATGAAACACAGATGTTAAAGCCCGGCATGAACATCGACGCGGATATTGTAGTAAAGAAAGTCGAAAATGCTATTGCTGTTCCTCTTGCCGCAGTTCAGCGCGGTAATGTTGTAAAAGTTGTTAAGCACTCAGACGGCACTGTCTCGCAGGATAACGCTGCGGATAATTCGGAAAATGCAAAGCCGGAATTTGAAAATAACTCAAATGCACCCGAAAATATGCCTGAAATGCCCGAAAACACGCAGATTCCCAAGGACGGTGAGATGCCCGAAATGCCGCAGGACGGAGCTAAGAACTCAGGTAAAGGAAACAACAGAACCGCAGCGGCGGCAAAATCGGTTGATGAAATGACGCCCGGTGACTATTCGTCGGTTTCTTCCGATACATCTTATGATGAAGTTCCAGTCAAGATAGGTATCAATGATGATGATTACGTCGAAATAACCGAAGGACTCGAAGTCGGAGATGTTGTTATACTCGACGAGGCAAATGCAGCGGGTATCGGCAATTCGACCGCACAGCAGCAAGGTCAGTACGGCGGATTTGGAGGCGGCCCCGGAGGCATGGGCGGAGAACCCGGCGGTGGCGGCCCCGGAGGATTTTAACGAGGTGAGCTGACATTGATAACACTTGAACATATTTATAAGATTTATGTCAACGGCGACACCACGACCTACGCTTCAAACGATGTAAATATACATATAGACAAAGGTGAGTTTGTCGCCATAGTCGGACAGTCAGGCTCGGGTAAATCTACGATAATGAACATTATAGGCTGTCTTGACGTCCCTACAAAGGGTAAATATCTGTTAAACGGCGTTGACGTAAGCACAATGGACGACGACGAACTTGCGGAAATAAGAAATAAAATGCTCGGATTTATTTTCCAGCAGTATAACCTTATTCCGAAACTTACGGTAGTCGAAAATGTTGAACTTCCCCTGCTCTATGCAGGATTTGACAAATCGGAGCGCAGAGAAGCCGCTATGCATTCGCTTGAACGCGTCGGACTTGCCGCAAAAGCAAAGAATTACCCCTCTCAGCTTTCGGGCGGTCAGCAGCAGAGAGTATCAATAGCGCGTGCGCTTGCCGGAAATCCGTCGGTAATACTTGCCGATGAGCCTACGGGCGCTCTCGACTCAAGAACAGGTCGCGAAGTTCTCGAATTTTTGCAGAAGCTTAATGCCGAAGGCAATACAATAGTGCTTATAACGCACGACAACGGCATTGCAAAGTCGGCAAAACGTATAATCAGACTTCACGACGGACAGATAGTATATGACGGTTCTGCGGACGATCCCGAGGCAGTTGTTCAGGCAGACGTTGCCTTTGAAGATGATCCGCTGCTTAAAAGTCAGCAGAAAACCGTGTCGGAGGAGGCGCAGCATTAATGGGTATAGGACAATGCTTTTTAATGGCGTTCAAGAGCCTTAAAACAAGCAAAATGCGTTCTTTTCTGACAATGCTCGGTATTATTATCGGCGTTGCGGCGGTAATCGTCATAATGTCTCTCGGAAACGGCATGACAACGTACATGAACGAAAGTTTCGAGAGCATGGGCACAACTCAGATAAGCGTAAATATTTCCGGCAGAGGTTCTTCGAGAACCGTTGACGTAGACGATATGTATGAGTTGTTTGATGAAAACCGGGACGTATTTACATATATGTCCCCGACGGTAAACGTAATGATGGCTCAGGTAAGAGGTTCGGACAACGAGATATATACGCCGTCGATTACGGGCGTAAGCGAAGATTATCTTGACATAAAGACCTATAATCTCGAGAACGGCAGAAATATATCTTATGTCGATATTGCAAATTACAGCAAGGTCTGCGTTGTGGGCGCGTTTTACAATTACGTTGTATACGGCGGAAACGCTGTCGGAAACACAATAAAGATAAACGGCGACAGATATACGATAATAGGTACTGTCGAAGAACAGGACGATAAGACAGACGAGGACGGACTTGATAACTTTATATATGTTCCCTACTCTTCCGGTGCAAAATTCTTGTCGAGAATGTCTGACATAAATTCGTTCACGTTTGTAGCAAAAGACCAGGATACCGTATCCGAAGGCATGGATATAATCAAGAACCGCCTTTACAGCACTTTCAAAAACGAAGATTACTACTATGTATCAAGCCTTACCGAAATTCTTGACGTAATGAACGAGATGATGAGCACAATGGTATTCGTGCTTGCGGCAATTGCGGCGATTTCGCTGCTTGTCGGAGGCATAGGAATTATGAACATAATGCTTGTATCGGTTACCGAACGAACGCGCGAAATAGGTATCAGAAAGGCGCTCGGTGCAAAGGGAAAGCATATAAGAATGCAGTTTGTTATAGAAGCAGCCACAACAAGCGCTCTCGGCGGTCTTATAGGAATACTTTCCGGTATAGGAATTGCGTCTGTAATTACAACAATAATTCAGCAGTCAATGGATATGAAAGCAATTCCGACGACTTCTTCGATTCTCATATCATTCGGTATTTCAGTCGGAATCGGTATTCTTTTCGGATACCTGCCGGCAAATAAGGCTGCAAAGCTTAATCCGATAGATGCGCTGCACCATGAATAATACCGATATATATACATTCAGGAAAGGGTATGACACAATGAAAAGGATAATTGGAATTTTGCTTGCGGCAGTTATGTGCGCTTTCTCCTTTAACGTATTTGCCGCCGGTACAAAAGCCGCAAATGTTTCCGAAGACGAAGTTATAAACGTAATTAAGCTGCTCGGCATTGCCAACGGTGATGAAAACGGCAATATGAACCTTGATGACAAGGTTACACGTGCGCAGTTTATAAAAATGGCGGTATGCGCTTCTTCCGCAAAAGATGACGCAACCGAGGCAAAGCTTAACGTATCGCTGTTCTCAGACGTTAAAAACATTTATTGGGGCGCGGGATATATTTCGGTAGGCGTAAAGAACGGTCTTATAAACGGATATCTTGACGGTACATTCAGACCCGATGAAAATGTAAAGCTCGAAGAAGCGGTTACGATAGCCCTAAAGCTCCTGGGATATACGACATCAGACTTTTTAGGTCCGTATCCGTCCGATCAGCTTGCAAAATACCGCACACTTGAGCTTAATGACGGAATTTCCGCAGTTCAGGGACAGGCGCTTACAAGAAAAGAGTGCATGAGGCTCCTGTATAACGTACTCTGCACAAAAACAAAGTCGGGTCAGATCTATTCCGCGACTCTCGGATATTCCGTGAATGACGAGGGCGTTGTCGATTACAATGCGCTCTATGAGAATAAGATTAAGGGACCGGTAGTTGTAAACGGCACGTCAGACTGGAAAAAGAATATACCGTTTGCAGTAACAGACAAAACCGAGGCAGTGCTTTCGGGCAAAAACATTTCGGTAAAAGATATACGTGAAAACGACGTTGTTTACTATATGGAGGCTTTCAAGTCGCTCGTTGTTTACAGAAAAACGGCAACAGGCGTCGTACTCTCGGTAAATCAGATAAACAATTCCCCGTCTGCGGTAAATCTCTCCGGAAAGACATATCAGCTGCTTACAAACTCAGTTAAAAACAAGTTCAGCAACAGCGGAAAATACGGATCGGATAAACCGTTTGTAACGCTGCTTCTCGGAATGAACGGTATATGTGTTGACGCTATCGACGGTTCTATTGACAGAATTGCGGATAATACGGACAATTCAACATACGTTGAAATGGTGAACGAAACAATAAGCAAACCGATACTTGTTTCCGCCGATGACAGTTCTTCAGCATGGAAACAGAAGATACCCTTTGACGTAAACGGCGCAAGCGTATTTTTGAACGGTGTTTCGGCAAAGCTTTCGGATATTAAGTACAATGACGTTGTTTATTATTCCGAACAGTTCAATACAATATGGGTATTTCGCGATACGCAGTCCGGCGTTATAAGCGCAGCCGGAAATGATACTGTCATGATCGGCGGAAAAAGCTATGTTCTTGCAACGGACAGTGCAAAATATAAGGTTTCTGCATACGGCGAATTCTCAGAAAACGATTATGTAACGCTTATTCTCGGCAAGGATAAGGAAGTTGTAGATATTTACAGCGCAAATACAAGCGATATAGGAAACAAAGACAACGATTCCTCTTATTCCGAAGTTGTTTCTTCTACACTTAAAGGTCCGTACATCATTGGTGCTGACAGAAAGGCCGAAAAACTTCCGTTTGATATAGCCGACGCCGTAATTTATAAAGGCAGCAGTACAATTTCGTCCTCCGAAATAAGGCAGTACGATGTTTATTATTACTCCGAACTTTTAAAGACTGTATGGATATACAGAGATACGGTAAGCGGAACCGTTGAGGCGGTTAATCCCGTAATTTCACCTACTTCCGTCGTTGTGGCAGGCAAAACATATTCTATTGAGGCATCTCAGGCGTCATATGACCTCTCAAGCCTCGGCACTTATCATGTCGGAGATGACGTTACATTGCTTCTCGGCAAGGACGGCGTCGCAGGCGTTACGTCAACCGAAAACATTTCCGGTATTGTATACGGCGTTGTTACCGATATAGGTCAAAAGCAGTTTACAAAGTCCGACGGAATGGCATATACCGCGGATTATGTCACGGTTACCGATACGTCAAATACGGCATTGACTTATGAATTTGAGAACAAATATCTGCCTGTCGGAAGCATAGTAAGGGTATATTTCGGCGAGTCGGTAAGAATATCCAAGATGTCAACGACAACCGGTGCAGGTGTTGCGGCAATGCTCAAAAATGCTTTCTATGAAGGCAAATTTGCAGACGATTGTGAGATCATAGACACCAACGGTTCAAAGACAGTAAAAGTTTATCCGTCAAGACTCAAAGGCTTAAATCTTGATATAAGCGAGTTTACATTCAGCAACATAGTTCTGTTCTATTCGCTCGATGATTCAGGAAACATCACCAAGATGATACTTAACGACTTTACAGGCGATCTTTACGATTACGGCGTGGTTGTTACGTCTAACAGCACCTCAACGAAATATATGGTTGACAGCGCGGAGCGCATAATGGCAATAGGCACAAAGGTTTCCGAAGGTCCGGCTTGCGTTAAGAATGATGAAACATTAATGCCGATGCGAGCATATATCGATGTTGAGACGCTCACCAAAAAGGCTGCGTATGACGAGAATGACAAGGAATATCTCCTTTCAAACGACGTAAAAGTATTCATCAAAAATATTGTGACTTATACATATGCAGATCTTGATGAGGTTTTAAGCGGAGACTACACGTTCAAGGCATACTATGACAAAAAGCCTGAACAAGGAGGAAGAATCAGAGTTATAGTCGCAACAAAAGGTTAAAATATTTTTATACAGCAATATGCGTCCGAAGCCGTAAAAAGTTTCGGGCGTTTTGCTTTTCCGTGTCAAATATTCAAACAGCGTCAAAAAATGCATTTACAATTCCGGAACTGCTGTTATAATATGTGCAAAAGGAGTGATTTGCAATGAACAGACCCGTACCCTTATATTTTATTGACGACAATCCGTTGGGACGTCTTTGGGAGCATTTCGGAAAATACGGCTGGAATTTTGAAAACACCGCCGGCGAAAGAAAACCCGACGTGCGTCTCGGCATACACAGCATATACAAAGACGGAAAATGCGAAATTAAAAGAAAGTTTCAGATTCAGACAAAGAATAAGCTTACGCTTGAAACAAACCTTTTGTTTGCCGATCAGAATAATGACGGTTTTTGCGCCGTTCTCGGACAAGGCGAAAGTTGCCTGAACCCTGCCCTGCTTATAACCGTAAGAGAGGGTTATATATACATTTGCGTAAATGGCGCATTTGCGTCTGTCGGCATAAAAGCACAGGGCAATATCCCGCTAAAAGCGATATGCGACCTTGAAAACGGCAAAAATACGCTCTATATACACGGAAAATATATAGGCACATTTGACTCATCTTCCGAGTTTGCAGACAGTGCGGATTTTCTTAAATTCTATGCCGAAGAAGGAAGTCTTGTGAACGTAACAGTCGGGAAAACAGCACTGTACACAGGATATTTCTTTAATGAAATGTTTATTTCGACATCTGATTCTGACGCTCTTCCGGATTATTTTGAGTTTGTGACCGATTCCGATTCGCAAGCCGAAGTAAAGGGCAATAATTCAAGCACGTATGATCCTTACGGTGCTTTGATTACATTAAAAGGCGGCTCGCATAATGCCCTGAGCACGAATTTTGACAGAGCTGACGGCAAGATCTGCTTTGAACTCAGATTTTTCATGCCTGAATATGCCGACGGAACGCGTTTTTACCTTTGCGGCGACAAAACGCTTTATATCGAAACGCGCGGCGATGCGTACTATTCTCAGAACGGCACGTTTTTGCGCAAATACAACAGCTCTGTCTGGCAGACCGTAAGAATTGAGGCAAATACAGAGACCGGAAAAGCAACGTATTGCATTAATGATAAGCGTTTTTGCACCGAAAGCTTTGACGGAACTTATTTTGATTCTTTCAGAGTTGAGTGCTCTCCGGGTGCCGATACAACGCTAATGCTTGACGACATATACGTATACAATATGTTTGACGAATGCCGTGACTATGTGCCTGTTCCCTCGCCCGTTCATTCCGAAACTCACAATATCGGCGTTGAGGTTTGCGATATATGGCGCAACGGATTTCAGTTCGGCTGGGATTATGTTTCGGGGTTTCCGGAGCTTGACACATATCTCGGAAAATTCGACGAAGGCAGCACTGAGTGCGCCGACTGGGAAATAAAGTGGATGTGCGAGCACGCGATAGACTTCAGACTTGTCTGCTGGTATAGCGGAAGATCCTCAAGTCCGCAGAAAACGCCGCGCAACAATTTCGGTCAGAAAGCCTACATGAATGCAAAGTACACCGATTACGTAAAGTATGCAATTCAGTGGGAAAACACATATAACATGCCGAAATGCTCCGATGATTTCAGAAAATATTTTGTTCCGTACTGGGTTGAATATTATCTTACCGACGACAGGTATTTTGTCATAAACAATAAGCCGCTTATAAGTATATACAGAACCACAACACTTATTGAGTCATTCGGATCAAAAGAGGCAGTTAAGGAAGAACTTGACTATCTGCGTTCGGTCTGCCGTTCTTTTGGTTACGACGGCGCGATAATTCTCACGTGCCAGACAAACAACACCGAAGAACTCAAAGAAATGGGATTTGACGGAAGCTACGCGTATAATCTCGGCTCTATTGCAAAAGATCCCGATGTTCAGATTGGACAGATAAAAAAGCTTGACAATATCGACGGCTATTGTTTTGCAACTACCGTTGCAGTAGGTTTCAACACAATTTCTCTGTACGATAACGACAGGGCCGATATTATAACTCCCGAAGGCTACGAAAAGGTATTGAGATTTGTAAAAGACGACTTTCTGCCAAACAGAGAAGTTGATGAGGAATGGAAAAAGAAAACGGTAATTCTCTCAAACTGGAACGAATTCGGAGAGGGACATTACATTATGCCTTCAAAGATACACGGTTTCGGCTATGTTGACGCCGTGCGCAAAGTTTTTGCCGATAACGGCAATGCCACGAAGCACACCGACATAAAGCCTGACGAATACGGCCGCAGACGTTTTAATTCGCTCTACGACAATACTTTCCGCCGTATGAGACGTCTCGGCTTCGAGGACAGAGTTACCGAATACAAAAATTTCAATGAAATATGCAAAATTGACTTTTCCGATAAGAACGAGCAAAGCAAATGGACTTTTGCACCGATGATAGAAAACGGCGGATTTACCGAAAATTCGATCAAGGGCAGCTTTAACGGCACAAATTACTGGATATATACCAAAGAACCCATAAGCTTTGATACGAGCGGAATCACTCATTTCAGAGTAAAGGCAAAGTACACAAATACTCCCGGAACTCCGATTTACGGCAAGATATTCTTTATTACCGAGGACGAGACAGCATGGAATGAGGATAAGTGCGCAAGATTTGACACAAATCACGCCGATAAGCGCGGAGAGTTTTACGGAACTTTTATTTCCTGCAACAAATGGTTCGGTAAGATAACAGGTTTCCGTATTGACCCGATAAAAGCTCCGTCGGATTTTGAAATATATGAGATCTCTTTCGGCACAGCAGACGGCAGTATTGTTAAGATAGGCGATAACCGGATAAACGCCAACTTTGAATTCTCGCCGTGTGAGCTTGGTGACGATCTTGAAATTGTGCTGACTCCGACAAATAAAATGCTTGCATATCTCGGTGCATATGCAGAATGGTACAATCTTGAGGAAAGATATGTGCTGAAAAATGCAAAGCACACTCTTGAATATTTTATCGGCAGCAGCGAAGCGCGTCTTGACGGACGTCAGATTCAGCTCGGATACCTCCCTGCTCTGCGCGACGGACTTATTACCGTAAGACTTCGTGACTTTGAAAAGCTCGGATATACCGTCAACAAATGCGGCAGCATTTTTGAAATTAAATAAACAGGACTTTCGGAATTAATAAACGCCTCGGGTAAATAAAACCTAAGGCGTTGTTTTTTTGATTTTGTTTTCAGTTTTCAGGTAAGCTTATCCGGGAAGTCAGTTATTATTGCATCAACCCCGATTGACTGCATTTTTTCCGCAAGTCGTTTGTCGGTAATATTGTGCGCACACACTTCAAATCCGCACTCTGTTAAAGTTTCAAGACTTTTTTTCGTCAGAACTTTTGCATCGATGCATATCATATATCCGTCAATTTCTTTCAGCGCTTGTATTTCGCTTATACCGTCTGTGTCTGTAATCAGACAGAGCTTTACGTAGTCGCATTTCTGTCGGACGGTTTTAATATAATCTGGTTCACTGCTCGCAATTACGGTGTTTTTGACAACTCTGTACTTATTTATGAGAGATAAAACCTGTTCGTCTGCGTCAGGAACTTTAAGTTCAAGCAGAAAATTTACGTTATATGCCGAAAATACCGACAATAATTCTTCAAGCGTTACAATTCTGTCAAAAAATCCGTTTCTGCCCTTTACTTTTAAATCTTTAAGCTGAGATACGGTGTAATTTTCAATAATTCCGTCGGCGTCGGTAAGATTTTCAAGATTATCGTCCGAAAAGAGTACCGCAGTTTTGTCTTTTGAAAGGCGTATTTCGGTTTTTATCCCGTCAGCACCCATGATAAGCGCCGTATAAAAGGCGCTCAGTGTATTTTTCGGCGCATATGCACTTGCACCGCCGAGAGCATAGTTTATCATTGTTTTGTTTCTCCGATGTCAAAAAAATTCGGTTATAAAATGTAAATGTGCATTATTTGAACACGCTTTCCGCGTACTTTTTAGGCGGCTGTCCGAAATATGCGCTGAAAGCTTTGCTGAACGAATATATATCGGCATAATTGAGCTTTTCGGCAATTTCCGTCACCGAATATCTTTGCTGAACAAGCATTACCTGCGCAAGCTCCATACGTTTTGCAAGATAGTACCCGGCAATGCTCATGCCCGTCGTTCGCCTGTAAACGGCGGAAAGATAGCTGTAATTGTATGAAAACGCGCGAGAAATCTCCTTGAGGCTTTTAATTGTATAAATGTGTGTGTCAATATAATGAGAAATGTGTCTGCAAAGCTCGTCCGTAGTCGGGTGTTTTGAAAGCACCTGCGGACGGTTGTATTCAAAGCTGCGAAGAGTATTTATAATAATCTGATCCATTAGCGAAGAGAGCATTTCCTCGGAATATGAAAAGTTCCTGTTCTGTAATTCTGTTATAATGCTTTCTATTGCTGTTATAACTCCGTCCGAACGGAATACGCGCTTTTCCGGAGGAATATTGTTCTGCCACACATCGCGAAGCGTCTCGTCGAATTTTCCGACGTTGGGAATAAAAGTTACAAATACATAATTCAGGAGATCGTCCGGGTCGGAATCAACCTTATGGTACTCGTTAGGAAATGAAACGTAAATATCGCCTTTTTTTACTTTTGTCGGCACGCCGTTTGCATATGAAATACCGTTGCCTTTTACAACGGCGGTAAGTTCGTAATTGGCGTGGTGATAATGCGTCGGTATATGGTCATGATTATTTGCGGCGCTGAACCCCGAATGACCGAGCCTGCAATTCACAAGTTCAAGCGGCGGTTTTATATCAATCTGTATTGATTCTCGAAGCATTGTTTTGTTCAACCTCACTTTTTTCTAACATAATAATAACATCAAAAAAAACGATTGTCAATCATATAACAAATGTTTTAATGGTTTTTAAGGGGTTTTGCGGTACAAAACAAACAAATGACAAGAATTCTCATTATATAACATTTACACATATCGGGCTGCGGAGTATAGTTAATATATAAAAATATAAAAATATAAAGGAGAACTCAAAATGCTTTCTAAAAAATCTTTGATTTCCCTGGTATGCGCATTTTCGATGCTGCTCGGTTCGCCGGGATATGCGGCACCGGCAACTCCGGAAAGTAATGCCGGAATAAGTACCCAAAATGAAAACACGGTGGTAGACACAATGCTTCACAAAGACGAAAAAAGAACTTCATTCGACGCAAAATTTATAAGTGCACCGCGGGAATACCTGAAATCGCTCCAATCATTTCCCAAAACAACGCTTAATATGGGAAACTGGATAAACTCATGGTTTTCAAGAGGACATTTCAGACGTGATTTTACCGCAAAAGACGGTATTCGTAGCGCGTATATAGAATATCAGTCCGACAATCCGTTTGATTTCTTTATAAACGGAACTCAGATACCGACCGTAAAGACCGCTGACGGTATGCACATTATAAAATATACCGACATAACGGAATATATAAAACCCGGAACAAACAATCTTGCAATAAGATACTATACTGGCGACAATGCGCTTAAAGCAGTCGGCGCGATACGCGGAAATATTACGATAAACTATTCAGACGGCAGCGCTCAGCAGATTCCGACGGATTCCTCATGGAAAAACGGCGCTGTATGCGGATTTTGGCGGCAAACCGAACCGAACGGCTGGCAAACAAGCGCAATTCCGTCAACTTATGTAAGCGTAAACAGTCTTGAAATGCACCCGAGCTTACTCAGGCGTTCCTGTTATTTCAGAAAGACCTTTGATCTTTCAAAAGAAATAAAAAGCGCATATCTGTATGCCTGCGCGCGCGGCAGCTATGTTCCCTATATAAACGGACTGCGTATAACTGACGGCAGATTTCTGGCAGGTTCCATGAGAGGATATACCGAATATCAGATATATGACGTTTCGGCACTTCTGGAAAACGGCAGCAACGCGCTTTGCGCATATACCGGAAACGGTCAGTTCAACTGTTCGTCATGGGGTTCGCTGCGCTACAATGTTCCCGCGATTATGATGCAGCTTGAAATAGAATATACCGATGGTACAAAACAGAATATATGTACCGATACAAGCTGGGACGTCACAGCCTCTCCCCTTTACGACAACGACCTCCAGTTTGGCGAAAGATACGACGCAAGACTTGAAATTGACGGTTGGAACACAACCGGCAAAGTCGGCGGAACATGGGTAAAGGCAGCTCAGGCAAACGTCGGAACTCTGAAACCTTTTGCAAGCACGACTTATCCCGCCGTGAAGATACGCGACGAAAGCGAGGCGCTTTCAATAGGCACCGTTCTCGGCGGCGAATACAAACTCTACGATTTCGGCACAAACAGCGCAGGACGCGCGAAAATTACGCTTAAAAATACAAAGCCCGGAGAAGTTGTTATTATAAGATACTGCGAAATTATAGATGACGACGTTCCGAGAACCGACGTGTACGGCGACGTATATTTCCAAAAGGACAACTACGCCGACAGTATATCACCCTACGGTCTGCGCAATATCGACGTATACATATGCAAAGGCGCCGAAGAAGAAGTATATATGCCTGAGTTTGCCTATACCGGATTCAGATATGTATACATCAAGGGATATTCCGGAGAATACACGACAGAAACCGTCAAAAAGGAAGAACTCAACACAAACCTTGCTGTTATCGGCGATTTTACATCATCAAGCGAAAATCTCAATAAGATATGGGACGCAGTAAAGCGCTCATACCGTTCAAACATTGTTACAGGTCCTACCGACTGCCCGACGCGCGAGAAAAACTTCTGGAACGGCGATATTGCCGACTTTGTCGCTACGGCTTGCTGGTATATGGACAACGACGCGTTTCTTTCGCGCTGGACCGAAGCCGGAGAAAAACTGCAATACGATGTTTACGGCTGGGAGGACGAAGAATATATCCTTCCCCTTACGCTCTACAAGTACTACGGAAATAAAGACATTCTTGAAACCAAATATCCCGTAATTCAAAAGCTTATTGCGCGACGTAATTCCCAGCTTGCCGACGGCAGCGTACTCCCCACCGACCATTCGCCTTATAACGACCATCAGGCGACAAGCAACGTTCCGGCAGATTTCTTTGCGGCTGCATATTATTGCAGAATGTACCGAGATGCGGCTGAAATTGCAGGTATTCTCGGAAAAGAAAGCGATAAGGCTGAATATATAAAGAAGTTCCAAGAGGCAAAAGGCGCATTCAATGAGAAGTATTATTTATCTGAAAGCAATACATACACTCCCAAAAACCAGTCCGGTATAATTCTTCCCCTTGCATTCGGAATTGCCGACAGCGAGAATGTTCAGGCTCTGACAGACACGCTCGATTCTTATATCAGAAGCAGCAACTATACGCTTACCTGCGGATTTTCGTCTATGGAATTTGTACTCGGTCTGCTTTGCGACGGAGGATATGAGAACGACGCATGGAAAGTTATAAACTGCACCGAATTCCCGTCTCTATTGAACATGATAAACTCATACGGCGGCGGTACTACTACCGAGTCGTGGCGTTCGGCGGCGTCTATTGTAGACAGTATGAACCACTACGCAATAGGCGGAATTACAAGATGGTTCTTTGAATATCTCGGCGGTTTGAGAATAGTAAAAGCAGATTTTGAAGAAATCGACATCTCACCCGTCTTTTACAGCGAGCTCGGCGATTGCAGCGTCTACCACGACAGCAGCCGCGGCAGAATTACAACGGCATGGAAATATAACGCGGACTCCAAGAACTTTACATGGAATGTTACTGTTCCGGACGGTGTAAGCGCAAATCTAAAGCTTTCCGATGAGATGTCATTTTACGATAACGGTAAAGAGCTTTCGGATAAAACAATAACCGTAACCGGAGGAACATATTCGTATACGGTTGCAGACGCGTCAGAGCCTGTATTCGATCTTAACGACAAAACGGCTCTCGGAGATTTCCCATATGTCAAAGACGGCTTCGGCAAAGTAATGGTTTATGCAAACGGCAGAAGTCTTTCAGAATACACATATGCAGATCCCGATGTAAGCGTCGCAGACATTCAGATAAGCGAAAACGGTTCGCGCGGCGAGCTTGCAAAAGATCCCGTCACACTAAAGAAAAACGTTACTTGGGTACGTTCAAGCGGCTGGGAAATGTATAAACCGCATTTCAAAGAATTCATTCTTCATGACGGAAAGTATTACATGACCGCGCAGTACCTCATTCCGACCGGCTCAACGGTAGGCGATTCAAAAACATTTATCGGAAAACCATGCTTTGATAACGGAAAAGATTACGCCGACAAAGGAAATACGCTTACGCCGGATTACTTCAATTCCAACAAAAACGTGTGGATCACCTATATGTCCTCTCCCATCAAAGTAGACGGAGACAGCGTATCCTATTGCGGTCAGAGCATACCGAGCAATAATCTCATAAAGAACTATATGGCGCTTAATATCAAAGAAGCCGACAGCGGTATGTATGTAAAGAATTATGCAATTTATTACTACCCTGCAAATTCCTTTATTCTCAAAGACGAAAACGTGCTTACGCTTGTTGAAAATTCTTCGGAGGATTACACATTCCCCGAAAGAAACGGTGAATATCTCTGCGGCGAAAACGTCTACGCACCCGGTCAGCAGGTAAAAGTTTCCGAGCTTGAATACAAGACCGTCGAATACAAAGCAACGGCAAGGGTAAATATTACTTTTGACGACGGAACGGCGACAGAAATGCTTCGTTTGTTCCCCGGCAATAGCATTACCAAACAAGCCCAAAAGGAAAACAACGACTTTATCGGCTGGTCTTTAAGCAAGGATAAAATTCAGTTTACAACCGTTGTTCCCGATACAAGCTGCACGCTTTACGCAGTGTTCTCACCGAAAGTTTCGCATGACAAATCGGTACTCGGCGACTTCCCTTACGTAAAGGACGGTCTCGGCAAGGTCATGGCATATGCCTCGGGTTCAAGCTTAAAGGAATTCACTTATCTCGATAATAATGTCGGAGACGCTTACATTCAGATTTCCGAAAACGGCTCATACGGTGAACTTGCAACCGATCCGGCAGGCACATCTAAAGCCGTAACGTTGGTACGTTCCTCGGGTTGGGAAATGTATAAACCGCACTACACAAATTTTGCGCTTAAAAACGGCAAATACTTTATGTGCGCTGATTATCTGATTCCGAGTGTATCAAATGTTACGAACTCTACAATTTTCATCGGAAAGCCTTGTTTTGATAACGGCAAAGATTACCCCGACAACGGCAATAAACTTACTCCCGCATATTTCAACGCAAACAAAGGTAAGTGGATAAACTACGTTTCATCACCACTACTTGTAAATTCAGATACAGTTACTTACTGCGGCACGGAAATTTCAAGCCGTAATCTTATCAAGAACTACATGGCGCTGAATATTGACAACGAAAAATCGGGTATGTATGTCAAGGATTATGCGATATACTACTACCCTGCCGGTGCGTTTATACTTGATAATGGAGGCACTTTGAGTCTTATGGAAACAGACGGTACGTCGTATACATTCCCGGGTAACGGCTGTTTGTACACGGCAGACGGCAAGACATATTCTTCCGGACAGACAGTTAGTGTTTCGGAAATTGAATACAAGACCTTAAAGGTGATAAATGCCGTAAGCGCTGTTTATTCTGACGGAAAAGCCGAGATTTCGGCAAATGTTTCCCTTAATGAAAAATGCACGCTCATCGCCGCGGTTTATTCGGATAACGGACGTATGACCGGTATAAAGCTTTACGAGTTTGATCCGCAGAACGGCGGAAACGTCACTTTTTCGGTGCCGTCAACGGTAAAACCGGGCATTGCAAAAGTATTTGCCTGCAAGAGCATAGATTCGCTCCAACCTTTGTTTGATATTCCGTATATCTGCACAATTGAATAAAAAAACGAATATAAATTAAAAGCGATCCGGGGGCAATAAGTTTCCGGACCGTTTTCTTACGTTTTAATTTTATCTTAAATTCTCATAATTTCTTAAATTCCGCATAAGCGTTCTTACACATTTCGCCGAAGTCCTCCGCTGGCATTTGCAGCGTAGTCACGAATAAGAGCAGCTCGTCAAATCTGAAAGTAGTCGGCTTTGAAATGCGCATTCTCAACGGCTGATAGTTAAGCGAATAATGTACTCGGCGGCTGTAATCTTTCTTTATCATTAGACTTTTTAATGTGGCATAGGGCTCTTTGTTAGCTCTTGTGAGTCCGCTTTCTCTGATTTTTGGCATTTATATAATCTCCTTTGATTTTGATATGGATTGTAAAAAATTATCTTTGATGAGAAATTTAGCTAATTTTACATCAAAAATGCCGTTTTGATAACCGTATTGTTGCTTCAAGCAGCGCATAAAAGCACCGCAGAACACGTAAATATGTACATATAGTAAAAAACCGCCTGTTCGGCGGTTTTACTTTTGGTGCAGGTAAGAGGACTTGAACCTCCACGAAGTTGCCCCCACTAGAACCTGAATCTAGCGCGTCTGCCAATTCCGCCATACCTGCATATTAAATTTTTGCGTGCAAGCTTTTTAATACTGCAACGTATGATATTTTACCACATTTTAAGCATAATGTCAATAGTTTTGAAAAAATAATTTTTGTCAGAGCGTCATACTCAGTTATTTTTCACAGACTGCCTGAACTTTTTTGCATCATCGGACGGCGACTGCCCTATTATCTTCTTGTAATTTCTGTAAAAAGTCGAATAGTCGTTGAATCCGCTCGAAGTAAAAGCTTCGGTTATGCTTTTGCCCGAATACATGAGCTGCTGTGCCGAAAAAACGCGTTTTCTTATCGTATAGTCCCATATTCCGCAGCCGACCGTGCGCTTAAATTCACGGCTTATATAAGCCTTGTCGCGGTATATCGTATTTTCAAGACTGTCGAGGTTCCATTTTTTATCAAGATTTGCATTGATGAATTCTATGGTCTTTTTTACCGTAATGTTCTCGTCCGAAACAGACACTTTTACGCTGTCGGAGAAATATATACCCGAAAATTTTGCAAGCAGCGCCGAAAGCACGGATTTTATCAGTTCCGGAGTTGAAAGTATTCTGTTGTTATGCTCAATCATTTCCATACACGAGTTTGCAAACAAAAGATCGTTTTCCGAAAGTCTGAAAGATGCGTTTTCAAACAGTGTTTTGAATACGGGACTGATGAACTCCTGGGAGAACATTAAAACACGCCGTTCGTAGTCTGCATTGCTGTCGACAATATGCGTATTGTGAACGGCACCTTTGTTTGTCAGCATTACGGTTCCGGGTTCGGGTGTAAATATCCGCCCTTCGATAATGTACTCCACTTTTCCGCTTATCAGCAGGTATATTTCGTACATATTGTGCGAATGGGAAAGAAAAGCAAACTGCGCAGGATCGGGATTTTTTGTGTATGTGTGATGATAGCAAAAGTTTTCGTCGGCATATCTGAAAATAATATTTTCTTTCATAAATACAACCTCCGCACTTTTTTAATTATTATAACACTTAATGTCACTATTTGCAATATATTTGCCATTATTTGCAATTTACTTTCGGATAGTATCGGCTTATAATAGCTGTGTAAAAAGAAAATATTTCTCAAAAAAGGAGTATTATATGAAAGCCGATACACTTGAAATCAAAGTATTCAAAACACGTACCGAAATGGGCAAAAAAGCCGCCGAGGACGCCGAAAGAATAATTTCGGATATGCTCAAAACAAAATCCGAACTCAACATAATATTTGCGGCAGCACCGTCGCAGAATGAATTTCTGGACGCATTATGCAAAAGCAATATACCTTGGAACAAAATCAACGCATATCACATGGACGAATATATAGGTCTGCCGTCGGACGCACCGCAGGGATTTGCAAACTTCCTGCACCGTGCAATTTTTGACAGAGTAAATTTTAAGAGCGTGAATACAATGGACAGCACGGCAGACGCCGATAACGAAGCGAAGCGTTATTCAAAGCTTATCGACGAAAATCCGCCGGATATAATCTTTATGGGAATCGGCGAAAACGGACATATTGCATTCAACGATCCGCCCGTTGCGGACTTTTCGGACACACAGACCGTAAAAAAGGTAAAGCTTGATCCGGTATGCCGCATGCAGCAGGTTCATGACGGCTGCTTTGACAGTCTTGATAAAGTTCCCGAATATGCACTTACGCTTACGGTTCCTGTGTTTAAAAGAGCTGCATTCAGAATATGCGTCGTGCCGTCCATAACAAAAATCGCAGCAGTCGCAAAGACTGTCCGCGGAAAGATCGGCGAGTACTGCCCCGCGACTATTCTCAGAACGCTTGAAAATTCTATTCTTTACTGCGACGCTGAAAGCGCCGCCGAAATCTGAAACAAACATTGATTTTTTGAACGGAGTGATTTATAATGAATAAAAAGCTGAATGTTGCCATTATCGGTCAGGGACGCAGCGGACGCGATATTCACGGTCTGTATTTCAAGAGTCCCGAAAACAAAAATTTTAACGTTGCCGCTGTTGTCGAAAAATCCGAAGAGCGCAGAGAACGCGCAAAAAACGAGTACGGCTGCGACGCTTATTCTGACTATACAGAACTTTTCGGCAGAAACGACATTGATATCGTCGTAAATTCCTCTTACTCGCATATGCATATGCCGATAAGCATTGATTTACTCAATCATGGGTTTAACGTAGTTTGTGAGAAGCCGTTTGCAAAATGCTATGAGGACGCGGCGAGAGTTGTAAAGGCAGCGGAAAGAAACGGCAAAATGCTCAATGTTTTTCAGCAGTCGAGATTTGCACCGTATTTTACAAAGCTGTGCGAAATTCTTGACAGCGGAAAACTCGGCGAGCCTATGCAGATAGGCATAAAATTCAACGGTTTTGCACGCCGCTGGGACTGGCAGGTCTACAACGGATATGCGGGCGGCGGAGTCAGAAACACAGGTCCTCACCCGCTTGATCAGGCTTTGTATCTGCTCGGTTTTCCGGACAATATAAATGTATTTTCAAAGCTCGGCTGCGCAAACTCTTTCGGAGACGCGGAGGACTATGCAAAAATTATACTGAACGTTCCCGGAAAACCGCTTGTAGATCTTGAAATTTCAAGCTGCAGCGCCTATCCGACGTATCTGTATACCATAGACTGCACACGCGGTTCGTTAAGAGCAAACCACAAAGTTGTTGAATATAAGTATTTTAATCCCGGCACCGCGCCCGAACACCGTCTTACACTTGAATCTCTTTCCGACGCAAACGGAAATCCCGCCTATTGTTCAGAAAAGCTCGACTGGACGGAAGAAAAGGTTGATATTGTCGGCGATGTCTTTAACATAGGAACTCAAAAGTATTACGACATGATATATGATTATCTTGTAAACGGAAAGCCTATGGAGGTAAACATTTATCAGATCCTGAAGCAAATGAAAGTCATTGACCTTATACGCGCTCAGAACCCACTTGAAATAATGGAGGCAGAATAATGAATATCGCTTTACTCGGCACGGAAAACACCCATGCAATCACCTTTGTGCGCGAAATGCAGAAGGATAAAGAAAAATATGCAGATATAAACGTTGTGGGAATATGCGGCTGTGAGGAAAAAGCAAATCAGCAGATCAAAGAGATTTTGCCGAATGTCCGCATTTATGAGAACTTTTCCGAGTGTATCGGCAATGTCGATGCGGCAATGATAACTTCCCGCCACGGAAAATATCACTACGAATATGCTCTTCCGCTCATAAAAGAAGGCATGCCGCTGTTTATAGACAAACCTTTTGCGGATTCACCGAAACACGTTAAGCACATAATCGAACTTGCGCGCGATTACGGTTGCCCTATTTGCGGAGGTTCTTCGCTCAAACACCTTGCCGGCACAAAAGAATTGAAAGATTTATTTGACAGCAGTGAAAAAGTACTTGCCGGAACCGTATGCGCACCGATAAACATGGTAAATCCCTACGGTGATTTTCTGTTCTATTCACAGCACCTTATCGAACTTATGGCGTCTGTATTCGGTTATGACGTGAAGTCGCTGTACGCTTATTGCCCGGACAATACAAAGAACAGAGTTACGGTCATCTTTAACTACGGCGATTTTGACGTTACGGCGCATTACTATGACTCATACGTTTACAGCGCCGAGATTTTTGCTAAAATCTGCGGAAAGACCAAACACAAGAGTGTAATAACGGACGACGTTTCGGACTGCTTTGTAAAGGAACTTGACGAGTTTATCGAGCTTGCAAAAACAAGGCAAATGACTTATTCTTATGACGAATTTGCAAAACCGGCAGTGCTTCTCGATGCAATTATGCAGTCGTATTCGTCACAAAAAATCGTGAAAATCAGCTATATGCATTTTGAATGATGATATGAATTACAGAATTAAGAACGTAAACACCGTTGACGGCGGCAGGATAATACAAAACAGCACAATATGCATATCAGACGCGAAAATTGTTGCCGAAAGTAGCTTGTCCGGCGTAAACAGTGTTAAAGAAATAGACGGACGCGGACTTTTTGCAAGTCCGGGCTTTATAGATATGCACACTCACGGTGCAGGCGGTTTTGACTTCTCGGACGGAGGAACCGAACCTATCATAAACGCCGCAAACGCTCACCTTTCACACGGAACTACAAGTATTCTGCCCACTTCCCTGTCCTGTTCGTTTGACACGACGGCGGAATTTCTTGCAGATCTGAATACTGCTGCAATGTCAGGCGATACATATGCCGAAATACTCGGTGCGCACATTGAAGGACCGTATTTCTCGCCCTTGCAGTGCGGAGCGCAGAATCCGAAGTACATAAAAAATCCCGATCCCGATGAATACAAGGAACTTATAAGGATCGGAAACGGGATAATAAAAAAATGGAGCTTTGCACCGGAGCTTGACGGAAGCGTCGAATTTTGCAAAACGCTTATACAAAACGGTATAATTCCGTCGGTCGGTCATACAAACGCGCTTTATTCGGATATGGAACGCATTTACAATGCCGGCTGCAGAACAGCAACGCATATGTACTCGTGTATGTCCTCGATTACACGCGAAAACGGAATGAGACGTCTCGGAGTTATAGAATCAATATACCTGCTTGACGGAATAACCGCAGAAATAATCGCCGACGGAATGCATCTGCCGCCGGAACTTTTAAGGCTTATCGTAAAACACCTCGGTGCTGACAACCTCTGCCTTGTTTCGGATTCCATGAGAGGCGCAGGAATGCCTGACGGAGAATCATATCTCGGCAGAAAAGATGAGTGTGTTCCCTGCATAATAGAGGACGGAGTGGCAAAGCTTCCCGACAGAAGCGCATTTGCCGGAAGTGTCGCAACTTCGGACAGACTTGTGCGGACAATGGTAAAAAAAGCCGGAGTTTCGCTTTGCGACGCTGTAAAAATGATAACCGAAACCCCGGCTAAACTCTTAAACGCCGACGGCAGAAAAGCACGGCTGCAACCGGGTTTTGACGCGGATATTGTCTTGTTTGACGACGATATTAACGTAAGTTTTGTTATGGCAAGAGGAAAAATTGCAAAGAACGAGCTTTAACATCAGCTTTTCTTTAGCTGTGAACTTCTGAATGCCGCAGGTGTCGTGCCGTATTTTTTTGAAAATTCCGAATAGAACCACGACAAATTTTTAAATCCACACTCATAACATATATCCGCAGCGTTCAGATTGCTTGTAATAAGCAGATTTGCCGCATAGCTGAGTCTCAGATCGGATATATACTCTCCGACGCTTGTGCCGAGATGTTTTTTCATGCTGCGCGCCGTGTGCTCACGGCTTCTTCCGCAAAGTTCATAAAATCTTTCGCTGCCGAGAATGAAATTTTCCGGCAGTTTAATTTTTTCACACGCGCGTTCAAGCCAGAAAGGTATATTATCCTCCTGCGGCGTATAGTTAAGGAAATATCTTATGTAAATGTCGCAAAGCAGTGCGCGCATATGAATGATCCGCGACTCGGTGTCGTTTATATCTATGGTATTAAGCTGTGCGATACGCATTTTAAGACGTTCTGTTTCGTTTTCCGTGAGCCGTACCTGAGGCGGCATTTTCTGTGCAAACAGAGCATTCAGCTGCTTTTCGCTTTTCAGATATGTACACAACTCAAATATTGTCTGTTTCAAAAATGCAAGGTTCAGAAACTCGAATCCGCTTTTATAGTCTTTGTATGTGTGATAGTCAAAATCACGCACAAATATAAGGCAGCCCCGCGAAATCGGCACTTCCTGCCCGTTTGCTCTGTGTGTCGCGCTGCCGTGCAGCGTTAAAAACATCTCGCAGTAGTCGTGGTCGTGTTCTACAAAGTATTCCGTGTCCTGAAAAACGTGTCTGAGCCTGTAACCGGTGTTCAAATCAACGTGGTTGATCGCCGCAATAGTATGTTTTCCCAAATTATCACCGCCGTCGTAAAAGTTCAATATCACAATACCATAATTTTTCCGTCATGTCAACAGTTGATTTTTGTTGTATATGGTTTATAATAAAGGCAAAGGTAAAAAAATATTTAAATTGCACGGAAAGGAAGAATAATATGACGTTTATTGAAGAGAAAATCAAAATTTCGATCCAGCATCTCACATCTCATATCAACAGCGGCAGAAAAAACGTAGAGAATATTTACATAGTGCCGACTGAATACAAAAAGGAGAATACCCCGCCGAGTGAAAACGCAGCTTGGAAACTTTATGACGGTCAGGCGTTTGAGGCTCCCGATATTGACCGTCACTACTGGTTTAAATTTGAAATTGATGTTCCGGAAGTTGACAGCAAACATGAATGCAGACTGTGTACATCAAGTTCGCGCGACAATATGTGGTGTGCCACCAATCCTCAATGCACCGTCTTTATTGACGATACAACCGCTTACCAGGCGTTTGATACGCATCACCTTTTCACACCCGTAAAACCCGGGCATCATAATGTATACATATACTATTATACAGGTATGGCATCAAAGATAGTTGACATTTCTTTCTTCACCCGGATCGCAGACCTTGAAATAGAGGATCTTTACTATGACCTTACAGTAGCCGAAGAAGCAATGCGTCAGCTGGATAAGAATTCCGACGAATATCTGCTTATACGTTCCTATCTTAACAAGGCGACAATGATGCTTGATTTCCGCTATACATACTCCGACGACTATTTTGCCGGTATAAGAGCCGCGTCGAAGTATATGAAAGAGGAATTCTACGGCAAAGAATGCGGAAAAACACGCGGTGAAATCGACTATATCGGCCATACCCACATAGACGTTGCATGGCTCTGGTCGCTTGCTCAGTCGCGCGAAAAGGCTCAGCGTTCTTTCTCAACGGTTATGCGACTTATGGAAAAATATCCCGACTATATTTTCCAGTCAAGCCAGCCGCAGCTGTACGAGTATGTAAAAGAATCAGACCCTGTTCTTTATGAAAAAATAAAGCAGAAAGCTGCCGAAGGACGCTGGGAAGTCGAGGGTGCAATGTGGCTTGAATCCGACACCAATCTTGTATCAGGAGAAAGCCTTATACGCCAGATACTTCTCGGCAAGAGATTCATGCGCGACGAATTCGGCGTTGAAAGCAAGCTTTTGTGGCTGCCCGACGTATTCGGTTACAGTGCAGCACTGCCGCAGATACTCAAAAAGAGCGGTGTTCCGTTCTTCTTCACTACAAAGCTCAGCTGGTCGGAAACAAACAAGTTCCCTTATGATAACTTTATCTGGCGCGGTATTGACGGCAGCGAGGTCTTTGCCGTACTCAGCGAAAGCTACGTAAGAAATCTTGACGCCGCGGTTACAAAGAATTCATGGAGATACCATTCTCAAAAAGAATATACTTCAAAGACAATATCGACCTTCGGCTACGGTGACGGCGGCGGCGGCCCTACCCCGGAAATGCTTGAAAAGTATGACAGATTAAAGCACGGACTTCCCGGACTTCCCGCTGTTAAGATGCAGAAATCTCTTGAAACCATCGAACAGATTCATGATGAATTCACCGAAAGTGCCGAAAAACTTCGCTTTACTCCCAAATGGTCGGGCGAGCTTTATCTCGAAATGCACAGAGGTACATATACTACCATTGCAAAGAACAAAAAACATAACAGACAGAGCGAACTGCTTTACGGCGACGTTGAAGCAATCTGCGTAGCTGACGAACTGCTCAACAAGGCGCCTGATTATCCTTACGAAATGCTTGACGAAAACTGGCACATTCTTCTCAAGAACCAGTTCCACGACATAATCCCCGGTTCTTCTATAAAGGAAGTTTATCAGGTTTCCAATACGGAATATGATAAAATACTCACAGACGCAAGAAACGAATTCGACAAAAAGCTTTCCTCGATTGCTGCCAACATAAACACTGTAGGCGGTGTTCTGGTATACAATCCCAACGCTTTCACCGCAAGCAGCTATGTAAAGTGCGGAAACGGCGAGATCTATGCCGAAAATATTCCTGCTTACGGCTGGAAAGTCATAAATCCCGCAAAAGCCGAAAAAGAGACAACCGCGAAAGACGGCGTACTTGAAAACTCTGTTCTCAAAGTTACGTTTGACGAAAAGTTCAGCATAAGCTCGATTATCGACAAACGCTGCGGCAGAGAGCTTGTCGAAAACGGAAAATCCGCAAACGTATTTGAACTTTATGAGGATTATCCGCGCGAATACGACGCATGGGAAATAACCGAGTATTACAAGCTCAAGCAGTGGATAATCGACGACGTATCAGATGTTGAATACATCAATGAAGATACATACAGCGCGGTTAAAATACACAGAAAATACGCAAACAGCGATTTTGTACAGACTATCGTACTCAAAGCAGGCTCGGTAAGGCTTGATTTCAACACCGAGATAGACTGGCATGAAAACTTTGTGCTTTTAAAGACCGCGTTCCCGTTCAACATTCATTCCGAAAAGGCGACGTATGAAATTGCCTGCGGTCACATTGAGCGCCCGACGCACAGAAACACTTCGTGGGACGAGGCAAAGTTTGAAGTTCCGGCTCACAAGTGGGCAGATCTTTCCGAACACGGCTACGGCGTAAGTATTCTCAACGACTGCAAGTACGGTTACAGCACCGAAGAGAACGTCATGAAACTTACATTCCTCAAAGCGCCGAAATATCCCAATCCCGAGGCTGATATGGGCAAGCACACGTTTACATATTCGCTCTATCCGCATTTCGGCGATCTTACCGACGGCGGAACTGTCGAGCAGGCATTTTTGCTCAACAATCCCATGACGGCAGTAAACGTACCTGCACAGAAAGGAAAACTTTCCGACGAATACAGCCTTGTATCAAGCTCATACGACGGATTTATCGTCAACGCAATAAAGAAGCCCGAAGATAAAAACGGCGTAATCATACGCGGATATGAAGCTTACAACGGCAAGAGCAAGGTTAAGCTCGATTTCGGATTCGGCGTAAAGAAAGTTTATCTCTGCGACCTTATGGAAAACAACCTTTCGGAGGTAGAAACTGACGGAAGATCGGCTGAATTTGACGTAGGAAACTTTGAGATAGTTACTCTCAGAGTCATTCCCGAATAATTACTCTAAAAAAGAATAAATTTAAAGCTCCGCGGATTTGTTTCTCTGCGGAGCATATTTTTGTGTTTGATTTTGGATTAAAGCTTTAAGAGCATTACCGAACGGTACTCGCCCGAAGGTATTTCGATTTTTCCGCCGACCGACGTGTAATTCTTGCCGTTAAACATATCTGTATACTCGCCGTCCTCGGCAACATTTACAACAGTACTCTGACCTTTATTCATGTAAAGTCCGATTATGCGGCTGTTTACATATATGGGGCAATCGGCGTTGTAAATATGCACACCCGCAAGCTTTAATATCTCGGTTAAAACTTTGTGCGGCAGCGGCCCTATCGACGAGAATATGTTTTTTACACCGTTGTAAGCCTTAAGTGAAAGTGCGGCTTCGCCGCTGCCAAAGCGACCAAGCGTTACAGCGTCACCGTCGTTTGCGACAAATGTTTCCTGCTCAAATCCTGCACCGTATTTTTCGTTGTAAGCAGCGGCGGAGTGTTTAATAACGGCTTTTCTCTCAAGTGTAATTCCTACCGTTTCGGAAGAAACCTTTTCGCTTATTCCGTCGGGCGTAACCGCACCGGGCGCGCCGAACCAGAGCAATGTTTTGCCCGCAACTTTTATGCGGCTTTCAATAATTTCGCGGTTTTTATCCGAAATTGCAAATTCATCGAGAAATATGAACAGCTTATATTTTGCATAGTCTATGTTTTCAAGGTCGCAGACCGAATATATGTCGTAAGGTGCGCCCATTCTTCCGAGACTGTCGCGCATTCTGTCAAGAACGGTACTGTTATACATTGAGTTCTTGTTTACGCTGCAAAGCGACGGTGCGCCCTCCGCAATTACGCAGACCTCGGCACATGATTCGGACGGATATTCAGAAATTTTTTTCTGTATTTTAACGAACCTTGCAATCTCATCCATCATGCCGTCCGAGTAAAACCACCCTTCAAACATATCGAACCACCAGAGCGCAATTCTTCTCGCACAGCATAACATAAAATCGCGTCGCATTACGTCTATCGTCTGATTTTCGTCCTTGAATTTTGAGTCATACCCCGGTATTCCTATTCCGTTTCCGTCCGGTACGTACTGCGGAGCAAGATGAGTTATGTGATCAAATTCGAGAAAATACAGCTTGTTGCGCAGATCCAGCGTATCGCTTGTCACCATAACCGCGCTTGCGCTGTCATATGTTCTGTGACCGTATGCCGACGGACTTGAAATCATGTCAATATACGGGCACGTATAGACTCGTTCGTAGTCAAGACCGCCCGAATTCCATAGCCTCGGTCCCGCAAGCTCGAACAGATAGCCGTAATATACGCCGCACAGCTTTTTAAAGTCGGTTTCGCGCTTGACAATTTCCGCAAATTCGCAGATTGTTCTGCTTATAAGTTCCGAATGGAATTTGCGGTAGCGTGTAAGTTTCTTGTCCCTTATCGGATCTATAAGCAGACATTCGCGCGGCTTTTCGCGTACTTGCTTTTCCGGAATTACCGCCTCCGGCTCACCGAGATACTCGCGGTATGCCTCAAGCTTTGTCGGATAAGTTTCTTCGTTGTCCTCCTGGCTGAACCACTCGGTAGTCATTCCGCAGAGCATGAAATATCCGTAGAATTTCTCACCGTATTTTTGCTCTGTATGTCTGATTACGGCACGGAGATAATCCTTTGCGGCGTCTTTCCACGCTTTGTCGGCAATTTCCTGAGAAAGGTGCGTAAATGTATTCGGAACGCCGTGCTCTTTGCAGTACCAGTCGCGCGTATCAAGCTGAATCATGAGCGCAAAATATGCGTCCGGCGCGTTTTCGAGAAAGAGGTCTATCTGACTGTCGATCGACTCAAAATCATATTTTCCGTCACCTACCCAGCTTTCTCCGTATAGCGAGTACGGAACTCCGAGAAGGCAGATTATACCGCTTGTAAGTATGTCGAATATTCTGACGCCTGCTTTATAAAAGTCGCTTATATTGCGTGCGGACGGTCGGAACGACTTGAAAGACAGAGGTTCGTAAAGGTTGCCGTCTATATTTATCTTGACGGCGCCGTTATGCTTTTGAAGTTTTACATCCATACTGTTTTACCGCAAGAGGTTCAGTTTTCCTGCATTGCCTTTCTTTTGAGTTCATTGAGAAGCTGCGGATAAAGCTGTACGCTCATACCTCCGTCTACAGTTATTTCGGTGCCGGTTACGTTCTTTGACTCGTCACTGCCGAGATACCATGCTGCGTTTGCAATATCATCAAAATCCGATATATCTCCGATAGGCGTAAGAGTTCCGTTTACGATCTGCTTTGAACCCATTTCAACCCAGCGCTGCGTTTTAATCGTTCCGGGAAGAACGACGTTGGAACGTATGCCGAAAGGCCCGAGATCTATTGCAAATGCTCTTGACATAGCGTTTATTCCGCCTTTGGAGGCGCTGTATGCGCTTCTGTTGGGTATTGCACGGTAAGCAGTGTTGGAGCTTATAAAGACGATTGCACCTTTATGATGTTCCCTCATGCGAATTGCAGCCTGACGCACTATGGTGAAATTCCATACAAGGTTGGTTTCAAAAACTCCGCGGAACTCCTCGACCGGAACCGTAAAAAAGTCCATTCCTTTTGCGGGATCCGTGCCGAATCCCATATTTGCGGCGTTAAGCACGACGGTTTCGACAAATCTGCCGCAGTTATCTATATCTTTGAATACGTCTATAACCTTGCTTTCGTCACCGACGCTCAGTCCGTATCCCTTTGCGAATACTCCGAATTCCTCAGCGACAGATTTTGCTGCTTTTTCGGCATGTTCGGCATTTCTGCTTGTTATAAAAACATCGTATCCCTCTTTTGCGAAACGTCTTGCGCACGCAAGTCCGGAACCTACCGTAGCTCCGGTAACAAATACAGCTTTTTTCATAGTTTTAATATCTCCCAAATCTATTTATATGTTATCAGAAATAAAATTCGGATTTCGGCGGTCTTATATCCGTAAGAGCACCGGTATAGTGGCGCAGCGTATGCGGCGAATACGGGTGTTTAAGACATTCTTCCTCGTTTATTTCAACTCCGATACCGGGTTTATCGGGTATTGTTATGTATCCGTCTTTATATTCAAGATGTTCGTTTGTAACGTCTTTTCTGTACTCAACGTCGCTGTTCATTATTTCAAGTATGCTGAAATTTGGACAACATGCGGCAATCTGGAGCGTTGCGGCATTTGCGACAGGCCCTGACGGATTATGCGGCGCAAATCCTATATAATTTGCCTCTGCCATTGCGCCTATCTTTTTAAGCTCCATTATACCTCCGGCATGGCTCACGTCGGGCTGTATAAAGTCGGCGGCTCTCATGTTGAAAAGCGGCAGATAGTCGCGTCTCGAATAAAGGCGTTCTCCTGCGGATATGGGAAGATTTGACTTGTCGCGGACAGCCTTGAGCGCGTCAAGATTATCGGGCGGAACCGGTTCTTCAACGAGCATGGGTGAGAACTGCTCCATTTCGTGGCAGATTTTAATGCCTGTTGCAACGTCAAATCTGCCGTGACATTCGATAAGCAGGTCGACGTCTTTTCCGACAGCCTCGCGGACAGCGCCGACACATTCTATCGCGGTGTTAAGTTCCGCATTGCTCAGCGTCATGTACGCCTTTCCGAACGGATCCCATTTCATAGCCGTTACTCCGCGTTTTACCGTTTCACGCGCCCTTTTCGCAAACTGTTCCGGCGTTTTTGCACCCGAAAACCAACCGTTTACGTAAATTCTGACCTTATCGTTCGCGCGTCCGCCGAGAAGCTGATAAACAGGAACTCTGAGACTCTTTCCGAGTATGTCCCAAAGCGCCGTTTCGACTGCGGACAGAGCCGACATAAGCACCGGTCCTCCTCTCCAGTACGCGTCGCGGTAAATGTCATGATAATGCCTTTCGATATCGAGCGGATTTTTTCCGACAAGATATTCCCTGATGTGCTCCAAAGCACCGAGCAAGGCTTTTTCTTTATATTCAAGCGTAGCCTCGCCTACACCGTCGATGCCTTCGTCGGTATATACCTTTACAAACACCCAGTTTGTTCTGAAGCAGTCAACGGGAAATGCTTTAATATCCGTTACTTTCATTGCTGCACCTCGAATTGTGTTTTTTTATTTCATGATATACCAAAACCGCGCTGTTTTCAAGTCTGTAACTTATTTAATGATTTAGATTTCTTATTCTTTTGGCATTACAGGCATATATCATATATCATATATCGTATACCTGTATACACATATGCTAAATTTGCATTCCGAAAGTTCGGTTTCTGTATTCGGTAGGCGTTTCGCCGAACTGAGTCTTAAAGGTACGGCAAAAATGATATACGCTTGAAAAGCCGCACTTTTCGGAAATTTGAGAAACTTCAAGCTTGCTTTCGGATAACAGCTGACGCGCATACGTCAGCCGCAGATTGATAATGTATGATTTAGGCGAAATGTTATACTTCTGTACAAACAAGCGTCTGAAATAGCTTTCGCATATGCCTGACAGATCGGCAAGCATTTTAATATCCACCGACGAGTCAAAGCAGTTGCCTTCTATATAATTTACAGCCGGAGCAAGTATGCCCGCGCCGTACAGATTTTCTTCGGACAGTCTTTCAAATATGCCGTAAAACAGATGCATAATTTTTAGATTATTGTTTTGCAAAAGGCTGAGCTTGTGCATTTTTTCATAATCGGAAATATAACTTTCGCTGCTTTTGAGCGGTATTCTTAAAAACTCACGGCTTTCCCAGCCTGTACATTTAAAGTTGACAACGGGAAAACTGCCGGATTCGTTATTGTACAGCTCATAGTCCTCGCCTTGTGGCAGAATCAGCGCATAGTCGGGTGTGGAAATATACTTTTTATTTTTATGCGTATATGTGATTTTTCCGTTTTTGCAGAATGTCAGCCCGTAGCTGTTTCTGTCTTTGATTTTTACGTAACGTCCTTTGTTTCCGTTTACGGTAAAAACTTTGCAAACTTCCGTGATAACCAAATTTTCAAAACCGTCCATGAATATGCCTCCCTAAAAAAAGCATTACAAGTATATTATAACGAATATCGCAATACAGTCAACTTTATTTTTCAAATTTATAGCGATAATGTTAAAAGTGTACCGTTTATTGCATTGAAGTTTTGGTGTTTTAAATTTATAATTTAAGCGAAAATAACAAACGGAGGTTATTTGAAATGGATTTTACGAATAAATGCGCAATCGCAACCGGCGCGGCATCGGGAATGGGACTTCTTTTCTGTCAGGAGTTTGTAAAGCTCGGAGGAAACGTACTCATGTGCGACGCAAACGAACAAGAGGTTATGAAAAAAGCAGCTGAGATCAATGCGGATTATCCCGGACACGCAGTCGGTTTCTGCTGTGATGTAAGAGACTATACTCAGGTATGCAAAGCCCGCGACACGGCTGTCAATACATTCGGCAGTATTGACGTTATGGTAAACTGCGCCGGCGGCGCGGAAATGAGAGTCTTAAAACAAAGCGGCGAATTTCCCGATGTGCCGATCGAAGTTTTTGACTGGAGTATTGACGTAAACCTCAAGGGTCAGTTTTATTTTGACCATGCCGTGCTTAAACAAATGCGCACACAGAAAAGCGGCGTTATAATCAACATCGGCTCTATTACCGGCGAAGAAGGCTGCCCTTCAAATATAGGTTACTCATCTTCAAAGAGCGCCGCAATGAACGGACTTACAAAGAGCATTGCCCTTTACGGAGCAAAGTACGGAATTCGCTGCGTATGCGTTTCGCCGGGGCCTGTGCTTACGCGTCCCGGTATGGCGGGAATGAAAACGGCGCTCGGACGTGCCGCTCAGCCGAAAGAGCTTGTGGACTTAATACTTTATACCGCAAGCGAAGAAGGAGCATTCTTTGACGGAGTTAATCTGCTCATGGACGGCGGAAGAAGTATTCTGCACAATAAGGATATCTGAAATGAAAGAAAACTTTTTGATTGAAAACAAACCCACCGTTACAATGATGATTCAGGCGAGAACCCCGGAACGTGTGCTTGAGCTTATCAAAAAAGGTAATGACGGCGGTGCGGACAGATTCGGATTGCAGCTTGAAAAGCTTGAACAGAAATACGTAAATCCTGATACGCTTTCAATGCTGTTTGAGGCTATGGGTAAGCCCTGTTATGTAACAAATTACCGTACAAATCCATACATGGAAAAGACCGATGAACAGCTTGTGGACGAAATGCTTATGGCGGTAAAAGCAGGCGGCGCGCTTGCTGATGTTATGGGTGACATTTTCTGCCGGACGCAGTATGAGCTGACAAAAGATGAAACGGCAGTGCAAAAACAAAAAGAGTACATAGAGAAAATCCATGCACTCGGCGGCGAAGTTCTGATGTCTTCGCATACTTGTAAATATTTTGAACCTGAAACCGTACTTGAATATTCGCTTTGCCACAAAGAACGCGGTGCGGATATTTCCAAAATCGTAACCGCTGCCGACAGCGAACAAGAGCTTTTGGAAAATTACCGTACTGAAATTCTTTTGCGGCAGAAAATCGGAATTCCGACTCTGTTTTTGTGCGTCGGCAGTTTTTGCCATGACCACAGGCGCATAGCACCGTTGTTCGGACGCGGAATGTTTTTGTGCGTTGCGGAATACGATGACCTTGCAACACCTGCGCAGCCGCTTTTGAGCCAAGCGCGGGAAATTATATCGGCAGTGTACGGTAACTGAAAATTTAAGCCTTACAGAAGCTTATTTTTACGGTAAAACTGTGTATTGTTGCCTGTGATCGTCTTAAACATTTTCAAAAAGTGCGATACGGAAGAAAAACCGAGCATTTCACTTATTTCTTCTGTCGTCTTTTGAGTAGAAGAAAGCAGTTCGGCGGCAATTTGTATTCTGTGACGGTTTTTGTACTCTATCGGCGTTATGCCGGTTTGCTTTTTGAACTTATGATACAGCTGCGACTCGCTGACACAGCAAAATGCCGCGGCATCTGACATTTTAATGTTTGACGAACAGTTTTCACGAAGATAGTACATTGCTTTTTCCACGCATTCGCTGTAAACCGAACTGCCTTTATCTGAAAATCTCTCGGCAAAGAAGTCGAGCATTTCAAAAAAGCAAAGGTTAGATTCAAAGCTGTCACGCGGAGACTTTGTGATAATACCGCATTTTTCTATAAAAGATGCATACCGTTCACCCGGTACAAACCGTTCAATGCTTTGATTTTCAAAAAATCCTCTGCCTTTGTAACGCACGTCGAATTTCAGGGAATAAAAGGAAATATTTTCGCCGTACCATTCCGAAACATACGGCAGATTTCCCGGAATAAACACACCCTCCCTTTCACCGATATGCGTAACGTTCCCGTTAAGCCTGAAATCCGCGGTTCCCGAAATCATGATTCCTACGGTGTCCGTGTGAAGTCCGAGATTTACGTCGCATACCATAGGGCTGCGTTCTATGTAGTCGCAATACAGGCCCTCAATTTTCAGCATATGAACACCTCTCAAATTCTGCAGAATAGTATATAAATCTTGCAGAATTACACATTGAAAAATGACGTTTAATAATGTAATATCATGTTGTAACAAATAATCATTGCAGAATACAGCATATTATACAGCGTTTTTTGCATTGTGTCAACAGGAGGTAATACATAAATGAAAAAATTACGTGTAGTCCAGTTCGGCACCGCACACGATCACGCGCCAATGACGCTTGAAACTCTTGAAACGCTTTCGGATTACTATGAAGTTCTCGGCGTGGCAGAGCCTGATGAGCAGTATGCGCAAAGGCTGAACAATCCGCCGTTTAACAGATTCAAACATTTCAGTGCCGAAGATGCAATTAATCTTGACGGACTTGACGCGGTAATTGTAGAAACCGACGAGCTCACCGCGACATACTGGGCGCAGCACGCTCTCGACAAGGGACTTGCGGTTCATCTCGACAAACCGGGTTCACCAGACATAGACGCGTTCCGCAAAATGATTGACACCGCGAAAAGCCGTAATATTCCGTTTCAGCTCGGATATATGTACAGATACAACCCGGTTATTCAGAAGTATCTTGCACAGGCAAAAGAAGGAAAATTCGGAGATCTGATGTGCGTTGAAGCGCATATGAGCACATATTACGACCCTGATAAAAGGCACTGGCTTTCCCGTTTTCCCGGAGGAATGATGTTTTTCTTAGGCTGTCATCTTGTGGATATGGTGATGCTGTTCATGGGTGAACCCAAAGAAATAATACCGCTCAACGGCAGCACCGGAACTCCCGGTTCGGACGGTGCGCTCGATTACGGATATGCAGTTATGAAATACGATACGGGCGTTTCTTTTATTAAGACCAGCGGTTCAGAAATTAACGGCTTTAGCAGACGTCAGATCGTAATAAGCGGAACCAAAGGCACGGTTGAAATAAAACCTACGGAGATTTTTGCATTTGAAAACTCCTACACTACCGCTTACAATGAAACATTTACGGAAAATGTAGAAAATCATTGGAGAAATTGCAGCAATAAGTATGAAACCGAGCCTTTTGACAGATACAGCGCAATGATGGAGGATTTCGCTCTTATTGCTTCGCGGCAAAAAGTAAATCCGTATACATACGATTACGAAATGAAAGTCTTTGAAAATGTCATGAAATGCTGCGGAGCAGACAAAAACGGGAGGGTTTAAACAATGAAACAGATAGTATTCACAAAACCGAACACGGCAGAACTTCTCGAAGTTCATGAAGAACAGCCGGGTGAAAAGCAAGTACTCGTCAGGACCGAGTATACGGCAGTAAGTGCAGGTACGGAGCGTGCAAACCTTGTCGGCGACAAAAACGTTTCGGTATTTCAGAAAGATCTACCGACGCATTTTCCTCGTGAGTGCGGCTACTGCGGCGTCGGAACGGTTGTTGCTCTCGGAAACGGCGTTACAAAGCTAAAAGTCGGTGATAGAGTTATTATCTGTTTCGGTAAGCATAAAGAATATAACATTATGCCCGAAACAGCGGTAAAGGTTGATAAGGAGCTCGACGCGCTCGACGTTGTATTTACTGTTATCACGGCGTTTCCAATGCTTGCTGTCAGAAGAACACGTCTTGAGATCGGCGAGCCTGCGCTTGTCGTGGGACTCGGAATACTCGGACTTCTCGGAGTGCAGCTCTGCAAGGCTGCCGGTGCGTGTCCCGTAATTGCGGCGGATTTTGACGAAAGCAGACGTAATCTTGCAAAAAGTCTCGGCGCTGATTATGTACTTGATCCTGCACAGCCCGATTATCTCGAAAAAGTAAAATCCCTCACCGGAGGAAAAGGCGCACCTGTCGTATTGGAAGTTACCGGAAACGGCGAAGCACTGAAATGTTCCGTAGAGTGTACCGCTGATATGGGCAGAGTCGCACTTCTCGGCTGTACCAGAGCGCCTGTCGACGGTTTTGACTTTTACCATGACGTTCACGGCAGAGGAATAAGCCTTATCGGCGCTAACAATGTAGCGCGTGCAAAGTACGAATCATACCCCGGCTGCCGCACAATGAACGACGACTGCTCAGATATAATCAAACTTGTAAAATTCAACCGAATAAATCAGCGCGCACTTATCGGAAAGATTTGTTCTCCCGAAGAAGCGCCCAAGGTCTACACACTTCTTGCAAACAATCCCAAAAACTTCCCTATCGGAGTTGTTTTTGACTGGAGCAAATTAAATTAATCTGAAAGAACTGGAGATGTTATTATGAAAGCCGTATTAGTCGGCGAAAACAGACATTTATTCTGGAGCGACGTACCGAATCCCATCGTAAAGGACGAGGACGTGCTCGTAAAAATCGAGGCTTCCGCGCTTAACCGTGCCGATCTTATGCAAAGAGAAGGCGACTATCCCCCGCCTCCCGGCTGCCCCGATTGGATGGGACTTGAAATAGCCGGAACCATAACGGAAGTCGGCAAGGTTGCTGCTGAAAAATCAAACTGGAAGGTCGGAGACAAGGTCTGCGCACTTCTCGGCGGCGGCGGATATGCACAATATGCAAACGTTAAGTACGATATGCTTATGCCCGTTCCCAAAGGCTGTTCAATGGTCGAAGCTGCGGCTATACCCGAAGCCTTTGCAACGGCATATCTCAATCTTTTTATTGAGGGCGGACTTAAAAGCGGAAACACATTGCTCATGAATGCAGGCGCAAGCGGTCTTGCAAGCGTTGTAATACCTATGGCAAAGGCTTTTGGCGCACGCGTTATAACAACTGTATTGAGTGCCGAGATTGCTGAAAGAATCAAACACCTCGGCGCGGATATAATTGTCGATACTTCAAAGCAGAGCATTGTAGATGTGTTAAAGCAGCAGCTTGACGAAGGACATCCCGTAGATGTCGCAATCGACTGTCTCGGCGGAAAAATAATGGGCGACTGTCTTCCTTACCTTTCGCACGGCGCACGCTGGATAATGATTGCCGCGCTTGCAGGCAGAGAAACACAAATTGACTTAAAGAACATATACGTACGCAACGCCCGTATAATCGGCAGCACTCTGCGTTCAAGAACTCCCGAAACCAAAGCGAAAATTTTGGCGGAGCTTGTGAAGAACGTATGGCCTAAGGTTGAAACCGGTGAAGTTAAGCCGACAATATACAAGGTTCTTCCTATTACAAGCGCCGAAGAAGCGCATGATATTCTTTACCGCGGCGAGAATGCTGGAAAAGTTGTTCTGACGGTTGAATAATTATAAATTTGCGGCTGTATTCCGTTATATTCGGTTTACTGCCGCACTTTTTTACCCGATTGTATATATACTAAGCTTATTTTGAATTGACATTAACGGCTGTGCCATGTATAATAAACCTATATAAAGATTGTGAGGTAATGACATGAGCAACGCACGGTTAAAAATTATTTCGTCATATAATAAATGTTTTTCCGACGCTGATTTTTCCGCATATTCCGAAATTTCAAGAGCTAATGTGCTTAAGGACGACGTTTTTTCATTTGAAGCATTGTTTCTTTCGGAGACAAATGCCGAGATTTCTCTGTTTTGTGACGGAAAACTTGCAAAGTATTCAAAAATCTATGAAATACGCGACGTTTTTGTAAAAATGCCTGCTTACCGCGACCGTTACGATGACGACTATCTCAACAACAGACAGCCGGGAATGTATCCCGACCTAATGATTCCTCTCAGCGAAAATGACAAAGTTTTTGTAAATGCCGGAGTTTTAAAAAGTTTTTGGATAGAAGTAAGCATACCTGAAAATGCAATTTCCGAAACAAGTGTTATTACCGTGGGCGTTAAGGACAAAGACGAAAATATACTTTTTGAAAACAAGCTTGAAATTGAAGTGATCGGCGCTGTTTTGCCGAAACAGGAACTTATATATACAAACTGGTTTCACTGCGACTGTCTTTCGAGCTACTACGCCATTGATGTTTTCAGCGAGAAACACTGGCAGATAATAGAAAATTTTGCAAAAAACGCAGCCGACAGCGGAATGAACATGATTCTGACGCCTGTCTTTACTCCTCCTCTTGATACAGAGGTCGGCGGCGAACGTCCGACGGTTCAGCTTGTCGGCGTAAAAAAGCTCGGCGATACCTACGAATTTGACTATACGCTCTGCGACAGATGGTTTGAAATGTGCAAACGTCTCGGAATTGAATATTTTGAAATATCGCATTTGTTTACTCAATGGGGCGCCGAACACGCGCCTAAGATAATCGCTGATGTAAACGGTGAGAAAAAACAAATTTTCGGTTGGAATACAGATTCATTATCAGACGAATATATCGGGTTTGTCAGACAGTTTATTGTCAGTTTTAAAGAGTATCTCAAGTCTAAAGATTTGCTTAAAAAGGCAATGTTCCATATATCCGATGAGCCTATAAAGGAACATTTGCCGCGCTTTCTCAAAATCAGAGAAAAGCTGTCCGATGTTCTCTCGGATTGTATGTGCGGCGACGCACTTTCGGAATACGAGTTTATGAGTTCAGGTGCTGTTTCAACGCCTATTCCCGGCACAAACAGCATAGTACCTTTTATACAAAACAAAGTTCCGGATTTATGGTGCTATTACTGCTGCAGCCAGAACACTGCAGTATCAAACAGGTTTGTTGCCATGAGCATGAACCGCACAAGGGTTCTCGGAACACAGCTTTTCAAGTACGATATTGTCGGATTTTTGCAATGGGGTTACAATTTCTACTATTCGCAGTACTCCAAGCACATAATTGATCCGTATACCTGCAACGACGGCGGTGGCTGGGTTCCTGCCGGCGACGCTTTTTCGGTATATCCCGCGCCCGACGGAACAGCATATCCGACGCTGCATATAAAGAGCTTTACACAAGGTTTATACGATTTACGTGCTTTCAGACTTCTGGAAAGCCTTTCATCAAAAGAGCATGCCGTCAAATTTATTGAAGATTTTGCAAATTACAATATTACTTTTTCGGATTATCCGAGACAGGACGACTTCTGCGAAAAGCTCAGATTTGCCGTAAACAAAAAAATCGCGGATCTTATAAGCAAGTAACAATTTTAACAGCACATATAACAAAACCGCCTCGGTTCGTAAAGAGAATCGAAGCGGTAATTTTTTGGTTAATTATGTATTGGCGCTATTATTCAAACTTTGCTCCGCATTCGGGGCAGAATTTCGGAACAGGTTTTGATGAGTCGGGCTTATATCCGCACTTCGGGCAAGCTGTGACGGGTTTTGACTTGCCGCACTCAGAACAGAACTTGCCTGTATTGTGAGCGCCGCACGAACAGATCCATTCACTGCTTTCCGGCTTTGGTTTTCCGCACTCAGCACAGAATTTGCCGGTGTTCTTCTTTCCGCAGGAGCATACCCATTCGTTTGCCGAAGCCGCACCGGCATTCTGATTGTTCTCGGCGGCCTTAGAAAAGAGATTCTGAATAGTCTGACCCGATGCATTCTGAGCCATATTCATACCGAAAAATGCATTCATAGCTCCGCCTTCGTTCTTTGCAGCGTCCTGCATGGCCTGAGCCTGTGCGCCGACAAGATGAGCGGCCGCCATACCGGGATTTGTGAATACGGCGTTTTTCTGGAGTTCTTTTATCATGTTTTCGTCTTCGGGAGACGCATTTACGCTTGATACGCCGAACGAAACAATTTCAACTCCGCGAAGCTCATGCCATTTCGGCGAAAGAACTTCATTAAGTGCGTCGGCGATTTCCATAGTATGTCCCGGGAGTGCGCTGTAACGTATGCCCATATTGGAGATCTTTGCAAACGCAGGCTGGAGAGCCGTCATAAGCTCTGTTTTGAGCTGGCTGTCAATTTCGTCTCTTGTGTAAGAATCCGCAACATTGCCGCAGACGTTTGTGTAAAAGAGCATGGGATCGGTTATGTGGTACGAGTATTCGCCGTGGCAGCGGATTGCTATATCTACATCAAGTCCTATGTTCTTATCGACAACTCTGAAAGGTACGGGATTTGCCGTTCCGTATTTGTTTCCGGTAATTTCCTTGGTGTTGAAATAATACACGCGCTGATCCTTTGCGGTATCTCCGCCGAAAGTAAAACGCTTTCCTATGGTTGCAAACGTCTTTTTGAGGCTTTCTCCGAGCTTACCGCAGAAAATACTGGGTTCCGTTGAAGTGTCATATACGAACTCACCCGGTTCGGCGCAAAGCTCAACGACTTTTCCCTGCTCGACGATGATCATGCACTGACCGTCGTTCACTGCGATAACAGAACCGTTAGAAATTATATTTTCCTCGCCTTTTTTATTTGAACTTCTTGCGCTTGTTCTCTTTTCGCCCTTTGCGACAAGTGTATCCGCGTCAAGCGCCTCACAGTAAAAATATTCCTTCCACTGATCCGCAAGTACGCCGCCTGTTGCTCCCGCAGCTGCTTTAATAAGTCCCATAGCTGTAATCTCCTTTTATATTTAAACTGATAAAATTTTGTTTTTAAAAACTTCCGCTTCTGCCGCCGTGAGTTGTACCGGACGAAGAAACATGAGTTGACGAACCTCCGCCACCCGAGGAGTTATGATCCTCGTTCTGCGGTCTTTCGGTGCGTGTTACCGTGCAGTACAGGTAAATGTCATTGGACGCGGTGACGTTCAAGCCTTTTTCGTCAACATAATTGCCTGCTTCTGTCTTTAATTTTGCGGTATTCATGCGTCCCGCTCTTATTGCCGTTGCAATTGCCGCAATTATGAGGGCAACCAGCACGCTTATTGCAATAAAAGTAATTATTGTCGGAATGTCAATTACAAGCGGCTCATCGTCATAGTAGTCGTATCCGCCGTTATAATCACTGCTGCTGTTGCTTGCGTAGTCGGACGGATAATCCGAATCGGGATATTCGTTAAGATAATACTTTACATTTCCCGCAAATGAGCAAAACGCTTCAAAGTACTCGTCGTTGCGAAGAAAGTCAAGCATATCGTTTTCGATTACATCAAGCTTTGAGTCATCAAACGTGTCAATAGCAGTTCCGGTTGTAGAAAAAGCGTATTGTCTTGTGCTTTTGCAAATGTAGAAAACAATTCCGTTTGAATACTGCTCAAGGTAGCCTTCAAAGTCAAAGAAATCATCGGCTGCCGCCTGAGGATCGTCGTCACTCGGTTCATCTTCGGTAAAAACTACGGCGCAGAAGTCGTCTGTCAGCACTTCGTCAAGCATTTGTTCGAGCTGTTCGGACTGATCGTCGGTAAGATATTCCGCATTGTCTATAACAACAGGAAGTTCCGCCGCAAAGCAGAAAGGCATGAGTGCAAATGCCAAAAAAAGGATTGTTGAAATCAGCTTTTTCATAGTGCAAACGTACCTCCCGAAATCAGAATGAGAATTGCGCAGAGTGCGGCAAGCACTCCGAAAGATATTACGAATGCTTTCCAGAAAAATTTGCGTTTTTTTGATTTATCGGTCGGAAATTCGCCTATTGTCTTGCCTGTCTGACCGTTTACGGCATAGTGATATACTTTGTCAAGGTACTTGACGCTGAGCATCCATACCGGAAGCAGAGCATAGCGTATTTTGCCGTCGCCGAAATGTATATTAGAACTTAACGGTGTTACGCAAGAATAGCCTGCGGTAGTGCTTTCCATAAGTCTTTCGGCGGTATTCTTTATTCTCCTGTTTGCGCGTTCGACGCACTCGTCCATGGAAACGTCATACTTTTCGGCAAAATAACCCGAAAGATATGCCGGATCAAAGTTTACCGCCTCTCTGCAGTCAAACGGCTCTACCGATTCCGTGTATGCGTCGTCGGCTTTTTTTGACGCGTCGGCAGGAACGTTTTTAAAGCCTACGTTTCCCTGTCTGTAAAGTCTGAAATAGTTGGTTTTTACGTAATCGTACTTTGAGTCGCTCCATGTGCTTGTCGTCTGTCCGCTGTATGTTATATCCGCACCGCAGTTACAGTCAAACATAAAATACGGTATGTAAACGCCGTTCATTTCGTTAATCTTGTTCTTGTTTTTGAATTCGTCGGGCAAAAACGGAAGCCTCGAATATGCTTCTTCAAATTTTGCAAACGCACTCTTTTTGTCAACCTTAAACGGGATTATGTAGTCCGGTTGAAGAGTACCCTCAAACTGTTCTTTGACAATCGTCGGATTTCCGCAGTACGGGCACACGGAGGCTCCCATATTCTGATCACCGATTATCTCAGCCGAACAGCTCGGACAGCGGAACTGTGTAAGATCAAGACCACCTGTGTTTGTAAAGCTGCGCGGAGTGTATTTTTCCCAGTTGTACTCACTGCCTGCCTCGGACGCGGAATTATCCGCTGCGTCAAGCTGTTCGAGTGTGTCAATGGTGAAATCGTTGCCGCAGGATTCGCAGTGAAGATTTTGGTTTTGCGCATCGAATACAAGTCCCGCGTCGCAGCACGGACACTTATATGTTTTTACGGTTTCCATTGTTTTTTCCTTTCTTTAATTACTCTGTAATAATTATAGCACAAATTGACATTAAGTCAAGTATTCGTCGGATATTAATTTATAAAACCAGTTCAACATTATACTTTTCGTACCAATAGTCAAACTGTAAAAGCCATGCGAGCATCTGCGCCTTTCCCATAAGCTGTCCGAACCACGTTTCGGACGTATTTTCGCAAAAACTTTCGAGCGATTTTGTGTCAAGAATTTCGGACAGAATACTTTTTCCATTCATAATTTTCTCCGTCAGTATCTGCCTTACGCCGCTTTCAAAACAAGTATCAAAGGTTTTCGGGTACGGGCTCTTTTTTCTGTAAAGAATCTTTTCCGGAAGATAATTGCTCATTGCGTTTCGCAGCAGTGCTTTTTCTATGCTGTCCTCGAATTTTATTTCCCACGGAACATTGAAAACATATTCAAACAGTTCATGGTTTGCAAACGGCACTCTTATTTCAAGTCCGCTGTGCATACTCATTCTGTCTTTTCTCTCAAGAAGCTGCTGCATAAAAAACTCGGTTGAAAGCCATGTGGCTATTCGCGAATTGTTCATCAGTTCGCTGTCGGCGCTGTTTGACGGACATTCGGCTATGCAGTTCTTATATATTTCGCTTGTGTAAGCATAACCTTCTTCCTGTCTTGCAATCTCCTTTCTGAAAAGTCCTGCGCGCAGTTTCGGCTCATGTATCCACGGAAAATATTCGCTGTTCAGCATTTCGGGTTTGTAGAACCACGGATAGCCGCCGAAAATTTCATCGGCACATTCTCCCGAAAGCACAACTGTATGCTTTTTCTTGATTCTATTGCAAAAATACAAGAGTGAGGAATCGATATCCGCCTGTCCGGGAAAATCACGCGCGTCAACAGCGGCATACAGATTGTCGATCAGTGCTTTTGTGGGACAGGTCAGAATTGTATGTTCCGTGCCCAGCCACTTTGCCATATAAACCGCATATTCGTCATCGCTTGCCGGGATAAATTCGCTTGCGCCGAAATTATCTTTTGATCCTTCGTATTCAAAAGAGTATGTATCGAGTGTCATGGAGTTTTCACGATAACAAAGTGCCGCAACAGACGATACTATCGACGAGTCTAGTCCTCCCGAAAGCAGAACGCTTAAAGGCACATCGGAAACAAGCTGTTCTTTTATTGACTTTTCAAGCAGAAAACGGGTGTGCAGCGCCGCCTCTCCGGCGTTTTCATGTATTGTCTGCGCTTTGGGCGTCCAGTATCTGTATATGTGCAGTCCCGAAAGGTCAAAATAACCGCAGTGAGCCGCTTTAAGCTCCGATATATCTCTGAATATTCCGCTGCCGCCTATTCTTGAAGGCGACATATACAAAAGCTGCCACAGTCCTGTCGTATCTACTTTCGGGCTTGCCGCACCGCATTCAAGCAGCGCTTTTATTTCCGACGCAAAATAAAACGAACTGTCCTTAAACGTGTAGAAAAACGGTTTTACGCCGAATCTGTCGCGCGCAATGAAAATTTTACCTGAATTTTTATCAAATACGCAGAACGCGAATATTCCGTCCAGTTTTTCGGCGCACTTTTCTTTCCAGATTATATATGCATAAAGCACAATCTCAGTATCGCACCTTGTTTTTAAAGTCACTCCGCGTTTTGCCAGTTCTTTTCTGAGATAATCCGTGTTATATATCTCTCCGTTGTAGACAATTACATATTCCCGTCCGGCAAAACGAGTCGACATCGGCTGTGAGCCGTTCTCGGGATCTATTACCGCAAGTCTGTTGTGGGCAAGGCTTACTTTGCCGTAAAAATAAGCGCCGTTTGAGTCGGGTCCGCGGTGTGCGAGTGTCTGATTCATTTTTAGACACATATCCTTATTGCTTTCGCCGTATGATTTCGGATCGTATATTCCGCAGATTGAACACATAAAATCATCTCCAGTTATTTTTTATAGGACTATTATATGCCGCAGAATGAAAATGATTGTAATTTTCGGGTATTAAAAAGCTTGCGTCGGGCAAAAATATATAAAAATATACTGAAAGCGGCGATACTTTGGAAATTCTGACGTCACAACAGGCAAAAACAAGCTTTGAAAGAGATTTTTCGGGCTGCGGGGATTTTAATTTGCGTTTCATCGAACCGTCGGACGGTTTTTACATCTATCTTGCCAATATAGGAAATTTTTCGGACAGAACATTTATTTCCGAAACCATTATAAAGCCTTTGACTCATATGGGCGGCACTCCGTCAACGAAAAAAGAGTTTTTCGGCGTTATTGCCTCAAGCGAACTGTCGGATATACCGAACTATAAAGAGGCAAAAGAAAAGGTGCTGTCCGGGTGCGCCGTTATATTTACGGATATAGGCGGAGAAGTTGTTTTTCTTGCGATTCCGGCTAAGAACGGAAACGGCAGAAGTGTTTCCGAGCCTGACAGCGAGGTTGTTGTGAGAGGTCCGAGAGAGGGGTTTATCGAGAACGCCGAGGACAATATCGCGCTTATAAGAAAGCGTATACGCACTGAAAAGCTGAAAATCATTACGCTGAATTGCGGTACTTTCACAAAAACATCGGTCAACATTTTATATATTGACGGCGTTGCAAATCCCGACATGGTTAAGCGGGTAAAAAAGAGTATTGAGAAAATGAAAATGCCGGCGGTTATAGATTCGGGATATGTAGAACACTATCTTCAGAAAAATATACCGTCGCTGTTTACCAATGTAGGAAATTCCGAGAAACCCGATAAAGTTGCAGCAAAGCTTATAGAAGGCAGAGCTGCGGTGATATGCGACGGCAGTCCGGTGGTGCTTACGGTACCTTACCTTTTTGTCGAAAGCCTGCAATCCGCAGAGGACTATCTGAAAACTCCGTATTATGCGACATTCATTCGCTGCATACGTTTAATCAGCATTTTTATTTCGCTGTATCTGCCGTCGCTGTATCTTGCGCTGCTTGAACACCACACGTCAAGCATTCCGTACAAGCTTTACAAAACCGTAATAGAGGCAAGACAGGATATTCCGTTCGGTATTTTCGGCGAACTTGTAGTAATACTCTTGATCTTTGAACTTATACGCGAAGTAGGCATAAGAATGCCGCGTGCAGTCGGCGACGCCGTCGGAATTGTCGCGGGACTTATACTCGGCGACGCCGCAGTTTCGGCAGGTATTGCAAGTCCTCCGGTAATAATGGTAGCGGCGCTTACGGCGGTAAGCTCTTTTTCAATGCCGCCGTATATGAACAGCATTATGCTCGTACGTCTGCTCAATCTTATTGCCGCAAAGCTTTTCGGAATTGAAGGCATAGTAATTTCCGTCACTTTTCTGTTTATAGCGCTCTGCCGCAAGGAATCGTTCGGTATACCGTACCTCTCGCCGTTTACGCCGATTAATCCCAAAGGTCTTACGGACGCAGTGCTCACCGTGCCGAAAGAAGCTTTGTCGCACGCCGAAAATGAAATATATCCCAAGAAAAAAGGAGCGTCGGAATGAAAGCACTTCGATTTGCCGCGTTGTTATTCGTTTGCGCGTTTATTTTAAGTTCATGTGCTGCGTCAGAGAAAAACGACGTATATTATATTCACGCCTGCGGTTTTGATGAAAGAAACGACAGGCTTATATTCACGGTGTTGCTCGAAAAAAGCATTTCTGAAAACGAAGAAGACAGTGTGAACGGTAAAGACAACTGCATAACGGGTATGTCGGATAATGAAAACGCAGTTGACGCAAAATACTTTACAGACAGCTTCGACGGCGAAAACATCGGGAAATGTGCGCAGAGCTTTTTTGAAAAATATCCCGATTGCTATTCGGGAAAAAACGATGTTTATCTTTTCAGCGAGTCGCTTGACGCAAAAAAACTGTACGACATTGCGGTATATATTCCGTCGGTACCGGGATTGCCGGCAGGAAGCAGCGCGGTATGTGTAAGCTCGGTATCTTGCTCGGAACTTTTGGAAAAGGTTGCCAAAGACGGAAATCTCGCGGCGCTTAAGTTTGACAAAGAAAATCAAAAGGTCAACGCAGTGAGATTTTTCGCGATGTGTACTTCACCGAATAAAAAAGCTAAAATTCCGATTCTGAAATACGGCAAAAATGCAAATATTCATTTTGACGGCAAAGCGACATATAAAAACTGCGCCGTTGTGACGGGGTAAAAATGACGGACAGGAGAGCTTTTAAATGAAGATCAATACAAATTCACAGCATTTTGCCGCATTTTCGGCGTTTTTACTGAGTTCCCAGATCATATTCAATCCGCTGTACAAAAGCCAATATAAAATCGGTGCGGCGGCGGTTACGGTAATAATCGGACTTGTCTTAAACCGTTTTTTTTCGCGATTTTTTGACAAGTGCCAGCTTAGGGAGGCAGATAATACTGCAATATCGAAAACTACCGGTATCATTTCGGCGATTTCGCTGTGTGTGCTGTCCGCAGTATTCGCAAACGAATTTCTGAATGCCGCGTCAATGTTCTCAAACTACTATTCAAAAGAAATAATGTCGCTGATTTTTCTTGCCGTAATGCTGTTTTGCTGCGCATATGCAGGATTTTCAAGCACCGGCGGAATTATGAGATTTTGTTCGCTGTGCTGTGCAGGTTTCGTAATATATTTTGCCGTTTTATTTTTCGCACTCCGAACACTCGGCGGTGTTGTGACCCCGGACACGCCGAATCCGGCAAACTTTAACTTTTCTTTTTTACGTGACGGCTCTTTAAGTACGCTATATTTTGTGTGCGACGTACCCGTATTTTTTCTTTGCTGCATAAGCGAAAACAGATACCACCATGACATTATTATGCCTAAAGTTTCACACGCCGCATTCAGGTCAAATCTTATTATATTGTGCGTAAACTGTATGCGCACGGCTCTTATGTTCGGAAGAAATCTCTCGGCAGATCTCTATTCCTGCGACCTCACTTCCCTTACACTTATACCGCATTTCAGTTTTCCCGAAATTTATCTTTTTATGGCGGGTTTTGCGTGTATACTGAAAATCAGCGTATATCTGTATACGGCGTCGGCAATGCTGCCGGATATAACAGCCAAAAACGGTTCAAAAAGCCGGTATAAATATGTTTTGCCTGCGATAAGCACATTTTTTGGAGTTTGTGTAATCAGAAAGCTTGCAGGCACAAATATGGGTTTTAAATCGCCGTTTTTCGGCGTACTGTGCGTTTTGTGCATGGTTTCGGTGACTTTATTCTCTTATCTTTGCTTTTTCGGCAAAAGACACGAAAATACTCACGGTTAATGCGACACAATACGCGCGTTTTTTGGTGTATTATTTATATCAAAGAAAAGATGTTTATATGAAAGGATTGACAAAAATGGAAATGACAGCCGTAAACCGCGACGGCAAAATGATAGTTTTTCTGTCCGGCGAAATAGACCACCATTCCGCAAAGGACATACGCGAAGGAATCGACAAGCTGATTGTTTGCGAACGCCCGAAAACCATAATTCTTGACCTTGCAGGCATAGATTTTATGGACAGTTCCGGACTGGGACTTGTTCTCGGACGGTACAGACACGCCTGCGAAGTCGGTGCGCAAATGTTTTTATGCAATACAAGTACAAGAATTCAGAAAATACTCAGTTTTGCCGGAGTGGACAAGCTGATAAAAACTATAAATCGTGAAAGGACTGAAAACAGCAAATGAATAACACAAAGTCAGAAAGAAAAACACGTATACGCAAAAACTCATTTAAAACAGTGCTGCCCGCAAAATCCGTAAACGAAAGCTTTTCGCGTATCCTGTGCAGCGCCTTTATATCTGCGCTCGATCCGACGCTTGAAGAAATATGCGACATAAAGACCGCCGTTTCGGAAGCCGTTACAAACTGTATAGTCCACGCCTACAACGCTGAACCGGACGAAAGAAAAAAACTGATCTACATATCGGGAGAATACTTTTCTGACGGGCTGCTTGTGATAAAAATAAAGGACAAGGGATGCGGAATTGAAAATATCGAACAGGCTATGCAGCCGATGTATTCAGGCTCGGGAAGCGAGGAACGCAGCGGCATGGGATTTTCGATAATGGAGAGCTTTACCGACAAACTTACCGTTCGTTCAAAACCCGGCAAAGGCACTTCGGTAACAATGCGAAAGTACATAGGAAAAGATATTCATGACACAAACGCATGACGAAAACAAGCAACTGCTTGCACGTTACAAAAACGGAGACGAAAGCGCAGCCGGAGAAATCATAGCAAAGAACTACGGACTTATCAAAAGCATTGCGTTGAGATTTCTGGGCAGAGGTCAGGAATTTGAGGATCTCCTTCAGATCGGCTCTGTCGGTATGTTGAAAGCGATACGCGGCTATGACGAAAAGTTCGGTACGGTCTTCTCAACATATGCCGTTCCTCTGGTCACGGGTGAAATAAGAAGATTTTTGCGCGATGACGGTCTTATAAAGGTTGGGAGAAATGTAAAGAAAAATGCGTATACGCTTATGCGCGAACGTGAAAAATACATTTCAAAGTACGGAAAGGAACCTAAACTTTCAGAACTTGCAAAGCTGTGCGATATCTCGCCCGAAGACGCCGTATATGCGCTTGACGCTGCAAAACCCGCCGTATCTTTACAGGAAAAGATTTCGGAGGACAGCGATACCGAACTTATGGATCTGTGCCATGCGGAAGATGACATTGACGCTCTATGTGAGAAAACGGCACTGGCGCAGGTTTTATCAAAGCTCCCCGAAAATGAGCGTGAATTGCTCGTTTTAAGGTATTTCAAAGGACTGACTCAAGCCCAAACTGCAAAAATCCTTGGTGTAACGCAAGTCAAAGTATCGCGCAGCGAGAAAAAAATAATAAACAAACTTCGCGTCGAATTTTTGTAGAGTATGCCGAAAAATTCAAATCCGCTGTACAAATGTACAAAAATATGTTAAAATAGTAAAAATGCATTATGCGGAAATGAGTGGATTTATGTCATTCGGCGACAGAAGAGACGGACGCAGAGTCAGAACTTTGCCGGCTATGAGCGTAGTATCGCCATATATTATGGACTTGCGGTGCGACAGTCAGAACTATCTTACCGACTCGGTTAAAATAAACGAAGTTGAAAAATACCTTAATCAGAAGAAAGCTGACGGATATAAAGGCATAAGCCTTATGCACGTCATAATTGCGGCATACATAAGGACGGTTTCGCAAATGCCTGCAATCAACCGCTTTATTGCAGGTCAGCGCGTTTACTCAAGACCCGATATTATAGTTTCGCTGGTAATCAAGCGTGAGATGTCCCTGGAATCGCCCGACACTGCAATTAAAGTAAGGTTTTCTCCCGATGCTACCATTGAAGATGTGTACAACAAGTTTAACGAGACAATAGAGAGCTACCGTGAAAATCCGGGTGGAGATTTTGATAAAATCGCAGGAATACTAAACGCCATGCCGGGGCTGATCTTGAGATCGACAATTCGCTTTTTGAGATTTCTTGATTACTTCGGCGTTATGCCGTCTATTATCGAAAAAATCTCGCCGTTCCATTCCTCAATGTTTATCACTTCAATGGGTTCGCTCGGCATACCGCCGATATACCATCATCTCTATAATTTCGGCAACGTTCCGCTGTTTATATCATTTGGCGCAAAAAAGCGCATTAATGAACTTGCCGATGACGGCAGCGTTGAAAAAAACAGCTACATGGACATTACTTTTGTCATGGACGAAAGAATATGCGACGGATATTATTTCGCTGCGGCGTACAAGTACATGAAAAAGTATTTCAAAAATCCGGAGCTGCTTGACAGCGTGCCGGAAAATGTTCTTTGCGATATTAAATAAAAAAGAATTCCGGTTGCCTTTAAATCAGGTTTCCGGAATTTTCTTTACAGCGTCGGATTCTCCGACATATTCAAATCTTTTTACAGTCTTTCCGTCTTTTGTTGCAACTTCTTGATTCCACATCTCGGCAGGTCTTGCCCAAAGCTGTCGTTTTTCGTATAAGGCTCTGTAAATTACAAGCGGCTCAAGAGTCTCTGAATGAAGCGCCGTGTCGATCAGTTCGTAATAATTTCCTTTATAATGACGGTAAACTCCCTTTTTTAAGCTATCTGTACTCATCTCACAGTTTTCTCCGTCCGTTTCTGCGGCTGTCGTTCTGTTTTGAAAACTTAAAGTAAAGCGCAAGGTAAATTACATAGAGCACTGCTGCTGCGCCGAGAAAAACTTTGAACCATGTACTGAAAATAAAACTCTCAACCCTGCTGAAAAAGTACAGCAGATTGCTCCTGTCAACGCTTGTGCCGGATATAAGCTTTGTTCTGCCTACCGTAACGTCAGATTTATAAAGTACCACTATTTCACCGAATTCGTCGCCTTTGTAGACGGGAGCTTTTGCGGACTCTGAATATACTCTTCTCTCGACGGTTATATCCTTTTCGTATTCAAGCTGATTCGGCAGCAGAACTTTTATGTCCTGTGCGGGAAAAAGCGTTACATGGTCGGTATCCGACGCGAGAGTTACTTTGATTTCACATACAACGTCGCCGGACGAAGCTACCGTCTGAAGTGAGAAATTGTCTTTGCAGAAATCAAAAATTTCAGAAATATCTGAACAGGCAAGATTTTTTTCGTCTGTTTCCTGCGAGCCGAGAACAACGCAAAGATAAGTGAGGTTATCTCCCGTCGTAAAAGACGAAACGGCACACTGACCGCCTTCGGGCGTTCCTCCGAGGCTCATTCCCTCAGCGCCCTTGTAAAAGTCGCTCTGCGAACGCACACGTGAAATAAGCGTGTTGCGGTTAAGCAATGTCCGCTTTACATTCGTCATGTTTGTAGGTTCGACCGTATACCGCGCCGTGTTTGTCATATCAAAAAGCTCGTCACAGTAGTATACGGCTCTTGCGATTATTGCCATATCGCGTGCGGTCGAATAGGTATTTTCGGACTGAAATCCCGTAACGTTTTCAAAATTCGAGTTTTCCGTGCCGAGCTGTTCGGCTTTTTGATTCATAAGCGTGCAAAATTCCGAAACGCTGCCGCTGACATATTCGGCGAGCGCGCTAGCCGCGTCGTTTGCACCTGTTACAAGAACTCCGTAAAGCAAGTCGCGCGCCGTAAGTATTTCTCCCGTTTTAAGCGACATATTTGAGCCTGACGCGTTTCTTACAGTCTCCTGAGATACCGTCACCGCAGCATCAAGGTCAGGTATGTTCTCATACGCCGTAAGTGCCGTCAGCAGCTTTACTGTTGACGCCGGATATGCTTTGTCGGTGCTGTTTTTCTCATAGATGACAGTACCCGTATCGAGGTTTATACAATACGCATATTTACCGGTAATCATCGGCTTTTCGGGAACTGACGCATAATCGCAAAGTGCTTTCCCGGAATAGGTAATCTCGTCCATGACCGGCGCCTGCTCAAGTGAAAACGCACACAGCGAAAGAATCTGCACTGCTGCCAAAACAGTCAGTGCAAGTTTTAAATATTTTTTCATTATTTGTTACCTTCAAAGTATTTTTTTGTCTCGGAAACGTTTTTGCGTATATTTTCGGTAAGCTCTTCAAGCCCCGAGAACTTTTTTTCGGGACGCAGCATCTTATAAAGACGCACATCTGCGTATTTGCCGTAAACATTTCCCGAAAAATCAATTATATACGTTTCCGAAAGCAGAGAATTGCGGTCGGTTACGGTAGGTTTTACGCCGATATTCGTAACTCCGTACATCTTTTTGCCGTCAACTGTTACGCTTGATGCATAAACGCCGTGTTTCGGGCAGATTTTCCCTTTTGGCAAAAGCTGATTTATCGTCGGAAAACCGATTGTATGCCCGATACTCGCACCGTGCACTATTTCTGCGGAAAATCCGTAAGGATAGCCGAGAATAGCGTTTGCCTGCTCGAGTTTTCCGTCCTCAATGAGCTTTCTTATACGCGTTGAACTTATCGGCTGCGCGCCGTCGATCAAAGTCGGAACTATGAGTGCGTCATGTCCCTTTTCTGCCATGAGTTCTTTTAAAACGGAGCTTGTGCCGGACGCATTTTTTCCAAATCTGAAATTTTCTCCGCATACAGCGCAGACAGCACCGAATTTATTTACGATATAGTCGGAAAATTCATGCGGTTCAAGATTTTTTACATCGTCAAAATTCTCGTAGTATACAAAATCCGCGCCGAGATCTTCAAAAAGTATATTTTTTTCGCGGTTTCTTGTAAGCAGACCGTCAATTGATTTCGGGTTATGTTCAAATGTGTAAATTCCGAAAGATATTCCGTTTTTACGCGCATAAGCGCAAGCCGTTTTGAGAAGTTTTGCGTGACCTCTGTGAACACCGTCGAAGTTTCCGAGTGCCAGCACACACTTTTGTTTCTGTGAGGCAAAATCATCTGTTTTGTATATTTTCATCAGCTTTTATCTATCGCTTTCTTGATATAAGGAATATGCAAGTATCTGCAAATCTGTTCTCAAAAATTATAACATACCGGTCTTTAAAAGTCAACCGACGTCATTTTATCTCGTAAGCTTTTTAATCCAGTTATATCTGTTGACCTTGATTGCAGCCGCAACACATTTGAATATCTGGTCGCTGTTAAGGCAGAGTACAACAATATACGGCTCCAAGTTCCATTTAAACGCCGCAAAATACGACAGCGGCAGCACAATACACCAAATGCTTATAAGGTCGTTAATAAATACAAATTTAGAGTCTCCGCCGCCTCTTATAATACCGGTTATGACAGGCATTTCGTAAGCCGTGCCGATACAGGTGACGCACAGAACCAGAATAAACTGTTCCGCCATTCTTTTTGTTTCGGGACTTATGTTGTAAAACGATATGACGGGAATTCGCAAGAAGAACAGCGCAGCGCTTGTGAGAAGTCCTACGCCTATGAACATAAGCTGCAGTGTCTTGACGTATTCTTTCAGAACTTTTAGGTTTCCTTCTCAGATAGTCTTGCCTATTACAATGGACGTGGCGCTTGCCATACCGACTGACGCAACTTTGAGCACCTGAAAAAGCGTTGTCGCGATGGAATTTGCTCCTATCGCGCTGTCGTTTATGTGACCGAGTATGACTGTCTGAAGTGCCGTAGACAGACCGAACATACCTGCGACAACAATAAAGAATACACTGTTTTTGTAATAGTCTCCGGCAAGACGGAAATCCGTTTTGAGTATATCTGAAAGTTTTATTCTCAGCTTTTTGTCAACTGCAAGAACATATATAAGCACAATGCAGAGCTCACATATCCTTGCCGCGAGTGTACCTATCGCAGCGCCCGTTACGCCCATTGAGGGAAAACCGAAGTGGCCGTTTATAAGTGTGTAGTTTATACCGCAGTTTACCACAAACGCCATTATGGAAACGTAAAACGAGATTTTTACAGTTTCGACAGAACGCAAAAGCGCAAGCAGAACGTTTGTAATTGCGAAAATTATGTATGTGTACTTTATTATGCGGATATATTCAACGCTCTGAGCGGCAATGGCGTCGGACGGCGTAAATATATGCGCAATGCTTTCCGGGACAAGAGACGCAAGTATAAAAAGCACAAGCCCGAACAGAACGCCGAGGCTGATTGCCGCAAATCCGAGAGACTTTATGGGCTCGGTGCGTTTCTGACCCCAATATTGACTGCCCATGACCACAAGTGCGTCGCCGGTACCCATAATAAGCTGCTGAAAGATAAACTGTATCTGGTTTACCGCCGCAACGCCGGACATTGAAACCTCACTGTGCGCGCCTACCATTATGTTGTCGGCAAGATTTACACTTAAAACTATGACGTTCTGCAAAACTATCATGGAAAACAGTGAGAAAAATGTCTTGTAAAATTTTTTATCCTTTGTAACCAACATTGCTTTTACCGCTTTCAATATTTTTATCAACCGTGATATTTTAACTCATTATACTCATTTTGTCAATCATGACAGTGTTAATTAACATATACTTTTCTTTATATACATTATTATACAGATCGGAAAAGCAAAAATGTTCAAACAGTTAATTTTGAATCTATCCCAGCGTTAACGCTTGAAAATATACGAAAATGTGCTATAATAATTGTGTATAAACTGCTTATACAAATAATGCAAAAATATATAATACAGGGGTGACAACTTTGACAAATATTGCTGTATTCGGAGATTCCGTTTCAGAGGGCGTTATACTCGACGGAAGCAAGTATAAAGTTTACGAAAACAGGTTTTCCGATCTTTGCGCAAAATATTTCGGGGCTAATATTGAAAACAACGCGCGTTTCGGCCATACAATTATCCGCGGAGAAAGAATAGTAAACAGCTATATGGATGTGCTGAAAAACAGCGTTTACAAATATGCTGTGCTGTGCTTCGGCGGAAACGACTGCGACTACGACTGGAAAAAGATTGCGCAAGATCCGTCAGAACATCACGAGCCGAAATGCTCGATAGAAACTTTCAGAAACACATATGCCGACGTTATAAACAAGATAAAAAGCATCGGTATCTCCCCTGTTCTGCTGTCTTTGCCGCCGATAGATTCAAAAAGATATTTTGACAGGGTCACTGCCGGACTAAAAGCGTCAAACGTTCTGAAATGGCTCGGCGGAGATGTTGACTATATTACGCGCTGGCATGAAAGATACAATCTTGAGGTGTTTAAAATCGGTTCTCTTGTAAGCGTCCCGGTTATCGATATTACTTCTGCATTTCTTGAAAAGACCGATATCAAAAACTATCTTTGCGACGATGGAATTCACCCGAATGCAGACGGTCACAGGCTTATTGCAAATGCGATAGAAAATCACGTCGCACAAAAAAACATTACCGTTTAAGTATGGGTAAATATATAAACGGATACAGATGTATGCCGGACAGAATGTTGAAGAAGCTTATGCAGTTTCTCTGCGGCGATGACGAGCGCATAGCATTTGTTTCTCTTTCGGAACTTTGCGAAGAGGCAAAGGAAAATCCTAAGGTCTATCACTATATGGACTTATATTTCAAGATGCTTTCAAACCGCAATCCGTCGCTCAGGCGCCGCGGTATTATCATGATAAAAGCCTGCGCAAAATGGGATTCAAAAGAAAAGATTGCGCAAAATTTCCAAAGCCTTGCAAAACTCATATATGACCGCAACAAAATAGTTGCCATTGAGTGCATAAACTGTATTCCCGAGCTGGTAAGCGCCAAACCCGAAATTGCTCTTTCTGCATACAATGCACTGACAGGCGTGAGCGTATCGGAACTTGAAGAAGATACAAAAATGCTTTTGGTAAACACGCTCAGAGATGCCGCGGCAAAAGTCAGCGCTTATATAAAATGCGGCGGGTATTCTGCCGCCGAATAATTGTGACAATATTAAAGGCCCGCCGAACGTGGTTATACGTAAGGCAGACCTTTTTTTTTATAATATCAATTATCAGACAACAAAGAAGAACTTAACGAGGAAGAGCAGCGAAATTATGTAAGTAAGAACCGATACGTCCTTTGCCTTGCCGGTGAATACCTTGATAACCGTATAAGTTATAAGACCGAGACCTATGCCGTGACCGATAGAGCCGGAAACAGGCATACTGATGAGCATGAGTGCTGCGGGAAGTCCCTGTGTAACGTCTTCAAAGTCAATTTTCTTGATACCGCCGAGCATGAGGAACCCGACATAAATAAGAGCTGCGGAAGTCGCCGGAGCCGGGATAATTGCCGCGATGGGAGCTATAAACATACAAGCAATAAACATAATCGCTGTTGTAAGCGCGGTAAGTCCGGTTCTGCCGCCGGCCTCAACACCGGATGCCGATTCAACAAATGTGGTTACGGTAGAAGTACCTGTAACGGCACCTGTAACTGTACCGACAGCGTCGGCAACAAGCGCCTCTTTCATCTTGGGCATATTGCCGTCCTTATCGAGCATTCCTGCCTTGGAAGCGGTTCCTACAAGCGTTCCGATAGTATCGAACATATCTATCATGCAGAAAGTTATTACAAGGGTAATTGCCGTAAACCAGCCGATTTTTGCAAAGCCTGCAAAGTCAAACTTAAAGAGTGTAAGCTCTGCCATATCCGAAAAACGCGGCATAAAGGACGCGCCTTTAAGCGATGCGAACGGATTTACGTGCATAAATACTGCTTCGCCTGCCCAGTATATAACCGATGAGACAAGCATTCCGAAGAGTACCGAGCCTTTTACCTTATGGTGAGCAAGTATAACTATTATGAAAAGTCCGACAAACATCGTTACGACCGAAAGCACCATCTGAGTATAGCTGCCGCCGAGCTTTTCGCTTATAACGCTCGGAGTAAGCGCACCGAAAAAGTCGCGCATTACATAGAACGCCTCGCCGTTTTCATTGTAAACGCCTGCGTTTGAACCGAGACCGATATTGAGGAGCATAAGACCGATTGCGGGTGCAATGCCGTATCTGATCCCGAGAGGAATTGCCTCAACGATTTTCTCACGGACATTAAGGAACGAGAGAATAAGGAAAACAATACCTTCAATAAGTATAATGCAAAGCGCGGATCTGAAGGATTCGACATAAGTCATGCCTGTTATTCCGACAACGTTTCCGACAACTATTGCAAAAAAGCTGTTAAGTCCCATGCCGGGCGCCATAGCAAAGGGTTTGTTTGCAAAAAATGCCATTACAAGAGTGCCGATAGCAGAGGAAATACAGGTTGCAAGGAACACCGCATTCCAAAGTCCGCTGCCGCCGTTTGCACCGAAACCGGTAAGCAGATTCGGGTTAAGCGCGACGATATATGCCATCGTCATAAAAGTGGTAAGTCCGGCAACTATCTCGGTTTTTACGGTAGTGCCGTTCTGCTTGAGTTTAAACAGATTTTCCATTTTCTTTAATCACCTTTCCGGTCACACAGACCGATAAATATCATACCACATTATTCGGATTTTGTCAAATAAGTGCAATAATTTAAAATATTGTGTCGCAATATGTGCTTTTGCGCTTGCAAAGGTACGCAAAATGTGGTACAATAACTTATAAATTATGCATAAGGAAGTGCGACATGGAAAGCCTGAAACCCGAAAAGGTCAGCGAAACGCTTACGGTATATCAGAAACCCGGTGTTTTCAGCTACGGAACCGACGCCGTAATGCTCGCAAGGTATGTGCTGAAAAACGTAAGCGGCTTGAACTCAAAAAAAATGTGCGACTTATGCACCGGAACAGGAATAGTGCCGCTTTTGCTATGCGACGCTAACGTCGGGATTGACTGCACCGGGCTTGAAATCAACGGCGAAGCCTGTGAAATTGCCGCTAAGAGCGCAAAGGACAGCGGATACGCCGACAGATTTAAAGTAATACAGGGAGATGTAAAGCTCTGCAAACAGCATTTTGATTCGGAACAGTTTGATTTTCTGACCTGCAATCCGCCTTATATGACGGCAAACTGCGGAAAAATGTGCGATTTTGATTACAAAACCATAGCGCGGCATGAAGTGTTATGCAATATTGACGACATATTCAAGGCCGCGTTTTATTTACTTCGCACAGGCGGCGATATATTTATCGTTTACCGAACAGACCGCCTTGAATCGCTGTTTGCGGCGGCATACAATAACCGTTTTTCAATAAAAAATATGACGCTTGCCTGTTCGGGAGAACTCCCCGGTACATCAAAGCTCGCCGTCTGCCGTGCAAAGAAGGACGCAGCGGAAGGCTTAAAGCTTGAAATTGCAAGAACAGACGAGCTTTGCGGGAAATAATTCTTTAGCGGAGGTTTTTGCATGAACAATACAGAACCTGAAAAATACTATCAAAAAGCGGCGCTTGCCGTTAAAATTACAAGATATATCGCGACTTTTCTGTTTATAGTCTTTGTTCTGTCCTGTATATTTATTTTCAGAAGCGACATTACGGTTGAGAACATTCAGTATCTCATGAAATACGCAGACTTCTACGACAATACCGAAGTGCCGGACAGCGCAGAGATCTCCGTAAACGCCGACAGCGAATCGCACGTCTTTATGCTGCGTGACAATCTTGCAGTTGTGTCGCGAAGCGGAATAGGTCTTTACGAATTTTCCGGAAAGAAACTCTTCAACTATTCCCTTGCCTACTCCGATCCCGGCGTTTCAAGCGACGGCAGAGACATTCTTGTATACGACATTACGGGAAACGAAATTTCAATTTTCAATTCATTTTCCCGCGTGTATTCTCAAAAATATCCTTACAGCGTAAAAGCAGGCTGCATTAACGACAGCGGCTTTGCAATCGTAACAAATGAAAAGACATACCGATCCGGCGTGATAGTCTACAACTCAAATTATGAAGAAGTTTACAGATGGATGCTTTCGGACAGATATGTTACGGCAATCGACCTTTCCTCAGATGGAACAAAGCTGTTAAGCGCGTCCGTAAAATCGCACGACGGAAGTTACGATACTCTTATTACGATAAGAGACATAAAGAAAGACGAGATACTGTACAGCGCCGAAATCATGGACGAGCTTGCGCTTAAAATCGGATTTTCCGATGACGCGTCTGCGGTATATCTCATAACCGACAGTATGCTGCGTTTTTATGACGGCAAGCTTGAAGAAAAATCTTTCTATAAATACAATCAGACCAAAACAGAGAAGTTCTTTGTGCAGAATCAGACCATTATTCTTACAGAGAACAAGAATCTTTCGGGAAACTCAATGACGCTTTACGGTTTTGATTTCAACGGAAACGCTTTGTTTACCGTGGACGCGGATTCCAAAATAACAAGCGTCTGCCGCGGGAAAAATGTAATGTATGCGCTGAGTTCGCGTTATATTTACGCATATTCTTTCACGGAGAACGGAAATGTGAATTTTGAGACAAAATTCCCGTCCGACAGCAATTTCAGAAACATTCTCTGCGATTCCGCAGACAGATTTGTGGCGGTCGGAACAAAAAAAGCACTCAGAGGTCAGCTTGAATCTCTGCGCGAACAACAGAACAACCCAAACACATAATCTATTTCGGAGAATTTACATTAATGAAAATATTGACTATCGGCGACATCGTTGGAGAATGTGGCTCGGATTTTATAAGACGTGAGCTTTCGGAACTAGCAAAACAATACGGTGCCGACATGATCATCGCGAACGGCGAAAATGCCGCAAAGGGAAACGGTCTTGACATTGACACGGCTGAGAAGCTCTTTGCCGGCGGCGTTGACGTTATTACAAGCGGCAATCACATTTGGAACAAACACGAAATGCAAAAGCGCATTGACGATTATCCGAACATTTTACGTCCGGCGAACTATCCCGGCTCCTGCCCGGGAAACGGATATGTAATTTTCAACGCCGGAAATATTAAGGTTCTTGTAATCTCGCTTTTGGGAAATGTCTATATGGACGCGTTTGACTCGCCTTTTGAAACGGCAAAGAGAATTCTTGAACGTGAGTACGGAAAATACGACGTATCCGTAATCGACTTTCATGCCGAAGCTACCAGCGAAAAAGCAGCTCTTGCAAGATACCTTGACGGCACCGTTACAGCCGTTGTTGGCACGCACACACACGTGCAGACTTCCGACGCAAGAATTTTTGCAAAAGGTACCGCCTTTATTACCGATCTCGGAATGACAGGTCCATACGACTCGATTTTGGGCGTAAAGGAAGAGTGTATACTGTACAAATTTACGACAAAAATGCCCGTGCGGTTTGAACAGGCGGACGGTGCAGTGCAGTTTAACGCCGCAATTACAGACATAGACGAATCAACATTCAAAGCAAAGTCGATTACTGCGATAAACCTCATTAAATAAACTGAATATAAAAGCAAAACTCCGCTGCAAATGGATACAGCGGAGCGTTTTTTGTCTTGTTAAAAGTTACGTTCAGATTTTGTAGTAATCGGCAGCTGCGGCAAAGAGCTGCATATCGTATTCACCCGGCACATTCATGTAAAGATTTTGCCCGATACGCTCGGAATGTCCCATTTTGCCCAAAACCCTGCCATCAGGTGACGTAATGCCCTCAACGGCAAAATAGGAGTTATTGGGATTATAGCGTATGTCATACGTCGGTTCTCCGGAAAGGTCTGCATATTGCGTTGCAATCTGACCGTTATCGGCAAGAGCCTTTATAAGTTCGTCAGACGCGATAAAACGTCCTTCTCCGTGCGAGATCGGAACGGTGTATATCTCACCGGGCTTTGTGCGCGAGAGCCACGGCGATTTGTTTGATGCCACACGTGTTCTCACAAGCTTCGACTGATGTCTGGCAATGGAATTGAACGTAAGCGTAGGACAGGTTTCGTCCATGTCTGTAATTTTTCCGAACGGAACGAGACCGAGCTTTATAAGCGCCTGAAAACCGTTGCATATACCGCACATCAATCCGTCGCGGTTTTCTAACAGTTCGGTTGTCTGCTCTTTTACGGCTGCGTTTCGGAAAAATGCCGTAATAAATTTACCTGAACCGTCCGGTTCGTCACCGCCTGAAAATCCCCCGGGAATTACAACAATCTGCGCATTTTTGAGCTTTTCGGCAAACAGCTTTACAGATTCGGCAATACCGTCGCTTGAAAGATTGTTGATTACAAATATTTCAGCCTCATTTCCTCCGTCACTGAGCGCTTTTGCCGTGTCATACTCGCAGTTTGTGCCGGGAAATACAGGAATTAGTGCATGAGGACGGGAAAAACCTATTTTCGGAGCTTTTCTTGTATGTGCAGCATATTCAAATTTTGTGATTTTTCCGCACTCTTGCGCGGCGTGTGTCGGATATACGCTTTCAAGCTTGTTTTCATAGTCTGAAATCAGCTTTTCCATGGATATTTTTACGCCGTTCTTTGAAATGTGCTTATCCTGCGTTGTTTTTCCGAGATTTAATGCACCGTTGACTTCGGCATTGTCGGCAAGTTCAAGTATAAAGGTGCCGTAAGAGTAGCCGAACAGATCTTTTTCGGAAATACCGTTCTCAAAATCAAATCCCAAACCGTTGCCGAGGCACATCTTGAATATAGCTTCAGCCGCACCGCCGTAAGTCGGAGTATAACAAGATAAAACCTTTCCCGAAGAGGTAAGCTCATGTACTTTATCAAAAAGTTCAATAAGACTATGCGCTTTCGGCAGTCCGTCCGTGCCGTATTCCGGGGACAGCATTACAACGCGCGAATCGTGCTTTTTGAATTCGGGGGTAACGGTTGCGGACGCTCTGGATGTAGTAACGGCAAATGAAACAAGCGTAGGCGGAACGTCAATATGCTCAAAACTTCCGCTCATTGAATCCTTGCCGCCGATTGCAGCAATTCCAAGCTCTGTCTGCGCACGGTATGCACCCAGCAGCGCGCTGAAAGGCTTGCCCCAGCGAGACGGATCTTTATGCGGCTTTTCAAAATACTCTTGGAATGTAAGATACACGTCATTGAATTTTGCACCCGACGCTATAAGCTTTGAAACCGATTCAACAACAGCAAGATATGCGCCGTGATACGGGCTTTTTTCGCTTATAAAAGGATTAAAACCGTAGGACATCAAAGAACAGTCGTCGGTGTGAGCTTTCTCGGTTGAAATCTTGTTTATCATGCACTGCGAGGGTGTTAGCTGATATTTTCCGCCGAACGGCATAACTACACTGCCTGCGCCGATAGTCGAGTCAAAGCGTTCCGAAAGACCGCGCTTTGAACACACGTTAAGGTCATTTACAAGTTCGGTGTAAGCTTTTTCAAAATCGTCGGGGATCGCCTTATTAAAGTTTTGCGGCTTTGTGGCTTTCACGGAAATATGCTTTTCGGCTCCGTTGGAATTAAGAAATTCACGCGATATGTCTACGATCTTGTTTCCGTTCCAGTTCATAACAAGTCTTGGACTTTCGGTGACATAAGCCACAACCGTCGCCTCAAGATTTTCGGAATTTGCAAGTCTTATAAATTCGTCTGAGTCCTTGGGGTCAACGACAACCGCCATGCGTTCCTGAGACTCGCTTATAGCAAGTTCCGTTCCGTCAAGTCCGTCGTACTTTTTCGGCACGGCGTTAAGATTTATTTCAAGACCGTCCGCAAGCTCGCCGATTGCAACAGAAACACCGCCTGCGCCGAAATCGTTGCAGCGTTTTATAAGCTGTGAAGCCTTTTTGTTTCTGAACAGTCTTTGCAGTTTTCTTTCTTCGGGCGCGTTGCCTTTCTGAACTTCGGCACCGCAGCTTTCAAGAGATTTTGAAGTGTGCGATTTTGACGAACCCGTAGCGCCTCCGCAGCCGTCACGTCCCGTTCTTCCTCCGAGCAGTATGACAATATCCCCGGGATTCGGTCTTTCGCGCCTTACGTTTTCGGCAGGCGCCGCCGCGATTACCGCGCCAATTTCCATTCTCTTTGCGGTATATCCGTCGTGGTATATTTCGTCAACCTGTCCGGTTGAAAGTCCTATCTGATTTCCGTATGAAGAATATCCCGCTGCGGCAGTGGTAACGATTTTTCTTTGAGGAAGTTTACCCGGCAGCGTTTTTTCAATCGGCGTAAGGGGATTTCCCGCACCTGTCACGCGCATTGCGCCGTAAACATAGCTTCTTCCGGAAAGAGGATCGCGTATAGCGCCGCCTATACAGGTCGCAGCACCGCCGAACGGTTCAATTTCCGTCGGATGGTTATGCGTTTCGTTTTTGAAAAGCAACAGCCAGTCCTCGTCTTTTCCGTCAACATTTACTTTGATTTTTACGGTGCAGGCGTTGATTTCTTCGGATTCGTCGAGCTTATCGAGTTTTCCCTCTTTTTTGAGTACCTTTACGGCAAGCGTTGCTATATCCATAAGATTTACAGGTTTTGTGCGTCCGAGGGATTTTCTTGCCGACATATAATCCTTGTATGTCTTTTCAATAAGTGCGTCCTCAAACTCCACACTGTCAATCGTGGTAAGAAAAGTCGTATGACGGCAATGATCCGACCAATACGTATCTATCATTCTGATTTCCGTAATGGTAGGATCCCGCTTTTCCGATCTGAAATATTGCTGACAAAACGCAATGTCATCCTTATCCATTGCAAGACCGTATTTATCAATAAACTCTCCGAGCTGTTCGGGTGTATACGCACAAAATCCGTCCAGCACCTTTACAATTTCAGGTATCGGATAATCGATTTTTAGCGTTTTGACCGGTTCAAGACTTGCTTTTCGGCATTCAACCGGGTTTATAACATACTTTTCTATATGCTCTCTATCGCTTTGCGAAAGATTACCGTAGATCTTATAGACCTTGGCAGTCCTTACAGACGGCATTTCGCCCTGCGAGATAATCTGAATACACTGAGCGCACGAATCGGCACGCTGGTCAAACTGACCCGGCAGATATTCGACCGCAAAGGTATATGAGCCGTCATCTTCAAGCTCATTATATGTATTATCTGTCTGCGGTTCCGAAAAGACAGTGTTTTTGCACTGTTCAAAAAGTTCTTCAGCTATATTTTCGACGTCGTATCTGTTGATAAGCCGTACCTTTTCAACGCAGTTTATGCAAAGGAAGTTTTTTAAATCCGAAAACAGCGTGTCCGCCTCATGCGTAAATCCGCTTTTCTTTTCTACAAAAATTCTGTAAACCATCTGCTCACTCCTTGCCGTATTCAAGGGCCTTTTTGCCTATATCGGTTCTGTAATATGCATTTTCAAAATGAACTTTTTTAACATTTTCATATGCTTTTTTCAGCGCGGATTGAAGGTTGTCCGCAGTCGCGCACACGCCGAGGACTCTGCCGCCGGATGTGCAAACATCTCCGTTTACAAGCTTTGTGCCGGCTGAAAATATCTCTGCGTCGCAATCACTGTCAACGGTTATTTTGTATTCGGTATTGTATTTCGCCGGATAGCCGTCCGATGCCATAACAACGCAAGCCGCGGCGCCGTCACTGAACTCAACATCGGCTTCCGAAAGTCTTTCGTCCGCAACAGCGGTCATTATATCAAGCAGGTCGCTTTTTAACAGCGGCAGAACGACCTGTGTTTCTGGATCGCCGAAACGGCAGTTATATTCGATTACTTTCGGACCGTCCTTTGTCAGCATAAGTCCGAAATAAAGGCAGCCTTTAAATGTTCGTCCCTCGCTGTTCATGGCGTTTATTGTCGGAAGAAATATCTTTTTCATACATTCGTCCGCAATACTCTTGGTATAGTACGGATTAGGCGCGATAGTGCCCATACCTCCGGTATTCAAGCCTTTGTCTCCGTCAAGTGCACGCTTATGATCCATTGACGAAACCATTGGCACGACCGTTTTTCCGTCCGTGAATGAAAGCACGGAGACTTCGGGACCTGTCAGAAATTCTTCGATTACAACATTGCTGCCGCTGTTCCCGAAAACCTTGTCTTTCATCATAGAAATTACGGCTTTTTCAGCCTCTTCGCGCGTCTGCGCAATAATTACGCCTTTTCCGAGCGCAAGCCCGTCGGCTTTAATAACCGTCGGTATCGGTGCGGTTTTGAGATATTCAAGCGCACTGTCAATATCCGAAAATGTCTCGTAGGAAGCCGTCGGAATACCGTATTTCTTCATGAGATTTTTTGAAAAGACTTTGCTGCCCTCAATTATCGCCGCATTTTTGCGAGGTCCGAAACATTTAATCCCTTTTTGCTCCAATGCGTCAACGACACCGAGAACCAGCGGATCGTCTGGTGCGACAACAGCAAAGTCGATCTTTTCTTTTACTGCAAATTCAGTGATAGCGTCAATGTCTTTTGCGCCTATATCAACACACTCTGCGTCCGCAGCAATGCCACCGTTTCCGGGCAGTGCGTAAATTTTCTCAACTTTTTTATTCTTTTTAAGGCTCTTTATAATAGCGTGCTCGCGTCCTCCGCTGCCGACTACCATTATTTTCATAACGTTCTCCTTAATTTTTCTCTGAAGCAATAATATCTTTGCATACTGCCTGAACCGCACGCGGAAGGATCTTCCATTCAGCCTGGCGCATTACTCTCGCCTGAAGGCTTTGCGGTGTTTCGCCTTTGCGGATTATAACGGCTTTCTGAAGTATTATTTTTCCGCCGTCCGGCACCTCGTTTACAAAATGTACGGTCGCTCCCGTAATTTTTACGCCGTAATTCAGTGCCGCCTCATGCACTTTAAGTCCGTAATATCCTTTGCCACAGAAAGCCGGTATCAGCGACGGGTGGACGTTTATTATACGTTCGGGATAACGCGAAGTAAAGCCTTCGGAAAGTATAGTCATAAATCCGGCAAGCACGATAAGCTCAATGCCGTATTCATTTAACTTATTTACAAGTGCATTTTCAAAATCATTCTGCGATGAAAAATTGCTTTTCTGTATAATTTCCGTCGGAATACCTGCCATCTTTGCCCTTACAAGCGCGTAAGCTTCGGGATTGCTTGAAACAACAAGACATATTTCACCCGAAGAGACTGAGCCGCTTTTCTGAGCGTCGATGAGCGCCTGAAGGTTTGTTCCTCCGCCCGACACAAACACCGCAATTTTCACCTTGCGTTTTTTTAGCATATTGTTACACCCTCGCCGTTAATCGTTTCACCGATTATATAAGCGTCTTCGCCCTGACTGCGGAGAATTTCAAGTGTTTTATCCGCGTCGTCCTTTGATACTACAACGCCCATTCCGACTCCCATATTAAAGGTGTTGAACATATCGCGTTCGGGAATGTTTCCGCGCTTTGCGATAAGGTCGAATATAGGGAGTACTTTTACAGCCTGCTTTTCGATTTTTGCCGCGATTCCGTCAGGCAAACTTCTCGGAATATTCTCATAAAATCCGCCGCCGGTTATATGCGACACGCCCTTGACCTCGACGCTTTCAAAAAGCTTGAGCATGGGTTTTACATATATCTTTGTAGGCGTCAGGAGAGTTTCGCATATGCTTTTGTTTGCAAGTTCCGGTACGGGAGAGAAAATATCGCCCTTTTCAACATCAAACACTTTTCGTACAAGTGAAAATCCGTTTGAATGAACGCCGCTTGACGGAAGAGCTATTATAAGATCACCCGCCGTCATTTTTGTGTTGTCAAGAATTTTGTCCTTATCCACAACGCCGACGGTAAATCCCGCAAGGTCATATTCGTTTTCCGGATAGAATCCTGGCATTTCAGCGGTTTCGCCACCGATAAGGCTCGCACCCGACTGAACGCAGCCTTCTGCAACTCCCGAAACAATCTGAGCTACCTTTTCGGGGTAGTTCTTGCCGACGGCAATATAATCAAGGAAAAACAGCGGCTTTGCACCGCAACATATAACGTCGTTCACGCACATTGCAACGCAGTCAATGCCGACGGTATCGTGCTTGTCCGCAAGAAATGCCATTTTGAGTTTTGTGCCGACGCCGTCCGTGCCGCTTACAAGCACCGGCTTTGAAATTCCCGTAAGATCAAGTTCAAAAAGTCCGCCGAAACCGCCGATTCCGGAAAGAGCGCCCGATGCAATTGTGCGCGCTATGTGCTTTTTCATAAGCTCTACGGCTTTATATCCTGCTGTTATGTCAACGCCCGCGTCTTTATAGCTTTCGCTGAAACTTTTCATTTTTATTTGTTTCCCCTTTCGGAAATTTTTGATTCAAACCTGTCTTTGCGCGTATCACTCGGGACATCTGTCGGATATTGTCCGCTGAAGCAGGCAGTGCAGAAACCGGTACACTTGCTTTCAAGCGCAAGCTTTGTCACATTGTCAACGCTAAGGTATCCGAGAGTGTCAACGCCGATAATTTCGGCAATTTCATCATTTGTATGGTTGCAGGCTATAAGCATATCGCGCGAGTCAATGTCCGTTCCGTAATAACACGGGTTCATAAAAGGCGGAGCAGAAACGCGCATATGTACTTCCGTAGCACCTGCGTCGCGCAAAAGCTTTACGATTCTTGCACTTGTCGTTCCGCGTACAATAGAGTCGTCAATAAGTACAACTCTTTTGCCTCTTACGGTATCGGGTACGGGATTCAGCTTGATTTTTACTTTATCTTCTCTCGATTTTTGCCCCGGAGAAATAAATGTGCGGCCGATATACTTATTTTTTATAAATCCTATACCGTAAGGTATGCCGGACTGTCTTGAAAAGCCGATTGCGGCGTCAATACCCGAATCAGGGACGCCTATTACTATATCTGCCTGAACCGGATGTTCAAGCGCGAGGAACGCACCTGCGCGAAGCCTTGCCGAGTGCACGCAGCACCCTTCAATTACGGAATCGGGACGCGCAAAATAGATGTATTCAAACACGCAGAAGGACTGTTTCTTTCCGCAGTGGTCTGTAATTGACCTTACGCCGTTTTTATCGAAAACAACTATTTCACCCGGCTCAATGTCACGGACAAACCGGGCGCCAAGAGCGTCAAGAGCGCAGCTTTCGGACGCAACGACATAACTTCCGTCGTCACATTTTCCGTAGCACAAAGGTCTGAATCCGTTTTCGTCGCGTACTGCGATAAGCTTTGACGGAGACATGATAACCAGAGAATATGCGCCCTTTATGCGGCTCATCGCCTGATTTACAGCCTCCTCTATTGACGGCGCTGTAAGGCGTTCCTTTGTGATTATATATGATATTACCTCGGTATCGCTTGTTGTGTGGAAGATTGAACCGCAAAGCTCAAGTTCATTGCGCAATTCAAAGGAATTTACAAGGTTTCCATTATGCGCAAGCGCCATTCTTCCTTTGATATGATTTACGACGATAGGCTGCGCATTGAGTCTGCCGTTTCCACCGGTAGTGCCGTAGCGTACATGACCGACAGCCATATTTCCCTCGCCCAACTGTTCGAGTACCGACGGTCTGAAAACTTCGCTGACAAGTCCCGTATCCTTATATGTATTGAATACACCGTCATCATTTACAACAATTCCGCAGCTTTCCTGTCCGCGGTGCTGCAATGCATAAAGTGCGTAGTAAGCGGAGGCTGCGACATCTGTTCTGCCATTTGCAAAAATGCCGAAAACGCCGCATTCCTCTCTGATTTCTCTTCCCATTTAATACCTCTGTACAATTCCTGTTCAGCCGAAAATTCTTTTCATCATTTCCGCGTATGCGTCCTCAACACCGCCCATATCCCTGCGGAATCTGTCCTTGTCGAGTTTTTCATGTGTTGTCGCGTCCCAGAAACGGCAGGTATCGGGTGATATTTCATCTGCAAGAACTATCTTGCCGTCCGGCGTTCTGCCGAATTCAATCTTGAAATCTATAAGATCTACGTTGATTTTTCTGAAAAAATCCTTGAGAAAATCGTTGATTTTAAATGTAAGGCTGTTTATTGTATCAAGTTCTTCTTTAGTGGCATAACCCATTGCAAGAATGTGATAATCGTTTACCATAGGATCGCCGAGTTCGTCATTTTTGTAGCAGTATTCGAGAACAGTCGTCTTCAGGGGCGTTCCCTCCGGCACACCGAGCCTTTTTGAAAATGAGCCTGCTGCAACATTTCTTACGATAACTTCAAGCGGAACAATACTTACCTTTTTTACGAGAGTTTCGCGATCGTTGAGCTCTTTTACAAAGTGCGTCGGCACGCCATCTTTTTCAAGAAGCTGCATAAGGTAATTGCTCATTTTGTTATTTACGACGCCCTTACCTGCAATAGTTCCCTTTTTAAGACCGTTGAATGCCGTTGCGTCATCTTTATACGAAACAATGCAAAGATTTTCATCGTCCGTAGCAAAAACCTTTTTTGCTTTTCCTTCATACATCTGAACTGTCTTTTCCATAATACTGTTCCTCCGTTAAAAATAAATGTTATCGTAAAGTTTAATTGCTTAGCCGTTGAATTTTTCTTCTATGGCGCGGTTCTTTTCGAGAACCTTTTGCGCAGCCGAATTTCTTGATTCATCAAGCTTTTTCGCAAGATCTTCGTCGTTTACGGATAAAATCTGCGCACATAGTAAAGCGGCGTTGACAGCTCCGTCTATCGCAACAGTTGCCACAGGTATTCCCGAGGGCATTTGCACGGTTGAGAGAAGTGCGTCAACACCGTCTAAATTTGAACTTTTCACAGGTATTCCGATAACCGGCAATGTTGTGCCTGCCGCCATTGCACCGGCAAGGTGCGCCGCTTTCCCGGCTGCCGCAATTATTGTCGCAAAACCGTTTTTGCGTGCTGAGGTTGCGAAATTTCTTGCTTCGGCAGGCGTTCTGTGCGCCGAGAAAACATGAACCTCGTAAGGGATTCCGAAACTTTTGAGCGTATCAATAGCTTTTTCAACTACCGGAAGATCACTGTCGCTGCCCATAATTATTCCGATTTTCTTCATTAATGTACCTCCATAAATACAAAAAAGCACAGTCCCATACGGAAAACGTACAGAACTGCCCAGACGGTCGGCTTATTCGTTTTTGCTTCCATGTGGTAAGTCCCACTTATCCGTCAGTTACAAAAACGCTTCGTATTAAACAGATATTGTTTATGTTAAGATGATACCATACGGAACACCAAAAGTCAAGTAAGATAACAGACTATTTTTTTAAAAAACTGTTACTTTAGTGAAAAACGGAGCGCACAACGCGCCCCGCTCAGAATTCTATGCTCTTTATGTACGGATTTGCCGCAACATCGTTTATGAAATCGTTGTTTGAAAGAGCCTTTGGCATTTTAACAAGACATTCAAGCATCATGTCGCCGGACGAACTCTTCTCAATCTTCATATTCTTTGCCGAAATGCCGTGCGCCGTCAGGACATCTGTTACCACATCTGCAGGCTTTTCACATTCCGAAACCCTGAACACCATAATGTCGGGCGAAATTTTATTGAAAAAACTCACGCTGTGTAACAGCCATTGCAGCATTACAAGTATAAGCGAACCGACAAGACCCACGATGTACTGCCCTCCGCCTATTGCCATGCCTATTGCCGACGTTGCCCAGAGACCTGCCGCCGTTGTAAGGCCGTTTATGACCTGGCGTCTTACGAAGATCGTACCCGCACCCAGAAAACCGACACCGGTTACTATCGACGAAGCGACTCGCGACGGATCCACCTTGATGAATTCGTTTGACGCCTGTGCAAGATACTGCGCAAAGTCAAAGAACCCGTACTTGGAAACAATCATGAACATTGCCGAGCCGAATGCTACGACAAGGTGCGTTCTTGTCCCCGCCTCTTTAAGTCTGTTTTTTCGTTCAATTCCGATAATCGCGCCGCAAAAAGCCGCAAGTATGAGGCGCGCGATACATTCAAACTGAAACGAAACGCTGTCCAACATTTTTGTACACTCTCCTATATAAATATTTGAGCCGTGCACACAGGTGCACAGCCAGTCTATATATTATACAGAAACTTTGTGACTATGTAAGACAAAATATGTTAACTGTATATTAAATCGCTTGTATATTTTGAACAAAAGCATTGACTTTCGCATTGTTTTGTGATATATAAATAGTATAAAAAATCAAAGGAGATTATACATATGAAATATGGATTGCAGTTATACTCGATCAAAAACATTTCCGAAACGCAAGGACTTCCCGCAGCGCTCAAAAAAGCTGCCGAACTCGGCTATGACAGCGTTGAATTTGCCGGATTTTTCGGTCTTGACTCAAACGCCGTAAAAGCAGAGCTTGCAAAAAACAATCTTGAGGCGGCAGGCATTCACTACGGCTACAACGATATAAAGAAAGATCCCAAAGCAGCTGTTGAATTTTCAAAGTCCATCGGCGCGTACAGCGTATGCATACCTCATGCCATCTTCCCGACTGCCGCTGAATGGGTGGACTTTGCAAAAACCATAAACGAATACGGCAAGATGTTCAACGACGCCGGAATTATTTTCGGCTATCACAATCACAGACACGAATTTGAGCCTGTTGACGGTCAGATGCCGATAGATCTCATTCTTGAAAACTCTGATCCGAAAAACGTATTCTTCGAGCTTGATACAAGACACGTTGTAATTGCAGGAAAAGATCCGGTAGAATATGCAAAGAAATATTCGGGAAGAATTCCGGTTCTCCACGCAAGAGATACAGACGGAACTGCTGACTGTGCGGTAGGTTACGGTCTTGTAAACTTTCCCGAAGTCGTAAAAGCGGCAAAGAATATCGGACTTTACATAGTTGAAAACGAAAACTTCGGTACAAACGAAAAGCAGCTTCTTGACAGTGCCGAATATCTCAGAAAGAACTTCTGAAATACATAATTAAACATAAAGACGGCTTGATGCGCAACGATAAGCGTTATATCAAGCCGTTATTTTTTATTCTTTTTCGGCGCGTCTTTTCTTGGCTTCCGACAGTGTTACGGTCGGATTTACCCCGTAGAATTTCCGGTATCTTCGGTTGAAATATGAAAGACTTGAAAAATTATACCTTGCTGCAATTTCGCCGACGGTGTTTATGCCGAGAGAAAGATCTTCGTGCGCTTTACGGCAGCGGATCTTTTCTGAATATTCAAGCGGAGTCGTATTGAACACTTCTTTAAAGCAGCGGCACAGATACGACGTGCTTACGTTCACATGTGCGCTTATATCCGAAGTTGTAATGCCGTTCTGGCAGTTTTCGTTGATATAGGCTACGGCTCCTCTTGCAATTTTGAATTTTCCGAGTGTTGTCTGACTTATGTTATCGGGATTCTCGGCACTGTAATTGCGGTACAGATATATAAGCAGCTCGCTGGTAAGCGAAATCAGCATACGTTCATGGAGTTTGCTCTGGTCACGGTATTCGGTCTCGACATTGTCACAAATTGTAAGAATACGTCTATCGTTTCTGATAATATTTGCGAATTTAAATACCGCAGGTATTCCGATTTCGTCAAAATACTTCGGTGAATCGAACGAAAAGCCCTGATAGACGCTGTTTTCGGCAAACTCGGCTTTTACTTCGTCAAACTGATTTGAAACAATAACGTCATTTGAATTTACACAGTATTTCACTCCGTTTATATAAACCGTGCCACTTCCAGAAACGAGGCGCGATATATGCATATATCCGGAAAAATTGGCGTGAAGCGTGTGTTTTTTGCCGTCAGAATTTCTGATTGTTGTTTCCTTTCCGTACTCCGGAATTTCAGGCATGACACGCACATCCTTTCATTGAATTTCAAGTCTATTATAGAACACAGCGGTATGTATGTCAACAAAACCGCCGTCAATAAAGGCAAAACCGATAAAGACGGCGGAATTATGCTTAAAAAGTTCTATACGTTAAGATGCAGAGTACATTGACGCGAATTTTTCAAGTACGGTTCTTTGCTCATCTGTGTAAACGCCGGGATAATTTGCGGAGCTTACAATATTATGGCATATTTCGGCAAGACTAAGAGTTACGGAATTTCCGTAAACTGCTTTTGTGCCGCCGTTACCGTCCGAATATACAGCGTATCCGCGAAGCGTCATATTCTCGTTTGCGTAAGTTTCGGGAATTCCGGAAACAACAGCCGAGAGAATTGTTTCATCGCTGTTTGAACCGAAAATTATATCTGTTCCGCTTTCTTTTGAATATGCGGCGGCTTTTACAAACGATGTCTTATATCCGTCCGCCTTAAAGTCAAATGTAAGTTCGGAATTTCCGAGAACCGAAGTTCTTGCCGCAAGAAATCCGTATTCGCTTAGCGATGCTTCAATTCGGGTATCGTTGTTTATACTTGCAAGCATTCTCATACCGAAAGGATTCTTCCAGCGTATAGACGCGCTGTCTTTAACCATGAACTGCGGCGCGTCGTTCTTTATCCATATGGCTTTAAGAACTGTGTCTGACTTGAGGGCAACGCTCTTTACAACTGACTTGCCGTCAGACCAGCCTGCAAATAAGTAACCTTCTCTTTCGGGTACCGCATAGTCGGAAAGAGTTATTTTAACCTCGGCAGGTACGGTGTATTCGTTCTTTGCCGCACCGTCATAGTTTTCGTCAAGAATAAGCGTCTTTGCAGTGCAGACCTTTACATAATCAAGTTCTGTATAGTAAGAATTATCCTCTGACGGGGATTTTACTTCAAACGGGTCAATTCTCAGTCTGTCAACGGTTCCGTTCCAGTTAACGCAAGTTTTCATATCAACAATGTAGGTTGCATATCCTTCGGACGACTTGTGCTGAGATGTGCTTGCCATGAGATGTGCCAGCCAAGGAGAGTCGGTTGTTCGCGTGAAGTAAACTTCTGCTTTCTTTGAACCTATTGCACTGTCGGGAATATTGTGGCGGAGTCTGAATACAACATATCTGTATTTTGCCGCATCAACATTGCAGCCGATAATATTGTACCACATATCAGCATTCGATGTCATAAATACAGACTTATAAGCGCCGTCCTTAACTTCGTCTGACGCTGAATTTATTGCAGCCCAGCTCTGCGTTGTATTGTCATCAAAATCCCATACGACAGTATTGATTTCGTCCCAGCTTGCATAAACCGTTGTATTCGCATAAAGCTTTACGGTTTCGAGAGCGTTGCCGTTCTTATCAGTCCAGCCCGCAAACTTATAACCGTTTCTTTCGGGAACATCATACTGCGAAAGGTCAACATCGGTATATGCCGGGGCGCCGTAAACCTTATCGTTTGCCGTATCGTAACCGTGGCTCAGCGTAAGCTTTGCTTCGGGGACAAGTTTGATATTGTCAAGCTCGATATAGTAATTTGATCCTGAAACGGTTGTTTCAAACGGGTCTATGCGAATGTGTGAAATTGTTCCGTTCCAGTTTGAGTTGGAACCCATATTCAGAACATACGTACTGTACTCATCTGACGCGCTGTTCTGTTTGATCTCACGCTGCAAGTGCTGTGCCCAGCCGTCCGTTGTTCTGCGGAAGAATACTTCAAGTTTCTTTGAACCGAACATGCTGTCGGGCAAGTTGTGGCGCATATCGAATACAACATATTTGTAAAGTGACGCGTCGGTGCTAAGCCCCATACGAACCAGCATGATGTCATTCTTTGTGTCAGAAGGCACAATTCTTAATGTTCCGTTATCATAGGATACGGAGGCAACATTGTTCGCCGTCCAGCCCTGCGAAGTCTTGTCGTCAAAGTTCCATACAAGCGCCGTTTCAGCTTTTCCGTAATCGGCGTAGACTGTGGTATCGTCCGTAAGCGTAACGGTAGTGATATAATCTTCGGAACCGTTTTCAAGCGTATATCCGAGAAGTCCTGCCGCCGACGGAAGTTCCGAAAGATCCGCAACTGCACCGGGAAGATATGTATAAACCTTGTCGCCTTGGAAGTTGTTGCTTACAACGGTAAGTTTAACATCTCTGTGCTTAAGCTTTATATAGTCGACTCTGAGATCGGCAAATACATTATCGACAATATCAAGATATACTTGTGTGATATTTCCTGTCCAACTGCTCCAAGAGCCGACATTAAACTCTATTGTTCTGAGAGTTTTTCCGTCCGCCATATCCGTAGTTACGGCAGAAGTTGCTTTAAGCGCGCGAACGGGATTTATATATGACGGCTGAGCCTCGGTTGCAATGTACATTACAGGCGTTGAGTCAGCGTCAACCTTATCGGCAATATAGCTTATTACAATTTTGTCGTAATCCGACGCCTTTACGCTCTTTCCGTCGGTTATAGAATCGGCAGCCGTGAAGTTGTAGTGCGCACGCGGATCATATGGGCCGTCATCTTTTGCAACAGACAGAAAACGCATATAGCTCGGCATATGAGAAAGTGCTGCGGACATACCCTGCCAGTTTTCAACGGAATCCTCGAAATCAAAGAATATGTCATAGCCCTGTCTGTATCTCTCGGCAACAACATTTGCGCTGAGAGTAATATCTTCTTTCGGCATAAAGTAATATGCGCCGTTAAAGGCTTTCATATTGCCGATTGAAGAAAGTTCGTAACCGTCTTTTACAGATACGGCCATTACTGTAACAAGGCTGTCCTTATCAAATGTTCCGCTGTACGGAAGCGTAAATTCTTCGCCGTTTACTGAAATCACGGTATCAGCCGTGCCGTCGATTTTAATTGTTTTGCGTGTATCAGTTGTGTCGCCGTTTCCGGTGTATGCAAATTTGAGATACAACTCAATATCACCCGAAACACCGTTTGATGTGTCAATGATATTGCCGTTATTATCTGCAAATCCGAGAAATACGTAACACGATTCGTTGGGTACGGCGCTTATTTCGGCAGACGGTTTTGTGACAGATACTGTCTTGGGAAACGCCGTGTATTCTTTTCCGTCAACCGTAACAGTTGCCGGAACTTCTTGCGGATTTGCAAGTTTTACCGTCGTAGCTTCATACATATTCGGGTTTACAACGGTTTTAAAGCTGTAAGAACCGCTCTCAAGCTCATATACGGCAAATCCGTTTTTAAAGCCTGTAAATGTTACGCCGTCCGCATCTTCAGCATTGACACTGCTTTCATATACGGCAGTATTATTGTTCAGAACAGGCAGATAGAGCGTTGCGGTTGTGTTTGCGGGAACTGCCGCATTGTATGTGAAATCGCCGCTATCTTTATCAAGAGTCCATGCGCTTTCGATCTTTCCTCTTACGGAATTGTACGAACCGGATGCACTCGTAATACTGCCGCCGAATTCGGGTTTTAGAACAAAGTGCTTATAAGCAACGCTGCTTTCATCGCGTTCGATACCGAGCATATAACGGAACATCCACTCTGCAACGGCACCGTATGAAAAATGGTTAAAGGATTCGCCGTTTGCAATGCTTGAACCGTCGTCGTATACCCTGAGCGCATACCAGCTTTCCCAGATTGTGGTGGAACCGGTAGTGACGCTGTAAAGCCACGACGGGTACTCTTTTTGCTCGAGAAGCTTATATGCAACGGACGAATATCCGGTATCCGAAAGTATGGGATTGAGATAGCTCAGTCCGAGGAAACCGGTTGAAAGATGCCAGCCTCTGTTCTTGATATTGTTTACAAGGTTCTGTGCAGCCTCGGGTATTTTATCCTCGTCAAAAAGACCGAATTTTATACCAAGTACATACGATGTCTGTGTTCCGCACAATGTGCTCGCACCGTCATCATCAAGATACTTTGCACGCCATGCGTTTCTGTAATTATTGTAAAGCTCGTTATAGGTTTCTACATCTTCGGAATTTCCGAGAATACCGGCAATTTCGGAAAGAAGCTGTGCGCTGTATGCGCAGAACGCGGTATCGGTAAGACCTATGGGAGATTTTGCCTCTCCGACAGGCAGCCAGTCGCCTGTCCATGACTCGTCGCGAATATAATCGGTGCTTGTCGACACAAGGTAATCCATCCAGTTTTTCATGGTCTGGTAGTTTTCGCTAAGTATCTGCTTGTTTCCGTACTGCATATACATCTGATACGGAATGATGATTATAGCGTCTCCCCAGCCGTTTGTGGCGCCTTTGCGGTCTCCGGAACCGTACCAGCCGTTACCGAAAGATGCGGGAGAAACATCGGCTATAATTCTGTTGTCGGTGGAGGTGTCGCGCATATCCATACAGTATTTCTGATAGAAAGCGTTTACGTCCATCATATATGTTGCGGTTCTTGCAAAAATCTGTGCGTCGCCCGTCCATCCGAAACGTTCTCCGCGCTGCGGACAGTCGGTAGGCACGCTCATAAAGTTATCGTGCGCACTCCAAAGTGCGTTCTGATAGAGACGGTTTACCGATTCATCGGAAGTAGTAAACGTACTTGTCTGCTCAAGGTCGCTCATAATCAGAAGTGCGGTGACGTCTTCAAGCGCGGGAGCTTCGTCAAGTCCTGTTATCTCAAGGTATCTGAATCCGTGGTATGTAAAGAACGGTTCAAAGGTTTCGCCGTTCGGGTCGCCGTAGAAAGTATATGTGTCGGTAGCGTCGGCACGCGGAAGATTTCCGGTATAGAGCGTACCCGGTTTTCCGGTGGAATTGCCGCTTGTATCCTTCATGTTTTCACGGTTGAGGATTTCGGCATGACGCAATTTCATTACAGTGCCTGCATCGGCAGTTGCGGTTACTCTGACGACGCCTGCTATATTCTGTCCGAAGTCGTAAATATATACGCCGTCCTCAGGCTCGGTCACTGCGAGCGCTTTCAGCTTTATTGTATTTTTTATAAGAGGAAGATTTTGGGCGATTATTTCGGGAGTTTTATTCTGATATACAACCTCATTTGCGTTATACAGCGCGGGTTTGTCCCAATCCGTGTCGTCAAACCCTATGTTATTCCAACCATCAAGCGATTTTGCGGTCTGACCGTCAAATTTAAAGCCGTTGAAGATGTCGTCGTCAAGGATCGGACCGTAACGGTAGAATTTCCAGCTGTCATCGGTAACTACAACATCGGTGCTGCCATCAGTGTAAGTTATAAGCAGCTTTGCGTAAAGAAGCAGCTTTGAACCGAAGTTTCTGAGCGCCTTATCAAACCAGCCGTGACCAAGATAAGCGCCGATAACGTTTTCTCCGTCATTTACAAGGTCAGTAACATCGTAAGTCTGATAGAGAATATGGTCGTCATACGCTGTCATTCCGGGATTGAGTACGCTGTCCGTTACCCTTTTGCCGTTTATATAAGCGTCGTAAAGACCTGCAGATGTAATGTAGAGCCTTGCGGACTCGACATCTTTGCTTTGATCTGTCGAAAATTCTTTTCTGAACATCGGAGAAGATTCGGCCTTTGTTTCCGAACCGTCGGTAGTTCTGAGAAAGATTTCGTTATTGCCGAGACTTGCTTTTGTAATCTCAAGTCTGCCGTTTTTGTGTGCGGTTTCAGGGAAACCCTGAATATTGTCGTCGTCAAAATCCTCGTCAAGTATAACTTTGCCGTTTCCGTCGGTAATTTTAAAGTTGTCTATATAGTATTCTTCCGAACCAGACGCTCTGAAACCCACATAACCGAGAGCAAAGCTGTCAACGGTTGCAGTGTTTGACGGAGTTTCGGAATTGTTAAAATACGTCGTAATAACGCCGTCGTTCACTTCAATTTTGAGGTGCTGTTCGGTTCCGACGTTGGACTGATCTTTTTCAAGTGCGAATTGATCGGGCGCACCTCCCCATGAACCGCTTGAAAATTTATGCGGACGTATCAAAAGCTGCGTGTGCCAGCTGAAGGCAGATACCTGCCACATATAAAAGTTTGTCTTGTCCGTTGCCCCGAAAAGTACGGACGCGGCATTCGCAACCGGATCTGCATTCTTTGTGATTGTATAATCATAATCGATTGTGAAAGACGTAAGTTCGGAGAAAGTCTTTGACTTTACTGCGCTTCTTCCGAGCCATTTTGCACCGTCCCAGCCGCTGTCCATAAGACCCGTTTCAAACCATGCCGTGTCGGATACCGCAGTGTTTCCGTCTTTATCAGTGATTTCAACCTGCCAGAAGTAGCGCGTCGATGCCTTGAGCTGCTCACCCTCGTAGCTTATCTCAAGAGTTTTGTCGGAATTTACAACTCCGGAATCCCAGACATAATTGCCCGATTGAAGGCCATTTTTGGACTCGGCAACGGTAATGCGGTATGAAGTCTGTTTCTGACCTCTTGCCGTGCTGTCGGAAATCTGCCATGAAAATACCGGATTTTTGCTGTCGATTCCCATGGGTACGTTAAGTCTGTCTGTCTGCATATGAATAACCTCTGCTGTTGAATCTGCATTTTTCGGAGCAGCAGAAACCGTAACGCCGAAACAGTTGACAGCCGAAAGTATCATTGATACAGACAAAATCGTGCAAATCAGTTTTCTCATTTTACCCTCCTGTTATGCTTTTTGATCAAATTGAGCATTTGCTTAACTAAAGTATACATTCATTATGCTGTATAAGTCAATTCAACATATTATCAGGTTGTTGTACGATTTTGACCTACGATTACATATTTTGGAAATTTCAGCAAAATTGTGCAAAAAGTATTGCAAAACGATACTGAAACGTGGTAAAATGTTTTTTAAACGGAGTGATAGCAATGTGCATCGAATATAATCTCAAAGTTATTGCGAGAATACACAATGATTTTCTCGGAAAATTCGGCGTCCCGCGCCAAAGCGGACTTACAGACGATATAATTTCGGAAATCGTCTTTGAAAAACCGTACAGAGATCAAAACGCACTACGGGATATTGAAGGCTTTTCGCACTTGTGGCTGATATGGTATTTTTCGGAAGTCGACGCTACGAACTGGTCTCCGACGGTACGTCCGCCGAGGCTCGGCGGCAACAAAAGAACAGGTGTTTTTGCGACAAGATCTCCTTACAGACCCAACCCAATAGGACTTTCCAGCGTAAAACTCAAAAGTGTGGAAAAAACTTTCGACAGAGGCGTTATTTTAAAGGTAAGCGGAGCAGATCTCATGAACGGAACTCCGATACTCGATATAAAGCCGTATCTTCCTTTTTCGGATTGCCATACGAACGCCGTCGGCGGTTTTGCGGACGCCGTATTCGGTAAAAAGGTTGACGTTGTCATACCGGACAATTTAATGATCAAAATTGCACCTGATAATATTAAAGGTTTATGCGACATTCTTTCCGAAGATCCGCGCCCATCATATCAGAACGACAGCGAACGCATATACACCTTTGAATACGGCAGTTACAAGATCAGTTTCCGTGTTGAGTCAGGCACGCTGTATGTAACGGACATTACGGATTTTTCACTTTAATACAAATATTCCCTGCGATATTAAACACCGCAGGGATTTTTTTACTTTTTGGCAACTATTGAGTTGATCAGGAAGTCCGGCATATCTTTCAGATAACAGCCGAAACTGTATGTTAAAATTCCGTCGGGATACTCAAAATCTATCGTGAGATATGCCGAATCGTCGCTGTAATCGGCGTCGCTCTGCGTTTCAAATGCCAGCTTATACAAAGCGTCAAGCTGTTCGGGATCTGTAAATCTGATGTTTTTGTTGTATTCATCTGCATAATCACGGCTGTAATCGACGGTTTCGGGCATATCATTGTCCTGTTCCTTCGTTATCTGCAAATATTCATAATACAGGTCTTCGTTTCCGTACCAGACCACAGCACCGGTCATTCCTTCGGCGCTGTCATGAATTACGGCTTTGTCAAAATATCCGAGTTCTTTGAGAGCAGCTATGGTATTGGCATCGTCTTGTGTAATGCTGTAACCGTCTTCGAGTACGGCAGGATCTGAGGCGGAATTTCCCATTGAATCGACAAGCTGTTTCTCATAGCTGAGATAGACCGTCATGATTTCTGAATTGCGGTGAGAAACCATTTTTTCAAAGCTTATGTTTTCACGGTCTTTCTTTATGGCTTGCACTATTTTTTCAACCTCGGCGGCAGAAGTATACTCAACATCTTCGGCACTGCTTCTTACGTCGTTAACCGTTGCGGAAACATAAGTTTTTTCCGTTCCGTCAAGAACAGGGTACTGATATGCGCGGTAGGTTTTTGTTTCAAGAATCATTGAAAGATATTCGTTTACCTCGTCTCCGGAAAGCCGATACGAACGGTACATCTTGCTGCCGTTTTTGAGAGTATAGGCAAAATTGAAATAGCTGTAATGCGCAAACTTTCTCGCAAGCGGAGCTGAATAGTCGTAATCTTCATGCTGCGGATTTTCGATCAGGTGCTTATGAAGGTCAATAAACAGTTCTATTTCTTCGGGAGTCGAGTATTTAGGCTCAAATACATCGGCAAAATAATACTTTTCTCCGTCAGTCAGATAATATGCATTATCAACGCTGTTATCGGAAAATTCGACATAAAGAACATTGCCGGGATCGGGCACACGCTTTTCAAACCCGGTAACGTCGTAATGTATGCCTACGATCAGCGCGAGCAGAATTACAAATGACGCGACGAACGGTTTGAGCGCACCTTTTAGCGTAAAGCTCTTCTGTACAAGTATATTCGCGATAATAAGTCCAACAAGCGCAAACGGCAGCATTAAAAGCAGATTTGAATTTGACCACATGGTATACATATAGAAAAATCCGAGTATTCCGCAGCAAACCGAGAACAATACGGAAAACAGTCCTTTAAGTTTGGGGAACGCTATAACTTCGCCGTGATTTTCAAGCGCTCTGAGCTTATACACCGCAAGTCCCCCGAAGAGCATGATGAGAATGAACGCTATGTATATAAGAGAACTCAGCGAAAGTACAAGATCCGGGAACAGATATACATAGTGTAACAGGAAACCCATTGCCGCCTCGGAATTGCTGCTGAATCCGTAGAGATGCGTGTCGCATACAAGTACAATAAAACCTGTAAAGAACAGCGGCAGCAGTGCGGCAACGCCAGAAAATACTATCTGAGCTGCGGTATTTCCGGTAAACATACCGACAAGCGTTGTGAGAGTAAAAGCAAGCAGGCTGTATATTATATACAGATACAGGCATTTAAATATTACATCGGCAGAAATGTGATATTTTATGAAAGTTTCGCTCCACAGCGCGCAGTTAATTATAAATGGTATAATTAACAGAACAAGCGCCGACAGGGTGTGCGTAAAATACAGTTCCGTTCTCGTAACAGGCAACCCGTGAATACATGAAACGGCATTTGCACGATTGAGATACACAAACAGCAGCGCCGACAGGCATACCGCCGCGATTATGCCGATAATCGGAATTACATAGTACATTCCGTTTGAAAAATAGCTTGCAAGTTCGGTTGATATGTCTTCGGGAAAATGCCTTTCATAATACTGTACCTCATTGAAAAACGGCATTGTTCCGAACAGAAACATACAGATTGCCGAAAGAGCCGATACCCACCAAATGCGCTTGATATTGCTCTTAAACAGGGTTTTATTAAAGAACGATATTCTGAAATTCATATCCCATACCTCCAAGTTCGTATATAAACACTTCCTCAAGCGTCAGCGGAAGAATATCCGCAACAACCGGAGAATAGCTTGCGACAAGCTGCTCTATTTCGTAAGCGTCGCCCTTTACGATAAGAATGTTCACGCTGCCGAATCCGCTTTTATCGAGAATGGTAAGCGATTTTTCGAGCGCTTCCGGCAGTTTTCCGTCAGGAAAGGCAATCTGCAGTTTATGGATATTGCCGCGTACATCGTCAAGAGACTTTTCTATTACGACTTTTCCGTCGAACATTATTCCCACATGGTCACATACGTCCTCAAGTTCGCGCAGATTGTGACTCGATACAAGTACCGTCATTTTTCTGTCGTTTACAGCCTGAAGCATGAGTTTCCATACGTTTCTTCTCATAACGGGATCGAGTCCGTCAACCGGCTCGTCGAGAATCATTACGTCGGGTCTTGCACACATTCCGAGCCAGAACGCAACCTGTTTCTGCATACCCTTTGACAGGCGGCGTACTTTGCGCTTTACGTCTATTTTGAATATTTCTTTAAGCTTGTTAAAATCGTCCCAGCTCCATTCGGGATAAAGACCGGCATAGTATTTTGCCGTTTCGAGAATGCTGTATGTAGGATAGTAAAACAAGTCGTCGCATATATATATCAATCTCTGCTTTATATCTACGTTTTCGTATACGCTCTTACCGTCAACCGTGATTTTTCCGCAATCCGGTCTGTAAATTCCCATAAGCGTTTTTATAAACGTAGTTTTACCTGCGCCGTTCGGACCTATAAGACCGTAGACAGAGCCTTTTTCGGCGTGCAGGTTCATGCCGTTCAGAGCTTTGAAATTTCCGAAGCTCTTTGTTACATTTTCAGCTTTTATCATTGATTGGCACCTCCGTATATTTCCCTTACGGTATTGTCGATTTTCTCTTTCTCAACGCCCAAAAAGTAAAGCTCCCTTACATTGGCTCTCAAACTTTCGGTAAGAGCGTCGATCTTTCCCGATACCTGAACCGTATCAACCGGCGCTACAAAATATCCCTTGGAACGCAGCGAATATATATACCCTTCTCCCTCAAGCTCTTTATAAGCTTTCTGAATGGTGTTCGGATTTATTGCCATTGAAACTGCAAGTTCTCTGACAGACGGTATGCGCTCGTTTTCTTTTAACACACCGGATATTATAAGCGATTTTATCTTTTCCTTTATCTGCTCATAGATCGGCCGTCTGTCGCCGTATGAAAGTTTCAGCATTTATAAGACTCCCTTCTGTAATATTTACTGTACCACGTGTACTATAACAAATGATACAGTATATCTGCGCATTTGTCAATATATTAAGCTTTCTTTTAAGATATTAAAAAAGCCGTCCCGCAAAGCCTGCAAAACTTCGGAAACGGCTGAAATATTTAAATTAACGAGTTTTTCGCAAATTTTCCCGGAGAAACTCCGACGCATTTCGTGAACTGACGTATAAAGTGGTATGTGCTTGAATATCCGAGTTTTTCGGCTGCGGCGCTTACGGAATATTCACCCGAAGAAAGGTATGATTTTGCAAGATGAATACGCGCCTCTATCAGATCATTTACCGGGGAAACGCCGAATTCGTTCTTGTATACCGCGTAAAATCTTGATGGACTCATTGAAATCAGCGACGCCATTTCTGGTATAGTCCAGTTATGCGAAAGCTGAGAAAAAACTCTTTGGCGCAGTTTTTCAAGCTCCTCTTTTCTTGCAGGCGAATTTGTGTTTTGCGCGGGTAGATTTCGTGAAACACATATAAAAAGCTCACGCAGTTTCAGATCGCACATTTTATCATGCAGCGGCTTTTGCGCAAAATGCTCCGTTTCTATCGCATTGACGAGCTGTGTTGCAAGTTCGGGCTGATTAAGCTTATACAGTCTGTTAAACTCTATTCCGAATTCGCAGAGCACGTTCTCAACATCTCCGTCAAGGTGCATCCAGTCGTGAATAAGCGGTTCGCAAGCCGTCCATTTTTGATAAAAAGTGCGCGAGAAAAATATGCAGTTGCCGGGTTCGACATTTATTGTTTCTTTGCCGAGCGTCATTGAAACGCGGGTTCTGAAATGCACGAAAACAACGCAGTTCTCAAATCCGCACGGTCGGTCTATCGTAAAACCGTTTACATCAGGGTAAAGGTGTCTTGCGGCACGTACTGTCATCATATGTATCACCGTAAAAGATTATAACACATGATATAAAAACTTGCAATAAGTTTATTGTTTATACATCCAGTCGCGCGAATCGAAAAACTCAAGCGTCTTTTTGTCTGCACGTTTGTCGGGTGTGAATATTTCAAGCGTACCCGTAAAATCATGAACGGTATACTTATAACCGTCACGCGTAAAGTTTACTTTTGTGCGTCCGTAGTATTCAAACGGTGCGGCATTGCCGGCAAAATATACGTGATCCTTACAATATTCCGGCGCATAGTATGTAAGCGTTGCGTTTTCAAGCCCCGTTACCGTAAGATGGCCGTAAAGATTTACATTGTCACTGTGGTGAATGTTGCAGCATACGACACCCGAATTCTGTTTTACGAATACGCGGCACTCCTTTGATTCGGCACGTCCGAAACGGTACTTTGCCTTACCGCTTTCCAACACTGCTTCGCTTGTCGTAAGTATCGGCGCGCCGTCCGGCAGCGACAGAAATACGTCAACATTCATGCTTGAACAGTAGTTTGAAAAATACAGCGCATTATCGTGTCTGTGCATCATGATAACGGGCGATTTGAAATCTGCCGAAAGTTTTGCAAAGTCAATGAGAGTTCCGAGTTTTCCGAGAAGTTTTCTAGCAATTACGGCGCTCAGCGCGGTTTGGCTTTCCTTATACGGTGCTAAAAGCTTATCGCCGGTATATGTATCGCACAATGCCGCTCTTGTCCATGCGAAATTGTTTCCGAGTGTTGCAAGGCAATGACCGTCTGCGCCGTATACCTGCTTTACGTCGGAATTTTTATCGAGCAGTATTTCCGTAAGTTCTCCGCCGTTGAGTTCGGGTTCATATCTTAACTTATCGGGATACTTTCCGTCGGCAAATATATCAAAATCACGAAAATCAGTTTCAAGCATACCCGATACGCCTTTTTCGGAAGTTGTAACATTTACAAGCTTCTTGAATCGGTTTCCGGCGTTTTTCACGGAACCGTAGAACAAGACTTTTCCTCCGTCAAGCGCATATTTTACAATATGTTTTTCAAATTCGCCGTCAGCTTTCGGCACGGGGCACAAAAGCACGCTTTCAGCGTAAATATCGGTGTTATGCTTTAAGAAATTATCCGTCGTTACAACGCCCGAAACGGGAAAACCGTTGTTTATCGCGTCTCTTACAAACCAATCCCCGGCGTACATTTCGCAAAGCTCGTCCTTTGAGTGCGACGTTGTATATTCTCTTACGGGATAGACCCAAACGATCGGTGACGGTGCGTCGGGTGCGTGCTCAAACGCGCGCTTCAAGTGCGGAAGAGGCTCATAAGTACAGCTTTCGGGGGACTCTCCGTGTACATTGTCAATAGAAAGTATGCTGAAATGATCCGGCGGCGTGCAGACACCATTTTCATCAATTCTCGCACACGCCATAGGCATATATATATCGTGCGGACAGCGTTCGTATCTCACATTCCAAGGGGAGTTGGGCCACCAGGGATCATGAATGTAAAATCTGAAAAGATAAGACTTATCCGGAACATCGGCAATTCTTGACATATGCCCCATAAGCTCTAGTCCGAAATCGTAGTCGAGTGCCGCCCACGGCGAATTGGGAGCAGGCAGAAAATCAAAACCCGAATGATAAAGCTCGTAAAGCGGCACGCCGTCACAGGCATAGTCTATACCTGCACCGTAATTTGTGCCTCTGACCATTACGGGATAATCGCACTTGCTTCTGAAACTTTTCCAGAAACGTCTGACAGTATCTCTTATTTCTCCGAGCTTTTCGGGATAAAACTGCTTTCCGTCAAATACATCTCCCGTTGACGACCACGGCGTTGCGGAAAATCCGACTCCGTTTGAAAGCCATATAAAGTCAAAACCCATGTCTTTTAAGAAAATCTGCGACTGAGCACCGAGAAATACGCCGAAATCCAATCCGTCCGGTATACCGTCAGGATACGCGGCGTACGGGTAATTGTCGCCGTCCAGCACCGCGCCCGAATCAATGAACATCTTATCTCCGCCGACATTGAAATCACCTTTGCATATTTCTCTGTGGCGCTTATATTTAAACTCCGAAACCGCAAATTCGGGCCCTATGTCGAAGGTTTCGCCGACAAGTATTTTTTTGCCGGGAAACATTGCGACTCCTTCGTCCTTAACAGCCTTTATAAGATCTTTAAGTCCTCTGTACGTAAAATCCCGCGGATTTTCACAGTACAGTGCGTTTTTTGACGCCATGTGCATTTCTTCCCTGTCCCACGGAACTTTTCCGGGGTTTGCTGAACCTATATACTTACACCATTCAAAGCTTTTTTCCATATCGCCCGTATAGTCGAGTATTTCGCTGCCGTCGGCAGTCCACAGCATGACAGAAATGGTTTCAGCGTCCTTGATCAGCGGTTTCCATTGCTCGAGTAGCGACCTGCACACGTCGTTTACGGTCTTTTCGTCGTTAAATGGTTTTAAGCTGCATTCAAGTATCATATTCTTCACGGCACTTACCTCACTTTGCATAAAATAAATATTATTTATCTTGATTATATCATACAAATATGTTATTGTATAGGCAAGAACAAAACTTTATATTGTAAAAAGTAAACATGGTGATACAAATGAACTTTTGCGAATGTGCGCCCTATGTGCGTTATGCGCGCAGTCTGTCAAGGTATGATACAATAACCTCGGTGATTGCATACGATATGCGGCTTTTTGCCTGTTCAAAGGGCAGCTGCACGATCACTGTCGGAAAAGAGAAGTACAATATGCTCTCGGGAGACGTTCTGTTCTGGAGATCTGAGATCGAATACGGCTACACCGAGTGTTCGGAAGACCTTGAGCTTTACGGCTGCAATTTCGACTTTTTCCAGAAAAACAGCAGTGTATCTTTCCCTGTCGGTCCTGAAAAAGCTGATGTTTTTTTCTCAAAACCGATACTTGACAACACGATTTTCGACGATTGCCGTGATTTTGACGGGTGTATATATGCAAAAAACTGTTCCGACATACTCGAACTGCTAATGCAAATAAGCGCCGAATATTCTTCGCACAGAATTTTTTACGAACAGGTATGTTCGGGACTTATGAAACAGGCGCTCTCACTTTTAATACGGCATAAGGCAATTCCTGCTGCAAAAAACAAGACCTCGGCAGAAAAAATAATACAGTACATTCAGTCGAACTGTCAAAGAGATGTTTCAAATTCGGCTCTTGCAAAACATTTCGGCTATCACCCGGTACACATAAACAGAATAGTGCGCGACTATACGGGAATGTCGCTGCATAAATACGTCCTGTTCTGCCGGATTACAAACGCAATAAAAATGCTGTCGGAAACCGACAGTACACTGACACTTATCGCATCAGAGACGGGTTTTGCCGACAGCTCGCATTTTGCAAACGCCTTTAAGAAATTCACCGGAAAACGTCCCGGAGAGTTCCGCAGAGGTTAAAAATTCATTTTGCCTTTGATTCGCAGTAGATACATCTGTAAACGCGTGCATTTCTGTCCGTAAGCTTAAAGATGTGTCTTATTTCCTGCTCGCATGAGGTTATGCAGCGCGGATTTTTACAGCGAATTACGTCAAATACCTTTTCGGGTAGTTCAAGTTTTTCGCGCTTAACAACTTTTCCGTCGCGTATAACATTTACGGTTATACCGGGATCGATATACCCGAGAACCGTAAAGTCAAGGTCGATTACTTCACCAATCTTTATTATATCCTTTTTGCCGAGCTTTTTGCTGTCGGCGTTAAGAATAAGCGCTACCTGACAGGTAAGCTCTCCGAGTTTTAAGATGTTATAAAGCTCAATGCCGAGTCCTGCTTTTATATGATCCAGCACAATGCCGTTTACAAGCGGTGTTACTTCCATTTAATCCACCTCCAGAAGTTTGAGTATAAGAGCCATACGTATAAATTTGCCGTTGAGTACCTGTTTGAAATAGCAGGCTCTCTGATCGTTATCGACAGCCACGGATATTTCATTTACACGCGGAAGCGGATGGAGTATCGCGAGGTCTTTTTTTGCGCCCGTGAGTTTTTCCGGCGTGAGGATATAGCTGTCCTTCAAGCGTATATAGTCGGCTTCGTTGAAAAATCTTTCTTTCTGAACGCGCGTCATATAAAGCACGTCGAGTTCCGGAAGAACGTCATCAAGTCTGTCGGTCTCGGTAAGAGTTATACCATCGCTTGACGAAACCGAGGATTTTACGTAGTCCGGAAGTTTAAGTTCGTTGGGTGAAATGAGAATAACCCTTACACCTGTATGCTTTGAAAGGGCGTTTATAAGCGAATGAACGGTTCTGCCGAACTTCAGGTCACCGCAGAAACCTATTGTAAAGTTATCGAGGCTTCCCTTTTCACGCTTTATCGTAAGCAGATCGGCAAGCGTCTGCGTCGGGTGATTGTGTCCGCCGTCGCCGGCATTGATGACAGGCACGCCTGCATTGAGTGCTGCTACAAGCGGCGCTCCCTCTTTCGGGTGCCGCATTGCGATAATATCCGCGTAGCAGCTAACCACTTTTACGGTATCCGCAACGCTCTCACCTTTGGAGCTTGACGAGCTTTGCGCCTCGGAAAAACCAAGCACGTTTCCGCCGAGCTCGTACATTGCCGCCTCAAAACTCAGTCTTGTACGCGTAGACGGTTCAAAAAACAGCGTGGCGAGCTTTTTGCCTTTGCACTTTTCACTGTATTTGGCAGGATTTGCAATTATATCATTTGCTTTATCAATGAGTTCTTCAATTTCTTCAACCGACAAATCAAGAATATCTATAAGACTTCTCATTCTTAACCTCTTGCTTTCCCTATCCAGCTTTCGTCCGACGGATTGTCGCGGAACTTGAGAACCTTTTCAATGTCGCTTTCGGCAATGTATCCCGTTTCTGCGGCAACCTTTGCAATTACGTCGAGATTCGTAAGGCTTACGTTTTTTACATCTGCCGCGGCAAGTTTTTCGATTCCTTTTTTCATGCCGTAGGTGAATATGCTGACAATTCCCAAAACCTCGGCTCCTGCCTCTCTCAGAGCCTCGACAACGTCTATAACGCTGCCTCCGGTCGATATAAGATCTTCGATTACGACAACTTTCTGTCCTTTTTCAAGCTTTCCTTCTATTCTGTTCTGTCTGCCGTGGTCCTTGGAAGAAGAACGGACATATCCCATAGGCATATCGAGTATGGACGCTGCGATTGCGGCATGAGCTATGCCTGCCGTGCTTGTTCCCATAAGAACTTCGCAGTCGGGATATTCTGTCTTTACGGTATCGGCTATTGCTTTTTCGATTATGACTCTCTGTTTGGGCGCGGTCAGTATAAGTCTGTTATCGCAGTAAATAGGACTTTTTATGCCGCTTGCCCATGTAAACGGTTCGGACGGACGGAAAAATACCGCGCCGATTTCAAGAAGTGCTTTTGCAGCGTCGATCTGAATACTCATAATATATTTTCCTTTCAAAATTTAAATAATTTAACCCACAAATTCACTCATGCAGCGCTTGTATGCCGCGACGGGATCTTCAGCCTTTGTTATAGGTCTGCCCACGACGATATAATCCGAACCGAGCTGCTTTGCCTTTTCGGGCGTGGTAACGCGCGCCTGATCTCCGACGTCACCGTCCGCAAAACGAACGCCGGGCGTTACAGTAAGAAAATCTTTTCCGCAGATTTCTTTAACCTTTCCTGCCTCAAGCGGCGAGCAAACAACTCCGTCAAGTCCCGAATTTTTCGCACAAAGCGCATAATGCATTACAACCTTGTCGATAGGTTCTTTTATGAGAAGATCCGACTCCATGCGTTCCTGATTCGTAGACGTAAGCTGAGTAACGGCAATAAGCAGAGGACGCGTGCCGTCGGGTCGTGTAAGTCCTTCGAGAGCCGCTTTCATCATCTCGGACGTTCCGGCAGCATGAAGATTGCACATATCTACGTCAAGTCTTGAAAGTACGTTCATCGACTTTTTGACGGTTGTCGGAATGTCATGCAGTTTCAAATCGAGAAAAATTCTGTGTCCGCGTTTTTTGATTTCCTTTACGATTTCCGGGCCTTCGGCATAGTAAAGCTCCATACCGACCTTTAAAAACGGCTTGCAGTCGGTGAACTTGTCGAGAAAATCGAAAAGTTCCTCTTTTGAACTGAAATCACATGCGATAATTACGTCTTTTCCCATTAATGCGCTCCTCCTATTATGCTTTTTAATGATTTTATATTGTATTTTTCCATTTCCTTAGGCAAATCTTCGACAATTCTCTTGCACGCATACGGATCGACAAGGTTCGCACTGCCGATTTCGACTGCCGACGCGCCTGCAAGAATCATTTCTATTACGTCCTTTGCGCTTGATATGCCGCCGATACCAATAATCGGAATTTTTACGGCTTCATACACCTGATATACCATTCTGAGCGCTACCGGAAAAATTGCAGGACCTGAAAAACCGCCCATCTTATTTGCAATAATCGGCTTTCTTTTCGCAACGTCTATTCTCATTCCGAAAAGCGTGTTTATCAGCGACAGACCGTCCGCGCCTGCCTCTTCGCAGGCCTTTGCAATACTGACAATATCCGTAACGTTCGGAGTAAGCTTTACATAGACAGGTTTTGTTGTACTCTGTTTTATCAGCTTTGTTATCTGATATGCGCTGTCGGCGTCTGTTCCGTAATTCGCGCCGCCCTTGTGAAGATTGGGACAGCTTATGTTGACTTCGAGAATTCCGACCTGTTCCTGCGTATCAAGGCGCTTGCAGCATTCGGCAAATTCCTCGGGAGAAAATCCGTAAACATTTGCAATTACCTTTTTGTCAAAGCACTTTTTGAGTTTCGGCAATTCCTCATTTATAACCTTTTCGACTCCGGGATTCTGAAAACCGACCGAGTTGATAAGCCCCGACGTGCATTCTGCAATTCTCGGAGTCGGATTTCCGAAACGCGGTTCTACCGTCGTGCCTTTAAAGCTGAACGAACCGAGAATATTAATATCATAAAGCTCTGCAAATTCATATCCGTAGCCGAATGTGCCGCTCGCAGGAATTATCGGGTTGTCAAGCTCAAGTCCCGAAAGATTTACTCTTGTATCAGTCATATTACCACACTATCTCCTCTCGCAAAAGTACCGGTCCGTCCTTGCAGATACGCTTATATCCGTATTTTGTCTTACACGAACAGCCCATGCACGCGCCGAATCCGCAGCCCATTCTTTCTTCAAAACTGTACTGTCCGCCGACGCCCTCACTTTCATTGTACACGGCTTTTAACATAGGTTCGGGGCCGCAGGTACATATGTGCGTATATCCCGAAAGAGTTTTGAGAGCGTCGGTCACAAAACCGTGTATTCCGAAACTTCCGTCAACAGTCGTGACGAGCACCTCTGCGCCGAGCTTTTCAAATTCTTCTTTATAAAACACCTGGCCTTTATCGTTAAAACCAAGTATTACGGTAACATTCTTGCCCTCCGAGAGCAGAACTTTGGCGAGATTATACATCGGAGGTGTTCCGACTCCGCCGCCTATCAGCACGGGATTATCGCCGGTAAGCGAAGTGTCAAACCCGTTGCCGAGACCGCAAAGCACATCAAGCTGCACACCTTTTTGAAGTCCCGACATATATTTTGTCCCATCACCGACGACTTTGTATATTATCGTAACTGTTTCCTTGTCATAATCGCACACCGAGATAGGTCTGCGCAGATAGAAGTCGGGAAGCTTAACGTCTATAAACTGACCCGGCCTTGTAATTGCCGACGTATCGCCGTAAAGCACCATTTTATAAACGTCTTTCGTTAAAGCCGAGTTTTGAGCAATTTTCAGAATTTCCTGTTTCATATTTTAAACTCCGTTCCGTTATATACTGCCTTGCCGCTATATATTGTAAGCACATTTTCTCCGAAAAGTACCTTTCCGTCAAACGGCGTTGTCCTGCCCTTGCTGAAAAAAACGTCTGGGTTTACTTTAAAGCTCTTTTCAAGGTTGAATACGCAGAAATCCGCTTTTTGTCCAACCACAATATTTGTACCGAGTCCGAAACGTTTCATAGGGTTATCGTGCATGAGCGAAATCAGCTTTTCAAGTGTTATGATTCCTGTTTTTACCATATGCGTGTACATAGCCGCAAACGACGTTTCAAGTCCGACAACGCCCATAAGGCTCTTTTCAAGTCCGCGCGACTTTTCTTCTGCCGAGTGCGGAGCATGGTCGGTTGCTATCATATCAATCGTTCCATCCTTTATGCCTTCGATAAGCGAAAGTCTGTCCTCTTTTGAGCGCAGCGGCGGATTCATCTTGAATCTTGCATTTTCGCAAAGATCGTTTTCGTCAAGTATAAGATAGTGCGGCGCAGTCTCGCAAGTTATATCTACGCCGTCACTTTTTGCTTTTCGTATAAGCTCAACGCTTTCTTTTGCGGAAATGTGGCAGACATGATATTTTACGCCTGTCTTTTTCGCAAGCTCTATATCGCGCGCTATCATCTTATATTCGCTTTCGGAACAAATTCCTCTGTGACCATGAGTTTTGGCATAAATGCCGTCATGTATATAGCCGCCGCGAAGCAGTGAATTTACCTCGCAGTGCGCCGCAAAGATCTTGTCTGTATCACGGATTTTTTCCATAGCCGTTTTCATAAGCTCATCGGACTGTATTCCTTTTCCGTCGTCCGAAAATGCGCATACATCGTCTTTCATGCCTGTTATATCCGAAAGTTCCGTTCCGTTTTCGCCGACTGTCACCGCACCGTAAGGCTTTACTTCAACATTTGCCTTTTCCTTGATTATATCAAGTTCCGCATCGAGATGCGCGCGGCTGTCCGGCACCGGATTCAAGTTCGGCATAGCGCACAGATGTGTCACGCCGCCGTGCGCCGCGGCAAGCGTTCCCGTATTTATATCCTCTTTATAAGAAAAACCCGGCTCTCGAAGATGAACGTGAACATCAACAAAACCGGGAAAAATATTATATCCTTTAAAATTATAAACAGCAATTCCGCTCTCGGGAACAATACGGGGAGAAATATCGGCAACTATTCCGTCTTTTATCAGAATATCGAGATTTTCAAAGCAATGTGAACGGTAAACGTTCGCACCTGAAATTAAAAATGTCATTACGACCTCCGCAATTTTTATCCTAGATATATTACCACTATTAGTGCATTAAGTCAAGGGAATTTACTGTTAAGTTTCTGTAAATCCGTATTTTGATGCTGATTTTCAACAGTTAACTTACAATTAACACAGCTATGCTTTCGGAATTAACCCGCTGCGGATTAAAATAAAGCCGTAAAAAAGAAAAAGGAGTAATTAATCATGAAAAAAATCATTATTTCGGCAATCACTGTTCTTTCACTTGCGGCTTTAATTTTAAGCGGCTGCTCCTCTAAGAAGGAAACTTCGGGAGTTGTAACAACAGACGGTTCGACATCAATGGAAAAGGTAATAGGGTACCTCAGCGAAGCATATATGAAAGATAATTCAGGCGTCAAGGTTACATACAATCCCACAGGTTCGGGTTCAGGCATTCAGGCGGTTTCGGAAGGCAGATGCGACATAGGGCTTTCAAGCAGGGATCTCAAGGACGATGAAGCAAAAACACTTGATCAGACGGTAGTTGCGATAGACGGTATTGCAATGGTAGTAAATCCTCAAAACAAGGTTGACGGTCTTACGCTTGACGAGATCTCAAAGATATATACAGGTGAAATTACAAACTGGTCGGAAGTCGGCGGTGACGATGCTCCCATAGTTTGCATAGGCAGAGAGGCTGCGTCCGGTACACGTGACGGCTTTGAGTCAATCACAGGAACAAAGGACGCTTGTGTATACGCGCAAGAGCTTACATCGACCGGCGACGTTATACAGACGGTATCTTCAAACCCCAATGCCATAGGATATGCTTCTCTTGCAGCTGTAAAGGATACCGTAAAGGCAGTCAGCGTTGACGGTGTTACACCCTCGACCGCGACGGTTCAGGACGGCAGCTACAAGATTCAGCGTGACTTCGTATTCGTAACCAAAAAGGGCGCAAAATTAAGCGACGCTGCACAGGCATTCTTCGACTTTGCAACAAGCAAGGACGCCGACAGTCTTATCGAGAGCGCCGGAGCAATCCCGGTAGTAAAATAAATTAAAGCAAAGCACGGTAAAAACTTATGAAAAAAAAGCATTTATTTGAAAATATTGTACGGCTTATCTTTACACTGTGCGGTTTTCTTTCGGTAGCTTTTGTAATAATCATAACGGTATTCTTAACAGTATCGGGTTTACCGGCAATCAAGGAGATCGGATTTTTCAGATTTATATCCGGAAAGGTCTGGTCTCCGACCTCTTCCGACCCGAAATACGGAATTCTTCCTTTTATCCTTACGTCGTTTGCAGGCACCCTCGGTGCGATTTTACTCGGCGTTCCGATAGGAATTCTGTGTGCGGCATACATTGCAAAATGTGCGCCGAAGGGTCTTAAAAAAATACTTGTTTCGTCGGTTGAACTGCTTTCGGGTATTCCGTCGGTAATATACGGTCTTATAGGTATGATTGCGGTTGTGCCGGCAGTTAGAAACATATTCGGACTTGCGGACGGTGCAAACCTTTTCTCTGCGATAATAGTGCTTACCGTTATGATCCTTCCGTCGGTTATAAGCGTATCTCAGACGGCAATATCGGCAGTACCGAAAGAATACGAGGAAGGTTCGCTTGCACTCGGTGCAACAAAGACAGAAACGCTTTTCAAAATAACGTTGCCGGTGGCAAAAAGCGGAATTCTTACTGCGGTTGTACTCGGTATTGGACGAAGCATAGGCGAAGCAATGGCTGTTATGATGGTATCGGGAAATGTACCGAATATGCCGAAACTCTTTGGCAGTGTAAGATTCTTAACAACAGCCGTTGCGTCGGAAATGTCCTATTCATCGGGTCTTCAGCGCAAAGCACTCTTTTCAATAGCACTTGTTCTCTTTATCTTTATCCTGATAATTAACTGTATTCTTAATTTTGTTGTTAAGAGAAAGGATAAATAATTTATGCACAAGCTTTCAACAGGCAGAAAAATATACACAAAATTGATGCGGACACTTATGCTCATCGCGGCATTTACGGTAATTGCGCTTTTGCTGGGTGTTGTCGGATACATAATTTTCCGTGGTGTTCCAAATGTAACTCTTAAACTTATCACCTCAAAACCGAGTCTGCTGCGGAACATCGACGGTATTCTGCCGAATATACTCAACACCGTATATATCGTATTGATAACGCTTGTATTCGTACTTCCCATCGGTGTAGGTTCCGCAATATATCTTACCGAATATGCAAAAAACAAAAAAATTGTTCGTGCGGTTGAGCTTGCCGCCGAAACTCTTTCGGGAATACCGTCCATTATTTACGGTCTTGTCGGACTTCTGATTTTCGTCGAGTTTTTCAGTCTCGGCACAAGCATTCTCGCAGGCTCTTTCACTCTGGTTATAATGACTCTCCCAAATATAATACGAACAACCGAAGAAAGCCTTAAAACCGTACCGAACTCTTATAGAGAAGGTTCTCTTGCTCTCGGCAGCGGAAAATGGAACATGATAAGAACGGTGGTAATACCGTCCGCGGTTGACGGAATAATAACCGGCTGTATACTTTCGGTCGGCAGAATTGTCGGAGAAAGCGCCGCGCTTTTGTTCACGGCAGGCATGGCAAACGAAATACTCGGCATAAAAGAGGCTCTGAGCGCCGGAAATCCCGGTTCGACACTTACCGTTGCGCTTTATATGTACGCAAAGGAACGAGGAGAATTCGGCGTAGCTTTTGCAATAGCCTTTATCCTGCTTGCGCTTACCTGCATTATCAACACGCTCGCACATCTTGCGGCAAAAAAATTCAGAAAGTGAGACGGTGCATATATGTCTATACTCGAAGCAAAGAACTTAAATCTTTGGTATGACGCAAATCATGCTTTAAAAAATATAAACATAAGTATTCCCGAACGCAAAATTACGGCGCTTATAGGACCGTCGGGCTGCGGAAAATCTACCTTTTTAAAATCGCTCAACCGTATGAACGATCTTGTTGAGGGCTGCCGCATTGAGGGAAAAGTAACGTTTAACGGTGTCGATATATACAAAGACATTGACGTAACGTCGCTCAGAAAGCAGATCGGCATGGTGTTCCAGAAACCCAATCCCTTTCCTATGAGCATTTACGACAACATTGCTTACGGTCCGAAACTGCACGGTGTAAAATCTAAGGTTAAACTTGATGAAATAGTCGAAAATTCACTGCGTCAGGCGGCAATATGGGACGAATGCAAAGACAGACTGAAAAAAAGCGCTCTCGGCATGAGCGGCGGTCAGCAGCAAAGACTCTGCATTGCAAGAGCACTCGCGGTCGAACCCGAAATACTGCTGATGGACGAGCCTACAAGCGCGCTTGACCCTATATCTACTTCAAAAATTGAAGATCTTGCAATAGAACTGCGGAAAAAATACACAATTGTGATAGTGACCCACAATATGCAGCAGGCATTGAGAATTGCCGACAAAACCGCGTTCTTTCTCCTCGGCGAACTGATAGAATACGACGATACGGAAAAAATGTTCTCCGAACCTCGTGACAAGCGAACCGAAGATTACATTACGGGAAGGTTTGGTTGATAAAATGAGAAACAGATTTGACGAACAGCTATTACAGCTTGACAACGAGCTTATAACTATGGGCGCACTGTGCGAAGAAGCTATAAGCAACGCCGTAAAATACCTTACAACCGATGACGACGAGTATAAGTCGAACGCCATTGAGACAGACAGGCAGATCGACAGAAAAGAGCGCGACATAGAAAACCTCTGCATGAAACTGCTTTTAATGCAGCAGCCGGTTGCAAAGGATTTAAGAAAAATTTCCTCAGCGCTGAAAATGATTTCGGACATGGAAAGAATCGGCGACCAGGCATCGGATATTTCGGAAATCGCTCACTTTGTAAACAGTGCAGGATACGTAAACAAAATCCATATAACGGATATGACCGCGGCTGCCATTAAAATGGTGACGGACAGCATAGATTCCTTTGTAAAATCGGACGAAAATCTTGCTCAGAACGTCATTGAGCAGGACGATACGGTCGATAATCTTTTTCTAAAGATCAAGAGCGAGCTTATATCGGGAATTCAGTCCGACGACAAGAACGCCGAAGCTATGATAGATCTTCTGATGATTGCAAAATACCTTGAAAGAATAGGCGACCACGCCGTAAACATTGCCGAATGGGTAATATATTCCATAACCGGACGTCATAAGAGCCTTGACGGCTGAAATCGTACTTGATATATAGCATAAAGTATGATAAAATGTCGTAAAAGGAGTGTGACGGCATGATATATTTACTTGAGGACGACGCAAATATAAGAAAGCTTGTCTGCTATGCCCTTTCAAAAGAAGGGTTTGAGGTCTGCGGATTTGAGTATCCGCACAGCTTTTTTGAAAAAGTATCCGAAAAAGTGCCGGATCTTGCAATACTCGATATTATGCTGCCCGAAGAGGACGGTCTGTCGGTGCTGTCAAAGCTGCGCAAAGCTCCCGAAACACACACACTTCCCGTAATTATGCTGACGGCAAAATCAAGCGAATTTGATATAGTAACGGGACTTGACGCAGGTGCCGACGATTATATTTCAAAGCCTTTCGGCATGACGGAACTTGTATCGAGAGTAAATGCGCTGCTGCGCCGTACAAAGGGTGCAGCAGCGCGCAATGCATATCAGGTCGGAACGCTTTTTGTCGATCCGGGGAAGCACGTTGTGAAAAACGGTGCGCAAACCGTAACACTTTCATTCAAGGAATATACACTTCTTACAACACTTCTCGAAGCAGGCGGAAATGTCCTCTCACGCGACGAGCTTTTAAGCCGCGTATGGGGCGAATACTACGACGAATCGAGAACGCTTGACGTTCATATAAGAAAACTTCGCATCAAACTCGGTGATGCGGGAAAATACATTCAAACAGTAAAAAATATCGGTTATAAAATCGGAGTGCCGGAAAATGACAGGTAAAATATTTCGTTCTGTTTTCTTTACTTCAATGCTTACCCTGCTTTTAAGTCTTATACTTATAGCAGGAATACTTTTCAGTATTTTTGACAATCAGCTCCTTAAAGAATTAAAAAGCGAAACCGAAACGATTTCGTACATAGTTGAAACAAACGGCAAAGACGCGATATACGGGTTAAAATCAAACGACCGCAGAATTACGCTCATTGCTCCCGACGGCACGGTAACTGCCGACACGCAATTAGATCCCGCCGAAATGGAAAACCACATTTCGAGAAAAGAAGTAAGCGACGCAGTCAAATACGGTTCGGGAACAAGCTCAAGATATTCCGACACGCTTATGCAAAAGACCGTTTACTATGCAAAAAAGCTTGACGACGGTACAATACTGCGCGTTTCGGCAAAGCAGTATACGGCAGTTCTTATTCTTTTAAGTCTGCTGCAGCCTACCGTTGCCGTAATAACCGGCGCGGTGCTGCTCTGCCTGTTCTTATCTTCAAAAATTTCAAAGAGCATTATCAAACCTATAAACGAGCTTGATCTTAACAATCCCGAAAACAACGTAACTTACTCTGAGCTTACGCCGTTATTGAAAAAGATTGCGGTGCAGAGCGATACAATTCACAAGCAGCTTGACGAGGCATACAAGCGCAGAAACGAATTCAACCTCATAACAGAAAATATGAGCGAGGGTTTTCTGATTGTCGATAAAAATGCGCTTTTACTCTCCTGCAACAATTCCGCATTGAAATTGCTTCATTCCGAAAAAAACTGCGTCGGAGAAACGGTATTCACACTCAACCGCACAAAGCAGTTTCGCGACTACATAAACACGGCTCTTGACGGAAAGCGTTCGTCAAGCACAATGAGCCTTGACGGTCTGACATACGAATTTATCGCAACACCCGTTTTTGAAAACAACCGCATTGCCGGCGCCGTAATAATTATTATCGACATAACGGAAAGTACGGAGCGTGAGAAAATGCGCCGCGAATTCACGGCAAACGTGTCGCACGAGCTGAAAACTCCGCTGACTTCGATTTCAGGCTTTGCAGAACTTATGAAAGACGGAAATCTTCCGAAAGAGGACGTCATAGACTTTTCGCAGTCGATATACGACGAGTCACAAAGGCTTATTTCGCTTGTGGGCGATATAATAAAAATCAGCGAACTTGATGAAAAAAGTCCGTGCTTTACGGTTGAAGATGTAGATTTACTTGACATCTGCGGAAATGTTGAAAAACGTCTGCACAGACTTGCAGACGAAAAGGACGTTTCGGTTTCTGTTTCCGGCGACGACGTTCACATAGACGCATCACCTAAAATTATTGACGAAATGGTATACAATCTCTGTGAAAACGCTATAAAATACAACAAGCCGCACGGCAGTGTAAGTGTTACGGTTGAAAACAAAAACGGCGCCGCACAGCTTTCCGTAAAGGACACCGGAATCGGCATACCGAAACAGGATCAGAGCCATGTTTTTGAACGTTTTTACAGAGTTGATAAGGGACGTTCAAAGGCTGTCGGCGGAACCGGACTCGGACTTGCGATAGTCAAGCACGGCGCAATGTTCCACGGCGCAAAAATCTCGCTTGAAAGCACACTTGATGTCGGTACTGAAATTACCGTTACTTTCAGCGCAAAATAATAAATTTTGAAAAGGCACGTTTTTAATAGCGTGCTTTTTTGCTTTTTTCATTGTCTGTCTGGCAGAAAGAAGTCGTATTTTGCGAAAAAATCGCTGCCACATTCCCCTGCTTTTCAATATTTGATATTGACAGAAACGCCAAAATATAGTATAATATTAATGTTGTGAAAATATTGGGGCGTAGCCAAGCGGTAAGGCAGCGGACTTTGACTCCGCCATTCGTTGGTTCGAGTCCAACCGTCCCAGCCAGAACTCCCGTACTTTTGTGCGGGAGTTTTACTTATATAATTCACCCTAAATTCAATGTGTACTGACGTTTATCATCGTGCCGTTACGAACTTCGCTGCTGCACCTCCTTTTCGGCAAAATTGAGCCTGATGTCATGTCAGCCTGCGAAACTTATCTCTTGATTACAACTCTTTCCCTGCCCTTTCTTACAGTTTACGATGCCGGCGCGGCGCTGTGCCGGAGTATCGGTAAAACAAATGTAACAATGTACATTTCAGTTGCCGCAAACGGTGTGGCGCAAAGCATTTGGTCGCTTGCCTCTATTATGTGGCTGGCTATGGCACCCGTCTACACGACGGTCATAGGTCAGTGCATGGGCGCACGTGATATTGACTCTGCAAATTTCTACTTTAAAAAGTTAAATAAAATTACCCTTGTGCTGTCCGTTCTGTGGAACGCTTTGGTTTTCATGATTACGCCGCTCATAGTCAGAATTTCCGCTATCTCGCCTTAGGCAAAAGAACTTGTTATAATTCTTGTACTGATCAATAATATCTTCAACGGCTTGGCATATCCGTTTGCCGGTTCGCTTGGTAACGGACTTCGTGCAGCAGACGATGCAAAATTTACCATGGTTGTATCGATTTTTCTTACAGTTGCCGCAAGGCTTTTCTTCTCGGCTCTGTTCGGACTTTGGCTTGATATGGGTGTTATCGGAGTGGCAATCGGTATGAGTATTGACCTTGTTTTCCGCGGCGCAATCTTTATTTGGAGAGAAAAGTCGCAAAAGTGGACACAGTTTCGCATAATATGACTGCCGGTACATGCATAATTACGTTTTTCACTCTGATTTTTAAAAATATATTATATAAGGCTGTTGTATAAATTGACATCAGCCTTTTTGTCTGCATTTCGCGCCGCAGTTGAATACATAACCTAAAACGTTATTGATTTTAAACGAAAATTCTGTATAATGGTAATGTAAATAGCTTTTGGGAGAATGAATATGAAAGAAATCACTCTGTCGGAGAACATAGTGCGTCTCAGAAAATCAAAAGGCATTACACAGGAACAGCTTGCAAACGCTGTAAACGTTACTTTTCAGTCGGTTTCAAAATGGGGAAACGGTCAAAGCGTCCCGGACACTCTCATGCTCCCGAAAATTGCCGAATTTTTTAATGTAAGCATCGACTGTCTGATGTACGGCAAAAATTACGTCTATGACGACATACAATATATGATTTTTGACAAGGTAAAAAACGCAAAGGAACAAATGTCAAAAGAGTCTTACGAAAAAGCTCTGGAAATCTTTGCCGCCGCTTTTCACGGAATATGTAAAGGCGGTTTAAAACGCACTGACGAAATATGGATGTACGACAATCCGTCGCACATCTCAAACCAAAACGGACTTGCTCTGCTTTGCGGCAAAGGGTTCGGTGCAGTCGTGACGCGCGATTTCTTTGAAACTGTTACACGGGAGGATATAGACAGATATTCGGCATTTTTTCAGCATATCAGCCATGATAACAATCTTCTCGTCATTGCCGCAATTATATCTATGAGCGACATAAGCTTTGACGAACTCAAAGAAAAGACCGGACTTGATGAGTCGGCGCTGAAAAATTCACTCGGCTACCTTATTAAATACTGCCTAGTCGACGAAAAAGAAATAAAACACAAATCTATCGGCGCAACATACGTTATCGGAAAAATGTATCACACCTGCATTTGTCTGCTGCTCTGCGTTATGTCGGTACTTGTTATGGGCAGAGAAAACGGAATCAGCTGCGTAATGGGTTACGGCGACTACCCGATAAAGCTGTAAAGATAATTTTGACAATAATTCAAGCCTGTGAGTTTTACGCTGCACAGGCTTTAGTTTTTACATACCGAATCGGGTTTGTACGGAGGTTTTAAAATACATATATACCGCAATCAAAAAGGCAATATTCACGATAAACGCAAGCGGAACAAGAATTCTGAACTTGATCTTTGATGTTTTATGATTAAATACAATCATACCAAAAGCCGCGCCTAAACCGCCGAGCAAAAATGCCGGAACAATGAGTGCGTTCTCGCTTATGCGCCATTTTGAACGTTTTGCTTTAAGTTTATCAATTCCGTACATAAAAAACACAATAATATTCCAAACGGCGGCAACAGTCAAAGCCGATTTCAATTCATTTTCCTCCGTATAAAAACGCACGGAAAGATATAAGTCCTCCCGTGCGGAAAAATCATATTACTTTACAAGTGCGTAAGTATCTCTTGCAATCATAAGTTCCTCGTTGGTAGGAATTACAAGCATTCTTACCTTCGCGTCGGGCTTTGAGATGTCGTATTCAACAGAGGTTCTGAATGCCTTCTTGTTGATTTCTTCATCAATTTCAACGCCCATGAACTTGAGCTTTTCTGCAACTCTGGTTCTGTACTGAGGATTGTTCTCGCCGATACCGCCGGTAAATACTATCGCGTCAATGCCGCCCATTGCAGCCGCATATCCGCCTATGTACTTTGTTATCTGATGGCAGAGCATACTTTCAACAAGCTGATAGCGCTTGTTTCCTTCTCTTGCTCCCTGTTCAATGTCGCGGTTATCGCTTGTTTTCTGAGTTACGCCGAGAATACCGGATTTCTTATTAAGCATAACATCAATTTCTTTTGCGGTCATACCCTCTTTTTCCATGAGGAACGGGATAATCGCAGGATCGATTGAACCGGAACGAGTACCCATCATAAGACCGTCGAGAGGAGTAACTCCCATTGTGGTGTCAAAGGACTTGCCGCCCTTTACTGCGGTAATTGAAGAACCGTTGCCGAGATGGCAGGTAACGATGTTGAGTTCTTCCGGCTTCTTGCCGAGCATATCAGCGGCTCTCATGCTGACATATCTGTGGGAAGTGCCGTGGAAACCGTAACGGCGAAGCTTATACTTTTCGTAGTATTCGTATGGAATCGGATAAATGTAGGCGTAATCGGGCATTGTCTGATGGAAACCTGTATCAAATACGCCGACCTGAGGAACATTGCCGATTATTTCTTCGCAAGCCTTGATACCTGTAAGGTTAGCCGGATTGTGAAGAGGGCTGAGCTCGGAGCACTCTTTGAGAGCCTCGATGGTTTCGTCGGTAATTATAACCGAACCCGAGAACTTCTCACCGCCATGTACAACTCTGTGTCCGACTGCATTGATTTCGCTCATGGATTCAATAACGCCGTGTTCCTTGCTTGTAAGAGCATCGACTATAAGCTTGATTCCTGCGCCGTGATCCGGGATCTGGACGTCTATCTTATAAACGTCGCCCTTGTTGTTAGTCTGCTTGAAATTGCCGCCATCAATGCCTATACGGTCGCACTGACCTTTCGCAAGCAGAGATTCGTCTGTCATGTCGATAAGCTGATACTTGATAGAAGAGCTGCCGGCATTTATAACCAATATTTTCATTCTGTCCACCCTTTATAGTAAAATTTTTATTGATTTTTAAGAGATATTGCGAGCTTTGCCTTTTGTGCTATAACCTCGGCGGTAAGACCGAAGTCAACGAGAAGATCCACAGCTTTTCCGGATTTTCCGAATACGTCGTAAATACCGTGTCTTACAACGGGAACGGGTTTTGTTTCGCAGACAACTTCGGCAACCGCACTTCCGAGACCGCCGATTACGTTGTGTTCTTCGCAGGTAAGTATGCAGCCCGTATCGTTTGCCGCACTGATCACCGCGTCGCGGTCGATAGGCTTGATTGACGCCATATTGACAAGTCTTGCGTCAATGCCGTCATTTTTCAGAAGTTCGCACGCGTCTATTGCTGCCGATGTAAGAAGTCCGGTTGAGATAATCGTTACATCTTTGCCGTCACGGAGTTTCTGCGATTTGCCTATTTCAAATTTAAAGCTTTCTTTATCAAAAATCGTAGGTACCGCAAGTCTGCCGAAACGCATATAAACAGGCCCGTCATGCTTAATTGCGGCTTCTACGACAGCTCTTGCCTCGGTTGCGTCCGCAGGATTGAGTACGACCATACCCGGAATGGTTCTCATAAGAGAAATATCCTCTAAGCACTGGTGCGTCGCACCGTCTTCTCCGACAGATATACCTGCGTGCGTCGCGCCTATCTTTACATTAAGATGCGGATAGCAGATACTGTTTCTTACAGGTTCAAAAGCACGTCCTGCCGCAAACATTGCAAAAGAGCTTGCAAAAACCGTCTTGCCGGTAGCAGCGAGTCCTGCGGCAACCGACATCATATTACCCTCGGCAATACCGCAGTCAAAAAATCTGTTCGGAAATGTTTTTTTGAATATACCTGTCTTTGTAGCCTCGGCAAGATCGGCGTCGAGAACAACAAAATCATACTTCTCGCCGAATTCGGCAAGTGCTTTACCGTACGCTTCGCGCGTAGCCATCTTTTCTGACATAATTCCAACCTCCTACTTTGCAAGAACAGCCTCGGCTGCCTCTAATTCTTTCATACCAAGCTCATACTGTTCCTTATTCGGAGCCGAACCGTGCCACGATACTGCGTTTTCCATATAGGATACGCCCTTGCCCTTGATTGTTTTTGCAATAACTGCGGTAGGCTTTGACGAGGTTTTGGCAGCATTTACAGCCTTTTCAATCTGGTCAAAATCATGACCGTCGATAGTTATAACATTCCAGCCGAATGCCTCAAACTTTTTATCAAGCGGAGTAGGATTCATAACTTCGGTTACGGGACCGTCTATCTGAAGTCCGTTGAAATCCACGAACGCACAAAGATTATTAAGTCCGTAGTGCGCTGCGAACATTGCAGCCTCCCATACCTGACCTTCCTCGGACTCGCCGTCGCCAAGAATTGTCCATACCCTGTACTTTTTCTCGGAAATCTTAGCCGAAAGCGCCATTCCGCAGGCTGCCGAAATTCCAAGTCCCAAAGAACCCGTTGACATATCAACGCCCGGTATGTGTTTCATATCCGGATGCCCTTGGAGATAACTGTCTTTATGTCTGAAAGTTTTCAAATCCTCTTTCGGGAAGAATCCTCTTTCGGCAAGAGTTGCATAAAGAGCCGGTGAAGTATGTCCCTTTGAAAGCACGAATCTGTCTCTGTCCGGATCTTTTGGATTTTTCGGATCGACATTCATTTCCTCAAAGTAGAGATAAGCAAGAATGTCTGCAATTCCGAGCGAACCGCCGGGATGTCCGGAGGATGCGCTGTAAACAGCAGTCAGTGCGCCTTTGCGTATTTCGGCGGCAATTCTTGCAAGTTTGATTTTGTCCATTTAAATTCCTCCTGAAATTATGTGAATGAATAATTCTTGTTTAAAATATCGAGTGTGTGCCTGAAATAATCCGGATATCCCGCCCTGAACTCCATATACTCGCCTGTTTTCGGATGTACTATACCGAGAAGAGCCGCATGAAGGCACTGTCCCGAAAGTCCGAACGGATTTTTGCCCTGATTCGGAGCATAAAGCGGATCTCCGACAACGGAATGACCGTAATATGAGGCATGAACGCGTATCTGATGCGTCCTGCCGGTTTCAAGTCTGAATTCGCACAGCGAATATCCGCGGAATATCTCAAGCGTATTGTAATTCGTCGCAGCCTGTCTTGAATTTACCTGTGCAACAGCCATTTTCAGCCTGTTCGACGGGTTTCTGCCTATCGGTAGATCTATTCTTCCCTGCTCCGGCGAAAAAGTTCCGTTTACCACAGCATTATACACACGTGTGAACGTATGAGCTTTGATCTGTTCCGAAAGTACATTGTGCGCTTCGTCATTCTTTGCCACAACCAAAAGTCCGCTTGTGTCTTTGTCAATTCTGTGGACAATGCCGGGACGTATCACGCCGTTTATTGTCGAAAGTCTGCCCTTGCAGTGATACATAAGAGCATTCACAAGAGTTCGGTCGGGGTTTCCGGGCGCCGGGTGAACGACCATTCCCTGCGGCTTATTGACAATTATAATATCGTCGTCCTCATAGACAATATCTATCGGAATATCCTGCGGTACCGCCGAACACTCGCGAATCTCCGGAAGATTTACGCACACGGAAATGCCGCAATCGGGCTTTAAGCTTTTTTTCAGCGCAGTTTTTCCGGAAAGCGCAACACAGCCGTCCTCAATTAGCTTTGCAGCGGCAGAACGCGTAATCTCGCAATTTTGCGAAACAAGCATATCAAGGCGTATGCCTGATTCGGCAACTCCAAAAGTAACGGTTTCGGGAGATGAAATGTCGTTATTCATGCGCACTGTCTCCGTCAGGCTCATTATCCGCCTTATTCCTGCCGTCAAGAAACAGCAGATACACCGTAAGCAGCACACAGCCGACCGTTACGCCGCAATCGGCAATATTGAATACCCACTTCCATGCAGGAATCGGATAAAAGTCAATAAAGTCAACGACATATCCGAGAAAAAGCCTGTCTATCATGTTTCCGATACCGCCGCCGAGCAGAAGCCCGAACGAAATCCGCGCAAGAACATGATAATGCCGAAAGCGGAAAATCGCATAGGCAAGCACAGCAATTATGACAATCGAAAACAATATAAATATCCATCTTTGTCCCGACATCATTCCGAACGCCGCCCCCTTATTTTCGACATAGGTAAAGCGCAGCACGCCCGGAATAACGTCTATGCTGCCGTCATGCAAAAACGCACGGCAGAGGTATTTTGAAATCTGATCCGCAATTACCGTCAAAACGGCAATCAATATTGAAAGCATAATTAAATTTCAGGGAAATTAGCCTTGACGATGCGCGCACATCTTGCGCAAAGGTGCTGACCTTCTCCGTCATCGGCAGCGTCCTTGGTTACAAACCAGCATCTGTTGCACTTAGTACCGTTTGCGGCTTCAACCTTAACTGCAATTCCGCTTACGGTTTCGGTAAATGCGCCGTCGGCAGGATCGCCGTCACAAAGCTTAACTTCCGAACAAATAAATACGTCCTTGAGTTCGCTTTCAAAACTCTTGAAGAGTTCCATTGTCTCGTTTTCGCTCTTGCCGGGATAAATATCAACGCAGGCGTCAAGTGATTTGCCTATAAGCTTTTCCGCACGGGCAAGTTCGAGAGCTTTCATAACGTCATCTCTGTAATCAAAAAGCTTATTGTATCTGACTGCAATATCCTTAAACTCATATTCGGTTTTAAAGGTCGGCATATTGTTGAGGAATACACTTTCCGCATTATCTTCGTCGGTATGAGCCATGAACTGCCACATTTCTTCGGCGGTAAATGAAAGTATCGGCGCGAGAAGTCTTGTAAGTCCGTTGAGTACGATATACATTGCAGTCTGTGCGCTGCGGCGTTCCTTGGAATCCTTTGCCTCAACATAAACTCTGTCCTTGGTTATATCGATATAGAGTTTTGAAAGGTCGATTGCGCAGAAATTATGAACATCGTGGTATATAATGTGGAACTGATAGCTATTGTAAGCGTCGTTTACTCTTTTGCAAAGCGAGTTGAACTGCGAAACTATCCACTTATCAATGGGCAGCAAGTCGTTTACAGCAACCATATCGCGTTTGGGATCAAAGTCGTCTTCGGGAGTACCGAGATTTGCAAGGAGAATACGGGAGGTATTTCTGATTTTTCTGTAAATTTCGGAAAGCTGCTTGAATATAGCGTCGGACGCTCTTACGTCTACCGTGTAGTCGCTTGACGCAACCCAGAGTCTGAGAAGATCTCCGCCGTATACCTTGATGATTTCTTCGGGCGCTACGGAGTTGCCGAGAGATTTGTGCATTGCCTTGCCTTCGCCGTCAACAACCCAACCGTGTGTCAGAACCTGCTTATAAGGCGCACCCTCACCTTTTGCACCGACCGCGGTAAGCAGCGAGGACTGGAACCAGCCTCTGTACTGATCCGCGCCTTCAAGATAGAGGTCTGCGGGCCAGCTTACGCCGTTTTCGCCTGTAAGAACAGAGAAATGCGACGAACCGGAGTCAAACCAGCCGTCAAGAGTATCGGTTTCCTTGACAAAGTGCTTTTTACCGCACTTGGGGCATACGAAACCGTCGGGAAGAAGTTCGGACGCTTCCATATCAAACCATGCGTTTGAACCTTTTTCGGTAAATATTTCGGATACCTTGTTTATTGTTTCGGGCGTGCAGATGATCTCGCCGCAGTCCTCACAGTAGAATACAGGTATCGGAAGTCCCCAATGGCGCTGTCTTGAAATACACCAGTCAGCTCTTTCTCTTACCATTGAGATAATGCGGTTTTCACCCCATTCGGGAATCCACTGAACGTTTTCGCAAGCCTTTACAGCCTCGTCCTTGAATGCGGCAACCGAGCAGAACCACTGAGGAGTAGCTCTGAAGATTATAGGATTCTTACATCTCCAGCAATGCGGATACTGGTGCTTGATATGCTCATATGAGAACAGTGCGCCGGAGACTTTGAGATCTTCAAAAATTGCGTCGTTGGAATCAAGATAGTACATTCCCGAGAACTTGCCTGCAAGCTCATTCTGATAACCCCTGTCATCAACGGGAACGATTATATCAAGGTTATATCTCATTCCGGTAAAGTAGTCGTCAACACCGTATCCGGGAGCCGTATGAACGCAGCCCGTACCGCTGTCCATAGTGACATACTCGGCAGTCGTAAGCACGCTGTCGCGGTCAAGGAACGGGTGCTGTGCCGTCATATATTCAAGCTCGCCGCCCTTAAAGGACTTGACTATCTCATAGCTTTCAACTCCGCCCGCCTTCATTGTCTTTGCGGCAAGAGCCTCGGCTGTGATATAGAAGTTTCCGTCGCTTCCCTTTATAAGAACATAGCTTTCACGCGGATGAACGGTTATTGCAACGTTTCCGGGAAGAGTCCATGTTGTGGTAGTCCATATTACAAAATACGTCTTTGACTTATCGCAAAGTCCGTCAAAGAAACCTTTATCATCTTTAAGAGCGAACTTTACGTAGATAGATGTACAATCGTCCTCTGCGTATTCGATTTCAGCTTCCGCAAGAGCTGTTTCATCATGAGGACACCAATAAACAGGCTTTAAGCCTTTATAAATGTATCCTTTTTCAAACATTTTGCCGAATACCTTGACTTCAGTGCCCTCAAATGAGGGTTTCATGGTAAGGTACGGGTGTTCCCAATCTCCGAGAACGCCGAGACGCTTGAAAGAAGTCATCTGAATGTCAACGAAGTTCTCGGCGAATTTTTGGCAGGCGCTTCTGAATTCGGAAACCGACATCTTTTTTCTGTCAAGCTTATTCTTTTTTATAATGGCACTCTCAATAGGCATACCGTGGTTATCCCAGCCGGGAATGTACGGGGTATAGCGGCCGCTCATGGATTTAGACTTGTTTATGAAGTCCTTGAGTACCTTGTTGAGAGCCGTACCCATGTGTATATTTCCGTTGGAAAAAGGCGGTCCGTCATGAAGAATGAAAGGAGTGTTGCCTTTATTCTTTTCAAGCATTTTTCCGTAGACGTTCTGCTTTTCCCACTTTTCCTGAATACCCGGCTCTTTCTGCGGCAGGTTTGCGCGCATCGGGAAGTCTGTCTTGGGGAGATTCAGCGTCTTTCCATAGTCCTTTGACATAATAAGAGTGCTCCTTTATCATAAATGTAATGTGCAAAAATGTTTTTCATAATCACGCAAATATCGGCAAAAACCCCTTTTGTCTGAGATTCCGGCCGATAAAACGAATTATTGTTGAATTAATTATCCTTATCGCTGCTCTGAGCTTCATCGGAGTTATTATCGCCGCCGTCTTTCTGATGTGAAAGATCAGGAATTTGAATTTCTCCGTTTTCGAGTTTATTCATTGAATCCTTTGCAAGTTCAACTGCCTTTTGCTTAAGTTCCTCGTCCGAAAGAACGGGCGTTGTATCATCATCGGGCATAATGTCGTCGATAAGAGATATATGGCGCTTATAAGCGTCGTAAAGAGAGTTTTTAAACTCGGCAACAGCTTTTTCCGTGCGCTCGAGCTTATCGCGCTCTGCTGAGGCTTTGGCAGCGTATGCCGAAAGAATTCTGTCGCAGCTGTCAGAAACGGCGTCTCTTATGGAGTTTGCCTTTTCCTTAGCGTCGGCAACAATAGCGTCCGCCATCTTCTGGGCGTTTACAATGGTAGCGGAAATCGTGTTTTCCTCACTCTTTGCAACGTCAAGTCTTTCAAGCGCAAGCTTATATTTTCTTTCAAGCTCGGCATATTCGGCGCAAGCTTCGCTGTATTTTGATTTGAGATAGCCGATATATTCTTCTACTTCCGAAGTCGAATAGCCGGAAAAAGCCTTGGAAAAGCTCTGTTTTTTCAAATCCTGAGGTAAAACCATGTTCCGCACCTTCCTTAACTGAGGTTTAGTTTATTGCTAAACAAATTTTTTAATAATGATTTTAATTCTGCCTTTTTTGGTAACTTCACCGCATTCGGACAAGGCAAATCTTCCGTGTCCGCGAACCGAAAGAAGATCTCCGCAAGACAGTGCCGTATCGCACTTTTGCGTTTCCGCATGATTGACGCTGACACATTTTGAATCAATAAGCCGTTTTGCTTTTTCACGTGAAGTCTTCAGAGCCTCCGCAAGCACACAGTCGAGTCTCAGCGACGCGACGGTAGCGGATATCGGTACAAAATCATGTCTGATTTCCGGCAACTGAGAATGAGAAACCGTTATGCACTTTACCTTATCGTTTGCAACCGACTCAAGTTCGCTTAGAACATAACTTCCTACCGGCTGCAAAAAGACGGCATATGCCGAAAACTTATCGTCCGATACCAGAATTTCTCCGACGGTCTCGCGTTTTACGCCCAAAGACAGTATCGAACCGAGAAAATCCCTGTGGGATAACTCTCTGTAACCCGAACCGCATATATGCAGACATTCCAGTCCGAATATTTTATAAAGTTCGGACTTATCCGAAAACTCATAAACGCTTTTCGGAAACAGACCGACAACGCATCTTTCCGCGTTTTCAAATCCGCCGAAACAAACGCAAATTATATCGTTTTTAAACCCGGAAACATATTCCTCAGCCTTTACAAGTTCCGAACCGTCGAGAAATTTTGTAAAACCCGGCGTATAGTTATCCCTCGCCGATCTTACGAGATCGTCAAGACGTTCAAAAAGCAGATTTTCGGAATCTTTCATAATATCGACGAAATCACCGAAAGCAGCAAAAATGTTACAAAGAACGGAATATCAAACGGAAACATAGGCAATATGTTGAAATGTTCAAACAATGCCCTGACCGGATATATGACCCATTCCGTAACGGTATATAAGAATTCACCGAATGCCGAATCCGCAACGTCAGGAAGCCATGAAGCAAGAGCTCTTGCAAACATAAGAAACAGCAGCACATTCAGCGCAAGATGGACAATTCTTATAACGGCATAAGCTATAAGCGGCATCAGAAATTAAAAGTTTACGTCGGTATCGTTAGCGGGCTCGGAAATCGGCTGTGCAGGCTGTGCCTGACCGATATTTTCCTTTGAAACCGCAACTATCTGACCGGGAGTAATCGCATAAGTATTGTCGGCAACCTTCTGAACTTCGCCGTCAAGCGCGTATGCAACGCCAGAAAGAAAGTCAATAAGACGTCTTGCAGTCTCCTTATTTGTATTTTCAAGGTTGAGAAGAACCGTCTTCTTGCCGAGAAGAAGATTTGCAATTTCGGTTACGGAATCATAACGGCTGGGTGTTACGACCTTCATCTCGATTGAAGAACCGGATACCATAGATACATTTGCAGAGTTTCTCGAAGAATAAGTGTTTTCGCTTTGAGCACGCACATGAGTTCTCTCTGTCTCCTCCTGCTCTTCTTCGGGATAGTATTCGTTCTCGTAGTTTTCGTCATCTGCAGCATTATTGGGGAATACCTTATTGCTCCACTCAGAAAAAAGTCCCATTTTTAAAACCTCCAAAAATTATTCACTTAAATTATTGATTAATGCGCAATTATCTTGCACCGAAAAGCGCCCTGCCGATACGAACAACGGTAGCACCCTCGGCAACTGCCGAAACATAATCCTCCGACATACCCATAGATAATTCATGCATATCTATATTATCTATTTTTTTTGCCGATATGTCAAGGAATAATTTCATTATTTTTTTAAAATATTCACGATTTTTGTAAATTTTTTTATATTCAGGTCGATCAGGCGGCAAAATCAGATGATTTTTCGTACTTTCATCGTCCGAATCGCTGTCCGTCGCTATCGGCGGTATAGTCATGAGTCCTTTGACTTTAATATTTTCAAAAGTCGAAAGTCCGCGGAGAAATTCCTCGGTTTGCGCAGGATCAACACCGCCCTTCGAGTCCTCATGCCCTATATTTATCTCGGCAAGAACATTCATAACAATTCCGTGTTTTTTTGCCTGCCTGTCAATTTCTGCGGCAAGCTTTAAGGAATCAACCGAATGTATCATACTGACCTTATCGATAATATACTTCACTTTATTGGTCTGAAGTCTGCCGATAAAATGAATATCGACATTATCTTTGTTTATCGCGTCGTACTTTTCAAGAAGTTCCTGAACGCGGTTTTCGCCGATCGTCGTAATACCGTTTTCTATTGCAAAATTGATGGTTTCGGGATCGACAGTCTTTGTCGCGGCGAGAAGCTTAACACCACGCGCATCTCTGTCGGAGACTTTGCAGCCGAACTCTATACCGTCCTTTACCGCGGCGATATTTTCAAGAATTCTTTCATGAGAAAAATTTTCTGCCATTTGAATCACTTCCGAGATATAGTAAAAATTTTAACCTATTATTTTTCCTTCAAACAAATCTTTACCCGCAACAATTACATTATCATACAGCGACAGTGCCTTTATATCGTTATGCTCTTGAGTATTGTCATCATCAAAAACGTAATAGTCTTCGTCGTTATCGCTGATTATGTAATGATTTTCGGTTTCACCGATAATTTCGGCACATCTGAAATGTACGACGTCGCCGAAAAGTATGTACACGCCCTTTACACCGCCGACAACTCTGAGAGCCTCTTTCGGTATTGTAAGCCCCTCTGTGCTTCCGCGGACTATCTGTATTTTCTGCGAGCGCTGATAACCGAAATCTTCCGGGTTTACATTTGTTCTGAAAACGAGCAATTCTTCGGCACTTGAGTTTTCTTTAACTATCCTGTACAGTTTCATATTGATTTCAAGATCTCCGGATTCCGGGAAGTTGACCTTTAAATAATCGCCTTCTTCAAGTCCTCCGCAGAGAGAATTCGGAACCGTACAGGCAATATACCATACAAAATCGTTGACAATCTTTCCGGCATTTGACGACACAAGAGACGAGTCGGGCTGACTGTCGCAAAGGTTAAGAAATTCGTCAATTGTAAGCGTATCCAAAAGCAACGGATTAAACACGTTTTCGTATCCGTCGACATCGCCGTAAAAATACCCCGACGACTGTGCGTATACCGCGGTTGACATGGTGTTTATCCTGCTTTCAAGTGCGGATTTTTCGGAAAACAGTGTGCCTTTTTCAAGGTCGTAATTTTTCAGATCGTTTACAATAAGCTCATGCCTGTTAAGCTTTATCAGAAAGTCACTCCCGTAATTTACGGCAGACGAGAGATTTCCGTTTTCAGAGCTGATATAAATTCCGTTGAGGGTCTGCAGAATATCCGCGTCGACCTTTTCAATATCCGAAACAAGATAATCGGTTTCAACGGCGCTTTTATCCAAAATATTAAGTTTACGCTGAATACGGTTGATGTCGTCCTGAAGCACCGTATCCGAGTCGTTCTGATATACGGCGGCAAGTTTCTCACCCTTTGAAACGCGCTGGCTGTCGGACACCAGCGTGACGACCGTACCGCCCGAGTTCTTCGGCACGACTGTTTCGTCGCGGAAAATATACCCCTGTGCGTCAATGGTCTTATCAAGTTCGGTCAGATATGCAGGTTCCGTTTCAACACCTGATGTAACGCTGCCTGAAATCTGGAACCACGCATACGCTGCGATAATTATACAGACGGCAAGCGCTGCGATATATTTTATCAGTTTAAAAGGATCACCGGAAAAATTTATCACTTTATCAGTTCCTTTTTGAAAGATATTGGTTTACAAGCTCCGACGCCTCAAGATATACTCCGTAATCGTCGAGCTTGTCCCTGAAGATCCAGCGGACGTCCGGATTCCTACGAAACCACGTAAGCTGGCGCTTTGCATAGCGTCTGGAATTGCGTTTCAGAACATCAACACATTCTTCAAGCGTAGCTTTGCCGTCAAAGTAAGGGTAAAACTCCTTGTACCCTATTGCCTGTCCGGCTGTCGGCGATTTGCGCAGCCCTTTTTTTATAAGACTTTCCGTTTCCCCGACAAGTCCATTCTGTACCATAAGATCAACGCGTTTGTCTATCCTGTCGTAGAGTTTTTGTCTGTCCTCATAATCAAGTCCGATAACGAGTGCGTCGCGTTTTACGGCATTCTCATGCGATCTTCTGTTCCATTCGGTAAGGGTCGTACCTGTTGCAATATATACTTCAAGCGCGCGAAGAACGCGTTTTGTGTTATGTTCATCAATCCTTGCTGCAATTTGGGGATCAATTCTTTTAAGCTTTGCGTACATTGCCTCGTCGCCGAGCTTTTCACGCGTGCTTTCAAGCTCTTTTCTTATACTCTGCGGAATTTCATAATTGCCGAAGTGTATACCCGAAAGAAAGCTGTCAATATATAGTCCCGTACCGCCGCAGAAAATGCAGATTTTGCCGTGCGAAGCTATATCATCACAAACTTTCGCGGCATCGTCAACATATTCCGAAACGGAATAACTGTCCGTCATATCAAGCACATCAATCATATGATGCTTTATGCCGTGCATTTCAAATTCAGTCGGCTTTGCGGTACCGATATTCATATCTTTATAAAGCTGCATGGAATCGCAGGAAATTATTTCACCGCCGAATGACTCGGCAATGCTTACGGCAAGCGCCGATTTTCCGGACGCCGTAGGCCCTACGAATGCCAAAATTCCGTTCAAAATGCTCACACCTTCCAAGGTATGCAAATATTATACACCAATGCGTATGTTTTGGCAAACATTATGAACAATTTTATAAGAAAATTTACATATTGCCGCTTGCCGCTTTTTTACCCAAAGACGGAAGCTGAGCAACTATAATTGCCGCAAAAACAAGTACACAGCCGATGATCTCGCGGTTTGACGGGACGATATGCATAATTACAATCTGCGCAAGCACTGCAAAAACCGATTCAAGGCTCATAACAAGCGACGCAACGGTAGGCTGAGTGTATTTCTGACCTATAATCTGCAAGGTATATGCGACTCCGCACGAGCCTATGCCGGCATAGAGTATCGGCACCGCCGCAGAAACAATATTTGCAAATGACGGCTTTTCAAAAATAAACATTAAAACCGCAGAAATCACAGCACAGGTAAAAAACTGTATGCATGAAAGCTTTACACCGTCGGTAAGAGGCGAAAAACGGTCTACGGCAAGTATGTGAAATGCAAAAACAACGGCGCAGAGTATAACATAAATATCTCCCGACGTAAATTTAAGCGCAGTCAGCGCGGCGGAAAGCTTTTGGAAAAATGACGCATTTTGCGGTATTGTCACATCTGCAACACAGAGGAAATACAGTCCGATCGCCGCAACAAGTATGCAGAACCATATTTTCGGCTCGACCTTTTTGCCGAACGCAAGTCCGAAGACCGGCACAAGAAGTATGTACATTGCGGTTATAAATCCGGCTTTTCCGGGAGTTGTAGTAACAATTCCGAACTGTTGGAGGTTCGACGCAAGGCAAAGAAGAACACCGCAGATAATACCACCGGTTACGAGAATTTTTCTGTCAGCCGCAGAGGTTTTTCTTTTACTTTCCGGCTTTGTATTAGAATTGAAAATAATGAGCGGTATAAGTACGAGTGCGCCGAGGATTGAACGTGCCGCCTGGAATGTAAACGGTTCGACCGAATCCATAGCCTTGCTCTGCGCAACAAATGCGCAGCCCCATATAAGAGCCGTGAGCAATAACATAATACTTCCCTTTAACTGATTTTTAGCCATTTTCTCTGTTCTCTCCTTTTGAGTTTTCACATAACTTTTTCACGTATTCCGTAAGTTCTTCACGGTTGTTTTTTACTTTGTTGTTTATGACGCCATCAAGTAAGCTCTTCAGCATATCTCCTATTTCCCTGCCTTGCAGTCCGAAGTTACGGGAAATATCGGCGCCGTCAATATCAAGATCTGAAATGTATATGCAGTCGCCGTCGTTAATTACGGCATCAATCAATTTTTGCACTTTCCGGCAATCCGGTTTCTTTTCAGTATCAGCCGCAGCGCATAAATAAAGTATTCGTTTTGCATTCGAAGGTCCGTATTCTGACAAAAGTTCTCTTGCAAAAATTCTGTCCGGAACAAAATCAAACGTCACGCCGGCGCTCAGAACCTCTTTGACGTTATCGCGAAGTTCGCGCGAGCTTTTAAGCTTTTCCAGAACCGTGTATGCACCGTCGGGTGAGAAAGCACTGCACAAAAAGCAGCAAAAAGCAAGAGCCGCGTCATCTTTACGATGATTTGAATTTCCTATTACCTGTGCAGCTTTTGAAAAAGCGTCGTTTTTTGAAAGTTCAGTATTCCCCGATATCACCGACAGCACATCGGCGTATTCTCTGACTACATTTTCGGCATTTTCGCCCGTCAGCAGCTTTGTAAGTTCGGCAAGTATGCGTTCTTTTGAAATGGCGTTCAGCAATAATGCGTTTTTATGAATTGACCGTGCCGTTGTTCTCTCAATCTCAAACCCGAGCACCGACGAAAAACGCAGAGCGCGCATTATTCTCAGTGCGTCCTCATTAAAACGCTTATCGGGTTCTCCGACGCAGCGTATTATCTTATTTTTCAAGTCCCGTATGCCGCCGAAACAGTCGATCACACCGTTTTGGGTGTCGTATGCCATGGCATTAACCGTAAAATCGCGGCGTGACAGATCATCTTTAAGCTGTGACGAAAAAGTTACGCTGTCCGGGTGCCTGCCGTCGCTGTATAATCCGTCTATACGGAATGTGGTAACTTCAATACACTCCCCGTCAATTAGCACCCCGACCGTACCGTGTTTTATGCCGTTCTGTATTGTACGCAGATTTTTAAAACACTCAAGGCTCTGTTCGGGAAGAGCATTTGTGGTTATATCGTAATCTTTGGGCTGTATATTCATAAGCGAATCTCTCACACAGCCGCCGACAGGGTACGCCTCAAATCCGGCAACGTGCAGCATATCTATTGCTTTCATGACATTTTCGGGAATATACATATTTACGCGCCGCCTTTCTCGAACAAATAACTTATATATTTTACCATTACAAAGCAATTTCTTCAAGCACAAATTTTTACGGTTTTATGTCGAGATAAAAAAGCAGACCTCACAAAACGCAGTGAAGTCCGCAAAAATCGGTAACAAATTTACTTTTTAGTCCAGTTTGACGCCGTAAAGAATATCAGAAGCGGATAAATTTCAAGTCTGCCGAGAAGCATTGCGCATGACAGTACAAATTTTGAAAACGGCGAATATGCGGCATAACTTGATGCGGGGCCAACATCGCCTAGACCCGGACCAATGTTGTTGAAACATGAAGCCGTCGCAGAAATATTTGTCTCAAAACTGAAACCGTTAATGCTGAGCAGAAGAAATACAACGGCGATACAGATAAAGTAAAGAACATAGTATACTCCGACGCCGGCAAGCGTTTCATCATCAACTTTTTTGCCTTCAAATTTTACCGACTCGACAGAACGCGGGTGCAGCATATGTCTGAAATTGTTGCGTATCATCTTGAATCCGAGACAAACTCTCGCAATCTTGATTCCGCCTGCGGTAGAACCCGCACAGCCGCCGATAAACATTATAAGAAACAGTATCGACTTTGAAAATTCGGGCCAGAGATTAAAGTCCGCAGTTACGTATCCGGTAGTTGTAATTATTGATATGACCTGAAAGAAACCGTGTCTGAGTGCCGTTCCGAAATTCGGAAACAGTGACAGAATATTAAACGTAACAAGCACCGTCGAAACGGCAATTATTGCAAAATACGTCCACATTTCCGCACTTTTGATCGCCGATTTGAATTTTCCGACAATGACAAGATAGTACAGGTTAAAGTTTATTCCGAAAAGCATCATGAATATTGCGATAACCCACTGTATATACGGGCTGTAAGAACCGATACTGTCTGCTTTTATGCCGAATCCTCCCGTACCTGCAGTGCCGAAAGAATGTACAACACTGTCAAACAGGCTCATTTTTCCGAAAAGCAGAAAAATAATTTCGGCAGCCGTAAAGCAAACATACATAAGATAAAGTATCTTTGCCGTACCTCTTATTCGCGGCACAAGCTTACCGACGATAGGTCCCGGCATTTCCGCGCGCATAAGGTGTATGGTTCGGCCGGACGCCGCAGGAATGATTGCCATAATAAAGACAAGCACTCCCATTCCGCCGACCCAATGCGTAAAGCTGCGCCAGAACAGCAATCCGCGGCTCATTTTTTCAACATCGGTAAGTATGGACGCACCCGTTGTGGTAAAACCGCTGACGGTTTCAAAAAAAGCGTCGATATAGTGCGGTATCTCGCCGCTGATATAAAAAGGCAACGCTCCGACCGCCGACAGCAATATCCAAGCCGCTGCAACGGTAACAAATCCGTCTTTTGCAAAAATTATCTCGTCTTTGGGACGGAATAACTGCGAAATAAGAAAGATAAGCGCAGCAATTCCGGCAGTTATAAGCAGCGACACCGCAGCGCCCGTTTCACGGTAGCAAAAGCCAACGCCCGCAGAAACAAGAAGAAACAGCGCCTCGACTCCGATTATCTGTCCCGACATAAAGAAAACCATTTTTCTGTTCATTTTACGCCGTCCTTACAACAATATATCCGACAAATCGGAGAGCTTATGGTTTGCGGCAATAACCACAACGGTATCGCCCTCAAGTATACAGTCGTCGCCTGCCGGGATTATCGGTGTTCTGTCGCGAAGTATACCTGCAATCAGAATATTCTTTTTGATCTTAAGCTCCTTCAGCGGCACGCCGATTACTTCCGATGACGGATGCACATTGAATTCCAGCGCCTCGGCGGCACCGTCCATAAGATTATACAGCGTTTCGACATTGCTGCCGAGAGAGTTCTGAAGTGCGCGCGCGTACCTTACAAGAATATCCGAAATTATCTTTTTCGGCGAAACTATGCAGTCAAGTCCGAGCTTATGCGCCATTGCGGAAAGCTCATCTCGGTTTACCTTTGCTATTACCTTCGGAACATTGATGGACGACGCAAAAAATGAAATGAGAATATTTTCTTCATCCATGCCTGTTAAGGAAACAAATGCGTCAACAGAACGTATTCCCTCTTCAAAGAGAACCTCCTGCTGTGCCCCGTCCCCGTTTATGATAACAGTCTTTGTAAGATAATCGCGCAGATTTTTGCACGCTGTTTCGCTGCGTTCGATTATTTTAACGTCCGTGCCTGCGTTTTCAAGCATTTTTGCAAGATAGAAAGCAGTCTTGCTGCCGCCGAGAATCATGACGCTCTTCGCGTGTCTTTGGAGCGCGCCCATAGATTTTAAAAGCTTTTGAATTTCCGACGGCGTTGCCGTAAGACCTATCTGATCTCCTCCGTGAAGTACAAACATACCGTCGGGTATATATACGTTCCCCTCGCGTTCAACGGTGCAAACAAGATATTTTCCCGGGAAACGCTCGCGCATTTCCATGACTTTCATACCATCGAGCATTGTATCGGAACGCAGTTTCAGTTCCACCATTTCAAAATTGCGGCGTGAAAAAGTTTCGATCTTTGCCGCCGACGGGAATTTCAGAATATTGTACAGTTCTTCCGCAGCAAGAAGTTCGGGATTTATCGCCATTGAAATATCAAGCTGACGCCGCATGAAATTAAGACTGCGGTCATTGTACTCGGGATTTCGTATTCTTGCAATAGTATGGCTTGCACCCATGCGCTTTGCCATAAAACAGCTAAGCATATTAAGCTCATCGGAACCCGTCACCGCGACAAAGAGTTCGGCAGATTCGACGTCCGCCTCCGAAAGAGTGTCGCAGTCCGCGGCATTTCCGCAGATTCCCATGACATCATATACATTTGTAATATCGGATATTACCGCCGCGTCGCTGTCAAGCACCGTAACATCGTGTCCTTCGGCAACAAGGCTTGACGTTACCGTCGTGCCTATTTTTCCGCAGCCTGCAACAATTATTTTCATTTATAACCTTTCTTTTTTATAAAAAACTTACTTAATTTCGTCAAAAGCTCTGAGCCATTCACGTGCTATAAGTTCGTGGCCCGCAGGAGTCGGATGAACGCCCTCTGCTGTCCAGAATCCGTTTACGGGGTACTTTTCGTAAGCCTCGTCAAACGCTTTTTGCAGCGGAACATATTTCAGATTATACTTTTCGGCAATAAGCTTTGCCTTTTCCGCGCGGAGTACAACTTCGCGTCTGAAATCCTCCCATACGTCATCCGTAAACGAACCGTGCGTTACATACGGTTCCATAATCATTATCTTTATATTCGGCAGAGCCTCAAGAACTTCACCTATAAGCATATCGTATATCATGCAGTATTTGGTCGCGTCAACTCCGTTCTTGCATTGCTCGATCTGTGTGTTAAAATCGTGCCATACATCGTTTACGCCGACAAGTATGCTCATGACGTCGGGTTTCAAGTTGATTATATCCACTTTGATGCGTGCATAAACGTCTACGCTTCTGTTTCCGCCGATACCGCGGTTATAAAAATTGTATTCGCCGGGATTTTCAAAATCAAGTTTTCCTATGACTCTCAAAGGATATCCGTGTCCTGGAAAATTGTTGTCGCGCTCTCTCGAACGTCCGCAGTCTGTTATTGAATCTCCCTGGAAAAGTATTGTTTTCATAAATTAATACCCCTCTAAAATTATCTTCTTTGATCGTGTGATATTATAATGCTTTGAGAATTTAAAGTCAAGCAAATTTTGGCATTTTGACGTATTTTTGATTAAAAACCGTATTTTGTCTTTATGCGCTCAATTCTGTCTGTAAGCGGTTTTGAAATAAACAGCAAAAACAAAAGCGTTGAGAAAGCATGAATCAAGTCGAACACAAATCCCGAGGCAAACGCGGCTATAAGAGTTTTTAAATCGGGATACGGCTGCACTGCGAGCACGCTCGATATATTCATTATACCGCCGTACAGCACAAAAACCGAAAGAAATCCGTATATGCACTGCAGCGGAACATTTTTTGCAAAGCTCTTGCGGTAAAACAAAAGTCCGGCAAAAAATCCGACAATTCCGAATCCGAACATCTGCCACGGCGTCCATGAACCCTGTCCGAAAAAGAAATTTGATATAAATGCACTTGCAGCGCCCGTCAGAAATCCGTACTGTGCGCCGAAACATACGCCTGTTATTATTACGACCGCCGCCATGGGTTTAAACTGAGGGAAAGCGTAAAACGCTATGCGCCCCGCAACGGCAGCTGCGCTTAACACCGACAGCATTACAAGTTTTCCCGACGACGGTTTCGAGCTTTCAAAAGCAGCAGCCGACGCGATCATTGTTTCAAAAATAATGAGCAGGCTTGTAAAATAATACTTTCTGTCATCAAACGCATATACGCCGAAAAGCACCGTCGCAGGCACGGCAATCAAAAGTATGAGAATCGAGAGCCATGTTCCTGCCGTGATTTTTTGCCGCTTTTCAAGGCGCATTTCTTTATTATGCGTTACCTTGTGCAAATCCGGTTTATCATTTTGTTTTTCGGACTGAAAAAAACTTTCTTTTTGTGAAGAATCTTCGCAAGACGTGAGCAAACATGACGCGCTGTCAGCTTTTCCGAGGGATACAAGTATATCTCTGTCAAGCACGGCGCCGTCTAAAATTCCGCGTGACATACGGTTTGCAAAAGTAGTATAAAAAGCGTTATGGGAAAACATTTCTCGCGGTGTTCCGACGCTTACACATTCTCCGCCGAACACAAGCGCGCACATATCGGCATATTCCGCGCAGAATTCTATATCATGAGAAACTAAAATTATCGTAATACCGCGTTTTTGCAGTGCTGACAGCAATTTTCCGAAATTCTCTTTAAAATGCGCGTCAAAGCCTTTGGTCGGTTCGTCAAGCAACAGAATATCGGGTTTTGCAAGCAGCAATTTTGCAAGCGCGGCGCGCTGACGTTCTCCGCCGGATAAGTCATAAGGATGTCTGTAAAGCAGTTCGGAAAGACCGCAGATTTCTATAACTTCTTTTAAATAACCGGCTTTTTCCGAGGCGCTGTCGAAAATGCGGCAAAGTTCGGCATATACAGTATTTTCGGTAAAAAGCGTCAGCGGATTTTGCGGCATAAGTACGACTTTTTTTCCTGTACATATACGCACTTTGCCGCGGTATGGCTTTAAAATTCCGGCGATAAGTGCAAGCAGTGTAGATTTTCCGACGCCGTTTGCGCCGACAAAAGAAAATATACAGCCGTCGGGTATATCAACGTTAAAATTGTTAAGTACGTCGTTTGATTTCCTTTCATATCTGAAAAAGACCTCGGAAAGTGAAACCGCGGTTTCTACGTTTGAATAATCGCGGCGATTATCCGAAAATACGGCGTCATTATTTATATGCTTTCTCTGCTCTTTAAGCCACTGTCTGCCCTGCCTTACATTTATGGGACAAAACTGCGAGTCAAGCCCCGAAAGCAGGCTGATTTTTGCACAGGGAGGAATTGCCGAAAACATATCCGAGCCGTTACGATACAGACTTTTGCAGACTTCTTCCGGACTTGCGCAGACCGAGATAACTCCGTTCTCAATGACAGCCGCACGGTCGGAAAGTCCGAACGCCTCCTCCAAACGCTGCTCTGCAAGAATGACAGTCGTGCCGAGTTCTGTATTGATTTTTGAAAGCATTGCAAAAAAGTCATGCGTACCGACAGGATCGAGCTGACTCGACGGCTCATCGAGAATCAGCACTTTCGGCTGCATTACCATTACCGCAGCAAGATTAAGAATTTGTTTCTGACCGCCCGAAAGCTCGCTTACACTCTTTTTAAACCATGATGAAATACCGAAAAACGCGGCAATTTCCGCAACTCTTATGCGGATTTCGGTACTGCGTATGCCGAGGTTTTCAAGTCCGAATGCAAGCTCATGCCACACCTTGTCCGTCACAAGCTGACTGTCTGGATCCTGACGCACAAAACCGATCTCACAAGCCTGGCGTTTCAGAGAAAGCGAACTTATATCTTCGCCGAAAAATTCTATACTGCCGTTTTTTTCTCCGTGCGGCGAAAGTATCGGCTTTAAAAGGCTGAGAAGTGTGGATTTTCCGCAGCCTGATTTTCCGCAAATTGTAAAGAATTCACCCTCCGAAATTTCCAAATCTAACCCGCAAAGGCATTGTTTTGCACTTTCGGGATATTCAAATGTCAAATTTCTGATTTTAAACGCTTCCACTTAGCAGCCTCCGCAAATTCCGAAAATACAGGTGCAAAAAACAAAAGAAAATATACCGCAAATACGCTCATAGAATAAATATTAGGCTTATTCCACTTCAGAGCGGGAAAATATGCAAAATCAACCGCGCCGTTTAACTTTCCGACTGCAATATAAATATCGGCGGCGCAAAAAAACAGCAGTTCATACCAATCCGATTTTGTAAGAAAGTAATTTCCGTAAAAAGTGCGCCCTTTGAGTCCGTATCCGCGGCTTTTCATGCTTTCCGAAACGCCGACGGCATTTTCAAGCGACGCCGAAACTACTGCGGAAAGTATACGCCCGAAATTCTTAAACTTTTTAAAAAGTTTTTTTTCATCAAGTCCGTTTCCGAGAGTTTTTTGAGCTGCAGCCGTCTTTTGAAAAGAAGTTTTCAGTTTCGGCACAAATCCGAGAGCAATCGAAAACATAAGCGACAGCGACGGAATAACACTGCCGAACACATAAATGATTTTTTCGCTTGTAAAACGCTTATTCAGGCAGTGAAACCAGCATATAACGCTGAGAAGCATTATACTCGCCGCAGCGCCGTACATCAAAGATTCAAACGTAAGAGGATTTCCGTCCGGAAAATATGAAATTATCGTCGCTCCTCTGTGATTGAACAGAACGTTCACCGCCGCGGATATAAGAACTGAAAAAAGCAGAACCGGGAGCATAAATCCGAGCGCTTTTGACTTTGATATAATTATCACCGTCAGCACCGACGAAATCATGGATATTGCAAGGCATACGGGATTGATTAAGATCATTGAAAAGCATATAACGCTTGCAAAATACACAAAACACACCGTCGGGTGACGGAATATTCTGCTATCCATTGCTGTCCTCCGCCGCGTATGCGTTTCCGAGATCGCGTCCGAGACCGCACGTGTATTTCCATTCTATAACGTCGCCGCTCTCGGGATAATACGCCGAACAGCCGACATTCGGAAAAACTCCGTTTACACTGTACTGCCAGCCCGAAAGCGAACCGCAGTCAAGCTCGTAAATGTTGGCGATGCCCTCTACGTATTTTGTATTATATATCGGTGTGTCGGAAAATTCCATATGGATCGAATTATCTTTTGTAACCCTTACAAGCAAATCAAAAACACTTTCACCGTCTTCAAGCTTTACGCTTGTTTCTTTCAGAATAACCCCGTCTTTGGGAATAAAGTCCGCCTTGTCCATGTCAAGCATATCCATGTTGTCGAGAATTGAAGCACAGCTTATCGAAACAGTACAAGCCGATTCCTTAACCTCATTTTTCGCCGTCGTGCCTTTTGTTTCGGAAATTGTATTGCTGTCGGTTTCATGTTTTGTTTCATGACTTTTTTCCGATAACGGCGCAGGATTTTCAACGCTTTGCTGTCCGGATTCGCCGTCTGTGCCGTGAACTTCTTCGCGAATAACGTCCGATTTGTCGGGAACTGTTCCGTTTTCGGGCTGTGCGGTTTGATTTTCGGTGTCGGCATTTTCGTTTCCGGCGGGTTCGGCTCTGTCGGCAGGCTCCGGTGATTTTTCCGAAATCTGCGGCAAAGGAGCGTTGTTATAATTATCGTTTTTGTCCGTAACACTCTGTCTTGTGCCGTCAAAAACAAACGCTGCGGCAAGTATAACAACAGCCGAAATTATAAAAGCAATTATTTTTTTGTACTTTTTAAAAAAATTCATTTTAAAAGCTCCGATTTTTCAAGAAGATTGTACACCGCGCCGCAGATCCACGCACGCGTAGCGTAATCGCGCATATGCAGTACATCATTTTCCGGTGCGATAATTTGATTTTTTATGCAGTATGCAGCATCCTCTCTTGCCCAGTCAGATACTTCCGCACCATCAGTAAAAGCACCGAGAATTTCATCGACGTCATATTTTTTTACGGGTGCATTTTTGTTTGTGTCGGCAAAATCCGCAGCCCTCGAAAGTATTACCGCGCACTGTTCTTTTGTGACATATCCGTTCGGGTCAAAAAAGTTTTCCGAAACACCCTTTACAAGTCCCGAAAAAGACGCATTTATTACGCTTTTATAAAACCAGTCGCCGGTGTTTATGTCTGAAAAAGCAGAATAGTTTGCTCCGTCAATGCCGAGTGCATAAACAAGAATTTTCAAAAATTCGGCTCTTGTAACAAGTCCGTCCGGCACAAAGGTGTTTTCCGTTCTCCCGTTGACAATGCCGCGCTTTGCAAGCTCGGTTATTTTTTCCGTGCAGCCTGAATTTCCTATATCGTCAAAGCTTACGCTGTCACGGCAAATCTTCGGTACATTAATCGAAACCTTTTTCCTGACATCTCTCATATCAAAAAGACTAGGCTCCGAATTTAAATTTCGTTTCATTGCGGCAAGAGCATACAAAGCCTGTTCGGTTGCCATAGGATCCTGCGACGCGGCGTCTTTGATATGCAAAAATCCGCTGTTTTCGATGAAATACCCGTAAAGAGCATCGGCTGTCGTGTTTCCGTTTTTAATAAAACGCGAATCGTTCAGAATATCAATTCCGAGTGCGTCAAGCGCGCAGATTACCTGTGAAGTGCTTTCGGACGTTCCGTATCCTCCGTCAGCAGCCTGACTTTTCGACAGAAATTCAAGAGCCTTGTCAACAACTTTTCTTACGTCCTTATCTTTGGCGTAACGCGACAGGGATATAAGAGCCATTGCCGTAATATCGGTTTCCGAAACATCAGACTTTTCAGAAAAAGACCAGCCGCCGTCGGAATTTCGGCGATCAAGTATATATTCTTTGTACATGGCCCTTGTCGCATGAGTTTTTGCGCTTTTATTATAAGGTATCGGATAATCAGCGCTGTCAAGGGAAATAAGCGCCCAGATTGCACCGTTTATGCCCTGCTTTACGGTCTTGTCAAAATCTCCGAGAGGTTCAAGAAGATTGTAACCCGATACATCGGACGGATCTTTTCCCATTGCTGTAAGCGCAAGTGCCACGCGCGAATATTCCGTGTATTTTACCCTGTGCAGTACACCAGATTTTTCTTCGGTATACTGTTTTACATTCCGATAATATCCGGCAAAGTATTCCCCCGAAACATCGGCACCGCTCCTCAAAAGACCTATAACCGCCCACTCTCCGCCGAGATAGCCGACGTTTGCCTCGGGTGTGTTCTTTAAGACGCAGGCTGCGGCTTTTTCGGTTATTTCCGCAATATTGTCGCGGCTGACCTTTGCATTTACGGTCAAAGACAAAAAAACAACCGCCGAAATCAAAAATACAACAAGTATGCGTTTCATACAATTTCCCTTACAATTTGATATATAAGGGTAGTATAACATACTTACCGATCTATTTCAACGGCTATTATTGAATTAAAGTATTTTTATTTCAAACGTCTGTATTTTTCCGGGTTCAAGAACCGCGTACACGGGAACCGTGCCGAATCCGCCTATAACGTGAAAATTGCGCCTTGAAGTGCCGCCGTCTATACAAAGTACGGTGTCTGCACATATCATGATTTTTGCAGTTTTTCTAAAAGCCGTAAATTCATTGCCGGAAAGCTCGCACTTTTCATCTTTGCCGCAGACGATCGGCAGATATAAGCGCGATTTTTCTTTTGCCGACGCGGTTACGGTAATTCGGTCGTCATAAATTCTGTAATCAAGAGTATAGCCGATATTTCCTTCAAAGTCGGCATTTTTCAGAATTCCGCAGGCTGTTACACCGATATATTCGTCCGTTTCGGTGAATGTCATTTTCGCGTCAAGATCATTCACGCTCTGAAAAGAGGAATTTACAATTCTTAAAGCGCAGTCGGGCATTGAAAGATCGTTTTTCGAAAACTGCATATTCGTCGGCTCGGAAGGATAAAACTCCGCGGTCGCGGCGCTGAAAACAACGCCCGTCTTATTGTGCCATACAAGCGAGAGCGTTCCGCCGGACACAGCCGCACCTCTGTAATTACAAGTATCTGCATCGGTTGCGGTTACTCTGAAATCTCCTTTTGAAATTAACAATACATGATCATTGTTAAAGCCTTTTACGCCTTTTTGAGTTTCTCTAGGCAATAAAACTCTGGTTCTATGTTCAAATCCGCTGTCAATCATTGCGCAAAGCGCTTTGGCATGGCAGAATGTATGATGAACGCACGGTTCTTCGCCGTATTCTATATACATTTTTCCGCCGTAGAGCAAACCGTCATGTGTACACTTTTCGTACAGTTCAAAATTCCTCTGCGCCGCCTCGGCAAGAACATCATCATATTCCGAAATCAGGCATAAACCTGCCTGGGCTCCGTCCGACGTTCTGCTGCCCCAGTATGTCCACTTGTTCGCGCGCGTTCCGAAACTGTTGTCCCACGCTCCGTCAGGCAACATAAAATTCAAGTGCGCTTTAAATGCCTTTATCGCTAAATCCGTATACACCTTATCACCGCAAAAGTGTGCAAATTCGGCAATAGACGGCAGCGATTCTTCAACGTTGTAGCCAATATCTATATATCCGCACCCTTTTGCCGTTACTTTTCCTATCGGTCCTTCGCCGGTGAGCAGCGTACCTTTGTCAAACTGATTTTTTACAAACTCCATAAAGCTGTATGCCTCGGTCTTGTAACTGTCTTCACCGGTAATTTTATGAGCCAGTGCAAGCAGCGCTCCGTGCGCCGCAAAATAATTTATGTGAGGTCTTGCTTTTTTCATATAGCAGTTACAGAAATCAACTATCTCAAGAAATTTTCCATACCACTCTTCATATGTTTCTTTATCAAGGCATTTACCGTGATGCAAAAGTGCTTTCCCGATTGCGGCTGCAAAAAACACCGATGTACCGCACCAATTATTGATCTTATCGTTATTATATCTTCCGCGCGTTCTTAAAACATTGTTATCCGCCCACTGCATTGCAAGCTTTGCGGCATCATAATACTTTTTATCACCCGTCTTATCATACATTAACGTAAACGGATAAACCGAGTCCGCAAGCCTTCCGTGAATAAGTGCGCATGACGGACAAAGTATAGCGCCGCGAAAGTATTCTTCATGTTTTTCGCCGAGCTGAAGCTCAATAAGCCGATCGCACCAGATTTTGAGCAAATCAAAGTAATTGTTCATTTTGGTCGCCTCCGATTTTTATTTTATATCCGTATATTAACACAAAGTTTTCAGTGGTACAATTAACTTTTGTTCCGAATTATTGTATAATTGTCCCATAAACATTATTTTTTGTTCCGAGGTGAAACAAATGCCGCAAATGTCACAGCATATATCAAATGCGTTTGAAATTCCCGAACCGTTTTACTTTTTTAATATTTTTATAACTGAACCCGGTTTTATTCTTTCCGAACACAGTCACGACCGTTTTCATGTAAATTTAATTACCTCCGGAACCGCAACCGTAGCAACTGCAAAAGGCACATTTGACGTAACTGCAGGAAACGTATTTATTATGCCGCCGAACACGCCTCATTCAATACGCACAGAAATCGGATATTCTCAGATAGGCATGGATATAAACGTTACAGGCGACAAATACGGAATATGCGAAAGCCTTAAAAGAATATGCGCCGGAAAAATCAGAATACTGCCCGCAAACAAACATTTATCACTCAAAAACGAAATTACGCGCAGCGTTCTTTGCGACATCTCCCCCATTAACGCGCTTGAATGTATCAATAAAATGACGGCGCTGCTTATCGACATTATAAAAAACTGCAATCAAAGTAAGGACAGTAATTTTAAAAATGCATTTTTATCCGCCATACGCGAAAGCGTTATTTCGGGTGCTGACATATCCGCGCTTTGCCGCAAGACGGGTTACAGCAAGACTCAGCTTGAGCGGCTTGTAAAGCAAAATTTCGGCTGCGGTGCGGTAGAATATGCAAACAGGCTGCGATACAATATGATTTGTTCCGAACTTTCCATCGGCACGCTGTCTGCCGCGCAGATCGCGGATAAATACGGCTTTTGCGACAGTTCGCACTTAAACGTCTTTTTCAGAAAGCGAAGCGGCGTATCGCCATCAGAGTACAGACGCGCCGAAAAAAGCTTCGGAACCGGAAGATAACACATATCAGCACAAAAAGTCAGGATTTTTACGCAGATCTGGATTGCGGTCAACGAAAAGAAAAACTAACACACGCTCAACAGCATAAAAAACAGCCGGGGAAAGCAACAAATCAGCTGCTTCTTCGGCTGTAAATTTATTTAAAGAAAAAATTCAAATTATACAAGATATGCGCAGTTAAGCTGTCCGTCCCACTTTACGTCATATCCGAATATCGCCTTTGCGGTACTTCTCAGTGGAACGTATATATGTGAATTAATTTCAATCACCGGTTTTGAGAGTATCATTTTATACTCTTTTGCGTCGATTTCGGAACTTCCGACTCTGAAACCATACTCGGCATATCCGGCATTTATAGTAAGTGTTTTACCGGAAATTTCACAGGTATCGTAGTAGATTTCAAGAAATTCGTACGGTACGTAAAGCGTACCGTCAACATTTACAGGCTTGAAATCGCCGAAATCAATGGGAGAACCGTATACCATAACCGTCACCGAACCGTCCGGTGCAGGCAGAACAATTCCAGGCTTAGTTTCTTCTGCTTCGGGAAGTTCAGGTAACTCAGGGTAATTCGACGTGTTCTTTTCGGCTGTTATATTAATGTATTCGTTTATCCAGTCGGCTATATCAACGCATTTATCAGATGGAATTTCGGGAATTTCGATTTTATCTGCGGTAAGCTTGTTTACATCGGTATAGTTCGTGGTATCTTTAAAACTTAAATTTATCACAAAAGGCTGTTCGTAAAGACTTACGCCCGTGAAAACGGCACTTATAAGGTTTATGTCAAATGAAAGATTTATGTCTGTCTCGACTTTGACAATATTGCCGGCTGCGTCAAAAGTATACACTATATTTATTCCGTCATCTGAAACGATTTTTATATTGTCAAGAAGTGCGAAAAGCGCGTCTGCCTGCGCTTTTGCGGCAATCATCTGTTCGGGACTTTCAAATCCGAACATGCCTTTACCGCCGAACAGTGGGACTATTTCGGTCAGAGCAGTGTCAAGGCATTCTCTTGCCTGGTCGTTTTCAAAATACGTATTTACAAAGGATTTTGCAAGACTCTTTAATTTTGCGTCGTCAAGACTTACGGTATATGTATTGCCGCTTTTTGTCACAAGCTTTTCGGGCAGCTTTACATTCATTGCGTAAAGAGTGAAGGCGTTTCCGACAGTCTCAGACACTTTTTTTAAAGTCTCGGCGGTAAGTTCAACGTCGGTTTCTGTATTGTCCTTTATCGCATTTTTTATAATCTTTCCCAGCGAATCGCTGTTATACGAAACATAGTCCGCCTGTGTGTACTTTTCGGGCAGCAATGCCTTTGCCGGTGTCGGAAGCAGCAGTATATTGTTTTCATTCTCGCCGATAATTTTATAATAGACGTATTTATCCGTACCTGTGGCGGTATTTACCGTAAACACCGACTTGATTTTTTCCTGCGTAACCTCGGTTTCGGATGTGTATTCGGGTTCGCTTATCGCTCTTAAATATGAATCAATGCTGAGCGGAGCAAAACTGTATTTAACATCATCGGGAATTTGCGCGCTTATGTCAAGTTTTGATTGCGATACCGCCTTAAAAGACTCAATTTTTGAAAGCTTGTCCATAAGTTCGATTTCTTCTTTATCATATCCGAGACATCCTGCAAAAGAAAGCAGAACAGAAAGAATAAGCGCAATTCCGAGTATTTTTTTCATTTTCATCTCGACCTTTCGTTTTTTATCATTTTATCATATTATTTCTACTTTGTCAACGATTAAAGTGCAATAATACGAAAAATTATAGAATTTTTTATATTATTTTGAATGAAACCATTAGAAAAGACGAAAGCCGCGTTTTGAGTGCAAACTTTCGTCTTAAAATTATTCTTCTTCAAGCGGTGAAAACAGTGTGCAGCCGAGACGTCTGTAATTCAGCTCGACTTCCTTGACCTGTTCCACGGAACACTCGCATCTTGCCGCTATACAGTCATAGCACAGCATAGGCGGAGGATCGACTCCGAAAAACTTCACGCAAAGAGCCGCATTGTCCGACGTTATGCGCTTTTCGCACACCTCACACACGGGAAACAGTGCCAACTTTTACACCTCTGAATACTTACATCTGTAAATTTTGAAATGATGTCGCTTTACAACAGTCTGAAATTCATGATGCTTGCTGTTGAAAACTTCTCCCGTCATAACGTCTTTCATGTCGATATTTCTGCCCGACACGAACGGAACACCGAACTGTGAGAATGTTACCGACGCATTTACTTCTTTATCGCGCAGATTAAAGATTGCAACGGCAAATTCGTTGTTTTCAAGCTGACGGACATATTTAAGCATCGAGCCTACCAAGTTGTCGGTTTCGCAGAAAAGATATGCCGGTCTGCACTCTCTGTCCTGATTTATCGCGATAAGCTCCTTATTCTGCATAAGCTTTACGCACTCATCGTCAACCTTTGAAAGATCTGCGCCCATCATAAGCGGACTTCCCGTAAAGCACCAGAATGCAAACTGCTGCTCGTATTCGTCAAAGGTCATCATGTTCGGACGGCCAACCAGCCCGTTTCCGTACATACCCACGGTGAGCATGTCGAGATCGTTGAAACAGCCTGCGGCATTACAGTTAAAATTGTATTTCTGCTTTGTGATTATATCAAGCTGAGACTCGTATGTATCGTTAATATCGCCAGTTGAGCGGAACATATGCGCGCCTACCGAACGGATCCATTTTCCGGGATCATCAACCCCCCACTGACAAGCTGAGAAAAGTATATCGCGTCCAGAAGCTCTGAGCGCCATGCTCATTGTAAGGTATGCGCGTTTTGCATCAACTCCGTCAAAGTAGCAAAAGTCATATTTAAGCAAATCAACGCCCCATTCCGCAAAGGTTTTGGCGTCAATATATTCGTGCTCGTAGCTTCCCGGATAGTTTGCACAGGTTCTTGTTCCGGCACAGGAATACATACCGAATTTTAATCCTTTTGAGTGGATATAGTCGCCTATGTACTTCATTCCGTGCGGGAAATTCTTGTGATCGGCAACAAGTCTGTCGTTTTCGTCTCTTTCTTTTTCCGACCAGCAGTCGTCAATTACGACATATTCGTATCCTGCATCCTTAAATCCCTTTTCAACGAACATATCTACCATTTTGATTACAAGTTCTTCATTGATGTTATGACCGAAAGTGTTCCATGTGTTCCAGCCCATAGGCGGCGTATTTACAAACATTTTAATATCCTCCGTAACATTTTGTTTATGATTTGATTATATCATTTCAAAAATCCATGTTCAATGTCAAAAAGTGCCCTATCCATGTCATAAAGTAACTTTTGAATTATTTGGATTTATGCGGCAAAAATAGAAAACGGGTGATATAACATGAACATAAACGAAATCACAAAAGACGATCTTAAAAAAGTAAATCTTAAAACCGTAATATTGCTTTTCCTGCTTGCTGTAATATGTGCCGCACTCGCCGGCAAAGTGCGTGTATTTTTCGGGACGGCGATAATACTCAGCACCTGTTTTCCTTTGACATTCGGCTGCGGAAGGCCCTTTTTGCAAATCATAAAACACGGTTTTATCTTCGGAACAGCCGCAACACTTATTGTCATCGTTATCGGAACGTTTCTCGGACATTTATCGGTAAAATATTTTCTTTACAGTCTTTTCTGCGGAATTCTTTTGCTTTTTTCATTCGCCTGCCTTTTGAGGTTTATGCCCGAAAAGCACGCAAGACGGACGGTTTCGCTGCTTTTTATGTACATTGCTCTTGCAGGAACAGCAGCATAGAAAATCAATACACAAAGTTAAAAATATCGTCGGGATCAATAACTGTATTGTCCTCTCCGTCAGCATTCTCTTTGTGCGCGTCTATTGCGGTATAGGTTTCCGGCACATTTCCGACAAGCACGGTTTCGGCAATGCAGACATCTGTTGAAATATCCGCACTTGTACTGCGTAAAGCCGTAATTATAGCCGTCTGGACATTTATCCTTAGCATTACCTGATGCCGTGTCTGGTTAATCCCGGTTGACGAAACGCGGTTTTCAACGCCTGTCGCGACAGTACCGACAGGCATTATTTTTATATGCATTTTAGGCCCTCTGCCGGACAGTATTTCACTGCCGAATATACTGCCCATCGGTATTGTTATATCCATATCGTCGATTTCTTCAAGCTGCTCCAGAATTTCAAGCGAAAGCGATGATTTCAGCCTGTTTATTTCGATTATGTTGCTTTTGAGCGCGGTTATCTGACCGTTTGCGTCTTTTTCAAGCGAAATCAGCTTGTCGTATGTAACTCCGCTTTTCTTTATTTCGTCATAGACGGTCTTGCTGATAATAACCGAAACTTTTGACTTTACAGCCTGTCTTGATATATCGGCGACAACCGGAGAGAGTCTTTCTTCGATAAGGATAAAAGCAAAACCCAGCGCAATTATTATAAAAGTAAAAAAAAGAAAAGCTCTAATTCTGCGGCGTTTTCTTCTCGTCATGCACATCACTGTCCTTAAAACTATAATATGCAGACATAAACCCCGACTTTACAAGCCTTGCAAAACAAAATGCCGCGGCACCCGAAAATACGAGCGTCACGGCAGATATAACTTTTTAATTAAATTACTTGGTACCGAAAATACGGTCGCCCGCGTCGCCGAGACCGGGAATGATATAACCGTTTTCGTTGAGCTTTTCGTCAAGGCAGCCGCAGTAAAGCTGTACGTCGGGGTGATCCTCGGTGATCTTCTTTATTCCTTCGGGTGCTGCGATAATCGAAATGAACTTAATGTTGGTGCAGCCTCTCTGCTTGATAAAGTTAATGGCTGCAGATCCCGAACCGCCGGTTGCGAGCATGGGATCGAGTATGATAACAAGTCTGTTTGCTATATCTACGGGAAGCTTGCAATAATATTCGTGAGGCTCTAAAGTTTCTTCGTCGCGGTAAAGGCCGATATGTCCTACCTTTGCCGACGGTACGAGTGCGAGGAATCCGTCTACCATGCCGAGACCTGCTCTGAGTATCGGGACAATGGCGAGTTTCTTTCCTGCAATCATCTTCTGCTTTGTTGTGGTAATTGGAGTTTTAATCTCAACATACTCCGTAGGAAGATCTCTGAGCGCTTCATATCCCATAAGCATTGCTATTTCTTCTACAAGCTCTCTGAACTGCTTGCCGCCGGTTCTCTCGTCGCGGAGTATGGAAAGCTTATGTGTAATCAGCGGATGATCGAAAATAGTGACCTGTTTATTCATTGCATTATACTTCCTTTACTGTATTTTTACATTCAAGCTATTTTACTAAATTCCGACATTATTTTCAATAGGTATTGCGTTTGTTTTCAAAATATGTTATAAATGTTAATCTGATGTTAAATATTTTTGCGTATCGGAATACTAAATATCATTGACAAAATGACAATGGAATTTTATAATATTTTCGTAGACTGACAAAATCGGAGATTTAACATGAGAGCAGATATTTACCTGTACGAAAATTCATACTGCAAAAGCCGTAACCGCGCAAAACAGCTTATCGAAAGCGGGAGTGTCTCGGCAAACGGCAGAATAATATTAAAACCGTCCGAACAGATACCGGACGGAGCAGATATAAAAATAGACGAATCAAAATGCCCAGAAGCAAAATATGTCGGCAGAGGTGCGCTAAAACTTGAACACGCATTGGAGCATTTCGGCGTTGACGTTTCAGGCAGAGTATGCTGCGACATAGGCGCATCAACCGGAGGTTTTACCCAGGTGCTGCTCCGACACGGTGCGGCAAAGGTATACGCCGTTGATTCTGGTGAAAATCAGCTTGACGAAGCGCTGCGCGCCGACGCAAGAGTTGTCAGCCTTGAAAACACAAACGCAAGGTATCTCACAAAAGAAAATTTTTCCGAAGATATATCTCTTGTTGTCATGGACGTATCTTTTATCTCGCAGACGCTTATATATCCCGCGATCGTGCAGACCGTTTCACGTCCGTGCGACATAATTACGCTTGTAAAACCGCAGTTTGAAACCATGTCTAAAAGCAAACTCGGCAAAAACGGCGTCATCAAAGACGAAAAAACACGCCGTGCGGCACTCGAAAACGTCATAAACTCAGCCAAAAGCTGCGGTTTTAAATTCTGCGGCAGCACAGAATCGCCGATTACCGGAACTTCGGGCAATGTCGAATATTTAATTCACATTAGAGCCGAATAGTAACAAAAAGTTATTGAATATTTATGCGCTTTATGCTATTATATATGTATTAAGTTAGAATTTGCAGCATATTATGCTGTTTTTCGGAGATGTATTATGCTCAAAATCGCCGTAACGGTAAATCCCAACAAAGACAAAAATCTTCAGAACACCGCAAAACTTTTGACAATGCTCAAAAAGTACAATGTGCGCGTTATGATGTCTGAAAGTCTGAAAAATCCATACGGCGGAAATCCTCCGCTTTCCGAAACGGTACTTTCGGACTTCAACATTGAATACTGCCCCGAATATCTGATGTACAGAAAAGCTCAGTTATGCATTGTGTTCGGCGGAGACGGAACAATACTTAAAATTGCAAAAAAAGCTGCGGCTTTCGGCACTTATATTCTCGGCATAAACCTCGGACGCGTCGGATACATTGCGGAACTTGAATGTTCGGAATTTGATCTTATAAAACCGCTTCTTTCGTTAGGTTCCGCCGACGAAATCGAAAAGTGTCCGAATCTCACCATTGACAGACGAATGATGCTTAAAGCCGAGATAGTCCGTTCCGGAAAGACCGTATTTGTTGCAAACGCGCTCAACGATATTGTAATTTCAAAAGGCGCGGTTTCACGTATGGCAGGACTCGGACTTATGTGCGACGGCAAAAACATCACTTCCTACCGTGCCGACGGAATCGTAATTTCAACTCCTACAGGTTCTACCGCATACTGTATGTCGGCAGGCGGTCCGATAATTGATCCGAGACTTGAGTGTATATGCGCAATTCCGGTCTGCCCGTATATGTGCGTAAATTCCGGTGCTATTGTCTTTTCGGATTCGTCGGTAATAGAAGTGCGTTTTTCGGCGGACAAACTTAACGAAGCATATTGCACGGTTGACGGTGTCGGCGCAAAATCAATATACGACGGAGACATTGTAAGAATAACAAAATCACAGAACTACACAAAGCTCATACGGCTCAAAGATATAGACTTTTACAGTCTGTTAAACCGCAAGATGGGCATTGCAAACAGTTCTTTTGATAAATAATTTCGGGAAAGCTGATTTAATATGAAATCTCAGAGACAGTCGAAAATTCTTGAACTCATAAGCAAATACGACATTGAAACCCAAGAGGAACTGACACAGTACCTTGCAAAAAACGGTTACAATGCAACGCAGGCCACCGTTTCTCGCGATATTAAGGATCTGCGTCTTGTAAAGATAAGCACGGGTGTACGCCACGGACGGCTTACGAAATATAAATACGCTGCAAATTCCGTCAACACCGAAATAGACACACGTCTCGGCAACAAATTCAGAAACATACTTTCCGAAGCCGTAGTAAAAATAAACCGAGCCGGTTACATTGTTGTACTAAAAACCTTTGCCGGCATGGCTCAGGCGGCTGCCGCCGCGATAGACGCGCTCGACGTTCCCACAATAATAGGTTCGGTTGCCGGTGACGATACGATACTTATAGTAATGGCGACAGAGAATGACGCCGAAGATTTTGCAAAAAAGCTTTCAAAGAGCATTAAGGGTTAAACTTACGCTCTTTCAAAGGAGACACATATATGCTTGAGTCGATACACATTGAAAATATTGCGCTTATAAAGAGTCTGGACATAACGTTCTCGGACTCTTTCTGTGCATTCACAGGAGAAACGGGTGCAGGAAAAAGCATTATTATAGACTCGATAGGCGCGCTATGCGGCGCACGTGTTTCGAGAGAGCTTATAAGAAACGGCGAAACATCGGCAAGAGTTGACGCGGTATTCTCGTCAGTCGGAACAAAGGCTCTCGCAAAGCTTTCGGAACTCGATCTGTCAGTCGACGAGGACGGTCGGCTGTATATTTCGCGCACCTTTACCGCAGACGGCAAAAACACCGTCAAAATAAATTTCCGCACCTTCCCTCTTGCTGTTCTTCGCGAACTAAGCACGGTTCTTATAAACATTCACGGACAGCATGACAATCAGGAACTTCTGATTAAAGAAAAGCACCGTCCGATATTGGACAGCTTTGCGGAAAACTCGGACATTCTTGAAAATTACAAAAAAGCCTTTGAAGAATACTGTGTCTTAAAGCGCGAATACGACAGTATCAATAAAGACGAGAGCGAAAACGCAAGAAGAATAGAAACATTGCAGTTTCAGATAAACGAAATATCGGCGCTCAAAATCAAACAGGGCGATGAGGACAAGCTTATTGAGGAAAAGAAACTGCTTTCGGGCATCGAAAAAATTTCAAAGTGCGTAAACACAGTCTATGATAATCTGAACGGTTCGGGAAACGGCATTTCCGCCTGCGAATGTATAGACAGAGCGCTTGAGGCGCTCAACAGCCTTGCAAAAGTGTCGGACATTGCCGACGAGTACATAGACAGGCTGAACGCCATACGTTCCGAGCTTGACGACATAGGCGAAACACTTCTTGATATGGCTGATACCCCTGTTTCCGATCCTACGGCGGCACTCGACAGAATCGAGCAGAAGCTTGACGGCATTGCACGTGCAAAAAGAAAATACGGCCCTGCCGAAAGCGATGTGATAGAATATCTCGAAAAGGCAAAATCCGAGCTGTCGGAACTTCAGAATTCCGGCAAACGTTCGGAAGAACTTCTCGGACGCATGAGAATTTCAGGAGAAAAACTCAAAAAAGCAGCAAAATTGCTTACGGAATCGCGGCAAAACTCGGCAAAGCTTTTGGAAGAGCTTATACAAAAAGAACTTGAATATCTTGAAATGTCAAAGGTCGTATTCAAGGTGCAAATTAACACCAAACCTTTTTCAAGGGACGGCGCAGACGATATTGAGTTTTTTGTCCGCACAAACTCCGGTCAGGATTTCACGCCGCTCTGTAAAACAGCCTCCGGCGGCGAGCTTTCAAGACTCATGCTTGCAATCAAGAGCGTACTTGCAAAAAAGGACGGCGTTGACACTCTTATTTTCGACGAAGTTGACACGGGTATTTCCGGTAAAACTTCACGCAGAATCGGCGTAAAGCTGTTACAGACCGCAAAATATGCGCAGGTTCTCTGCGTCACACATTCGGCGCAGATCGCATCTCTCGCAAAGACGCATTTTCTCGTTTCAAAGTTTGACGACGGCGACAGCACCGTAACAAGCGTTACCGCGCTCGGAGAGGAACAGCGCATTGAAGAAACGGCACGCATTATTGCCGGTATAAACATCACAGACTCCGCAAAAAAAGCCGCGCGGGAATTGATTTACAACACATCTGAATAATATCCGCATACAAGACGCGAATAAAAAAACAGCAGGTCAGGCACATCGATTGTACAAGACTTGCTGTTAATTTTTGTTTTGAAATTTTTACGAGAGCATTGCCCTGTCGTTGTTGAACTCACTTCCGCTTGCCTGTGAGAAGAGCTTTAACAGATCTTCTACGGTAAGCTTTTTCTTTTCCTCGCCGCTTACGTCAACAACTACTTTTCCGGCGTTCATCATTATAAGTCTGTTGCCGTGCTTGATAGCGTCTCTCATGTTATGAGTAATCATAAGCGTTGTGAGACTGTTTTCGGAAATAAGCTTGTCAGAAAGCTCAAGAACCTTTGCGGCAGTCTTAGGATCAAGCGCTGCGGTATGTTCGTCGAGCAGCAGAAGCTTTGGACTGTTCATGGTTGCCATAAGCAGCGTTACTGCCTGTCTTTGACCTCCGGAAAGAAGTCCCACCTTGCTTGTCAGTCTGTTTTCAAGTCCGAGACCGAGCTGCGAAAGTATTTCTTTATAATACTCTTTTTCTTTACGCGTTATATTCCAGCCGAGACCTCTCATTTTTCCTCGTCTTGACGCAAGCGCGAGGTTTTCCTGTATCTCCATACCGGCAGCCGTGCCCATCATGGGATCCTGGAACACACGTCCGAGAAACTTTGCACGCTTATATTCGGGCATTGAAGTAACGTCGCTGCCGTCGATTATAATTTTGCCCGAGTCTGGTTTCCAAACTCCGCATACCGCATTCAGAAGCGTACTCTTTCCTGCTCCGTTTCCGCCTATTACGGTGACGAAATCGCCTTTGTTCAATGTAAGATTAACGCCGTTAAGCGCAACCTTTTCATTAATGGTGCCTGGATTGAAGGTCTTATATACGTTTTCTATCCTTAACACAGACTTATTTCGCCTCCTTTACGTTCTTTGGTTTTAAAAATACTTTTTTCTTCCAGTACGGAACCGCAAGGAATATCGCAACTACCACAGCGGAAAGCATCTTCAGAAGGTCTGTATCGAGTCCCAAGAATATAATGGTCTGGTACACAACATAATATACGATACCGCCTACGATAACACCGAAAAGCATTATGGCAAAGTTCTTAGGAAACACCGATACAAGAGCCTGACCGATAATTACGGCGGCAAGACCTATAACGATAGCGCCTTTGCCCATGTTTATGTCAGCAGCGCCCTGATACTGTGCGAGCAGCGCTCCGGCAAACGCAACAATACCGTTTGAAAGAACAAGTGCGAACACTGTTGTAAGTCCTGTATTTATGCCCTGCGCGCGGCTCATGTTAATATTGCTACCCGTCGCTCTTATGGACGCACCGAATTCCGTTCCGAAGAACCAGTACAGCGCTGCGATAAGAAGAATACTTGCTATTGCAAGAACTATGAGCGTCGCGTTGGTCTTAAGCTGAGTTACGAGAACATTGAATGTGCGCGCGCTCAGACCGATATTGGATTTACCCATGATCTTAAGGTTTACAGACCAGAGTATAAGCTGCGTCAGAATACCGGAAAGTATTGCCGGTATTCCCATAAATGTGTGGAACACACCCGTAAGAAGTCCCGCAAGCATACCGACCGCAAAGGAAACAAGCATTGCCGCATACACATTCCAGCCGGACGTTATGAGTACCGCGCAGACCGCAGCGCCGGTACAAACAGAGCCGTCTACCGTAAGGTCGGCAAAATCAAGTATTCTGAACGTAATATATACGCCTATTGCCATTATGCCCCAGATAATGCCCTGTGCGACAGCTCCGGGAAGTGCGTTTAGAAGTCCCATCGGCAATTATTCTCCTATCGCTACGTAATCGTCCGGAACGGTAATTCCGAGTTCTGCGCAAATTTCGGGATTATATTTCTTTACAGGGTTAGGATCGTATTCTATCGCCATATCGGAAACTTTTTCTTCACCCTTGAGGATCTTTGCAGCCATCTTGCCGGTAGCTTTACCGAGTTCGTAGTAGCTTATGGAAAGCGTTGCAACGCCGCAGCCGGAGCATATACCCTCTTCGCCCGCGATTATCGGTACTTTCTTGGGGAGAACTACGTTATTGATGGTTTCTGCGCAGGAAGCTGCCGTATTATCGGTAGGAATATAAAGTACATCGCTGTTGTTTGCAGCAAGTTCGCTTACCTGAATTACATCGTTCGAGTCGGAGAACTTATACTCAGTGCAGGTAAGTCCCTTATCTTCAAGGTACTTTTTTACAACGCTTACCTGATATTCGGAGTTAGGTTCTGCGGAACAGTAAAGCAGACCGACATTCTTTGCATCGGGAACGATATCGAGTATCATCTGAGCCTGTTCGTCGAGAGGAGCAAGGTCGCTTGTGCCGGAGATGTTACCGCCGACGGTTCCGTTGAAGTTGTCAAGATTAAGCGCAACGCTGTATTCGGTAACTGATGTGCCGAGAATCGGAATTTCAAGAGTTGCGTTTGCCGCAGCCTGAAGTGCAGGAGTTGCGTTAGCCATAATAAGGTCAACTTTCTTTGAAACAAAGTTGTTTGCTATTGTTGTGCATATCGGAATATCGTTTGCGGCATTCTGATAGTCAAACTCAACATTGTCGCCGAATTCTTCTTTAAGATAATCCTCAAATCCCTGGGTAGCTGCGTCAAGCGCAGGGTGTGCGACGAGCTGAGAAATACCGACAACATATTTCTTCTGTCCGCCCGAACAGGATATGAGGGATATGCTTACAAGTGCAAGTGAAAGTGCGAGTGCGAGAATCTTTTTGATTTTCATTTTCTTTTCCTCCGTTATTATATTTTATATCATGCGCTTTTTGCGCCGTATAAACTAAAAAAATCCCCGAGTCTTACCGACTGCAGGGACGAACTTAAATCGTGTTACCACTCTGCTTCGCTTCGTCATCATTGACAAAGCCTCAAATAAAGCAACAATCATTGCTTCGGTGATATAACGGTCACTCCCGTTGCGCTTACTTTTCATTTTCGGCACACTGCTGGCAAAACGAACTTCACATCGAATACTATTCACTGCCTCGCACCATACGGCAGCTCTCTTTGGAATTTCTCCGTGCTACTCTTTTTGCTCATAACGCGTTTTTCTTTTTAACTTTTCAGTTATTTTAGCAAAAGCTTTATTCTTTGTCAAGATTTTTTGAAAAAATAAAAACGTTCCATTTCACATTTTAACAATCTGTATTAAAAGTAATGCATTTTGGGAGAAAAACAGCTGCGTTGGTTACAAAAAATACATAAATGTCGAATTTATGCAAAAATCACGTTCATTAAAGATTAACATTGTTTACAAAAATCATTTATAAGCTGTTATTGAATTTTGCACACGTATGTGCTAAAATATTGCGGAAAGGCAGGAATTGCAATGACAAAATCGACTACATCAAAGAAAATACGCGATATGGCTTATATCGCCATGTTTGCGGTTATAATAGCAGTATGTTCATGGATCTCCGTACCGAGCATTATTCCCTTTACTTTACAGACCTTTGCGGTATTTACGGCAACGCTGATATTGGGCGGAAAACGTTCTTTTGCGGCTGTTGCTCTGTACATACTCTTAGGCGCGGTCGGTGTCCCGGTATTTTCCGGTTTCCGCAGCGGTATTTCGGCGCTCATCGGAACAACGGGCGGCTACATATTCGGTTTTCTCCTGATTCCGCTGACATATTCGTTTATTACTTATGTTTTCACCAAAAATATATTCTCGCAGGCTGTTTCTCTGTTGTTCGGACTTGCGATTTGCTATACTTTCGGAACAATGTGGTACGTGTACGTATACACTGCAACGAGCAGACATATAACGATTCTTGCGGCCCTCAGCGCCTGTGTTTTTCCTTACCTTATTCCCGACGCAATAAAGCTTATTGTGGCGTTTATTGTCGCAAAAGCCGTAAGCATGAGAGTTAAACTTGACTGAATTTAACAGAAGGAAGCGTTATATATGAACAATAAGCTCACCGAAGTCGATATAAAGAAAATGAAAGAGGAGATCGAATACCGCATTACGGAACTCAGACCTAAACTTTTAAAAGAGGTTGTCCGTACACGCGCTTTCGGAGATCTGAGCGAAAACGCAGAGTATCATATAGCAAAGCAGGAGAAAAACGCAAACGAGCGGCGTATAAGATTTCTTCAGAACATGATAAAGACGGCGGAAGTCGTTGAAACAAACTCGGACGAAAACACCGTCGGTCTTTTTGACAAAGTTACGGTATTCATTGAAGAGGATAACGAAGAAGAAACATATCAGATAGTAACAACAATGCGTGCGGAGGTCATGGAAAACCGCATAAGTATTGAATCGCCGGCAGGGAAAGCGCTTGCCGGCAAAAAAATAGGAGAGCGCGTGCTCATAACCGTAAATCCGAGTTACAGCTACTATGTGAAAATCGTTTCCATTGAAAAAGGCGTTGACGACGAAACAATAGCGCTTAGATGACAAACACGAATATTTTTCTCACCTCCGGCTAACAATAACTGCGAGGTGATTTTTTATGCAGCTTACTCAAAAAGAAACGGATCTTTTAAAGGATCTAAAAAACGAAGAACAGCTCTGTATCGACAAATACACCAAGCACTCATCATGCGCAAAAGACGCGCAGCTCAAGAATTTGTTTTCGTCGATTGCCACACAGGAAAAAGAACATCTGCAAACGCTTGAACAGATCGAATCAGGAAACCCTCCTGCTCCTGCCGCAGCTTCACAGAAGGCTGAACCGACATTTGCCGCAACCTATACCACCGATTCAACGCCCGACAAGGAAAGCGACTGCTATTTATGCACCGACGTCCTCAACGGCGAAAAGCACGCGTCAGCGCTCTATGATACCTGTATTTTTGAATTTGATGATGAAAACTGCCGTAAGCTCTTAAATCATATCCAGACCGAGGAACAGGAGCACGGCAAGCAGGTATACGACTATATGAAAGCAAACAGCATGATAAATCTTGCAAAGTAAAAACGCAAAAATCTGTAACAAAACCCGGCTGAGGCAACAAAAACCACAGCCGGGCAGTTATTTTATAATTTAAAATGTCAGATCATGCCGCAAAGCGTATCAGCAATTCTTTGCGACAGCTCATCTTTCGTCGGGGGATGAATTTCATCTTTCTCACAAACATCTGCCGTTTTTTCGTCGCATACGACCCAGCCGTCAGCGGAGTGAAAACAGTCTGTGT